>JBITAC010000048.1:0-84804 GCA_044439905.1 Phycisphaerales bacterium JB063 | reverse complement strand
TGTCGGCGCGGGTGAGCTGGGTCGTGGCGATGTGTCGGCCGCGCCCGTGCCATTGCATCGTCATCCGCCCGGCGTCATCGAGGCCGACGACCGCAAACTCGGCGCGGTGTACGGCCCCCGTCCGGCTGCCGCCGAAGGCGGCGGGCAGCTCGCCGGTGGTCTGGTAGCGGACGTAGCCGATCGATTCCTGGCGGAAGCCGAAGAGGCCACGCAACGCGCCCATTGCATTGTCGTGCGGTGTCTGACGCAGGCCGATCACACGCCAGCGTTCGCCGTCGTGGATCGTCAGGACCGCGGTGTAGGCGAGTTCGGCCCCTTCCTTGTTCCGCAGCAGGACCCCGCCCTCGCGGAGCCGGCCGGTGACGGCGACGACCGGCAGCTCCGCGTCGTCGTCATCGAGGTCCACATCGAGCTCGCCACGCAGCAGCTCGGCGACATGCGGCAGCATGCGCTCGGTCGGCTGCGGGTCGTGCAGGACAAACACCTCGGCCGTGTCGGCACGCATCGCCTCGGCGTCACCCGCCAGCGCCGCCCGGACAAACCGCTCGCCGATCGCTCGGGCCTCGGCCTCCAGCTCCGCCCGCCGCGGGGCCATCAGCTCGCCGAGGTACTCCCGCATCGCGCCGTCCGGGGCCCAGTCCCAGGCGGTGCACTCCATGCCGCGGTGGTTGATCGCCCCGGTCGTGGAGATGCGATCGGACAGCACACGCGTCCACGGGTCGGCCCCGTGCTCGACCAGCAGCCGGGCGCAGGCGAGGGTGTCGCGCTCGAGGACGGCCTTGTACTCGGCATCCGACGTGTTGTTGTTCGCACGGGCCACGGCCAGCGCGTGCAGCGGGGGGAAGGCCTGCATGTTCGGCCCGCTCGGGTCGGCCCCGTGCTCCAAAAGCACCGCCAGCAGGTGTGGGTTACGGGAGTAGATCGCGACATGCATCGGCGTCCGCAGGCGATCGTCCGATCTTCTGCCGGGGTCAACACCCAGTTCCGGGTCCGCTCCCGCTTCGAGCAGCAGTTCCGCCGCGTCGGCGATCGGTTCGTGTGCTGTTTGTCGGTGCCCCAACGAAGACAACGCCAGGCTGTACAGCGGCGTCCGCCCGTCGTCGTCGGCGTGGTGCACATCCGCTCCGTGCTCGATCAGCAGTCGCAGCGCCGCCATCCCCGCCTCGGGCTGGGAGCGCCCGGTCGGCGCGTACCCGCCGCAGAAGGCCGACAGCACCGTCCGGCCGTCCGCGTTGGTGGCGTTGATGTCCGCGCCGTGGTCCAGCAGCAGCCCGAAGAGTGCGACGCCGCGCCGGCCGTCTTGCTCGGTCTTGTTGTAGCTCCAGCAGGCCTGCGTGACCGCGGTGTGCAGTGGGGTGTTGTTGCCTTCAATGGCCAGGCGGGCATGAACCCAGGCCGGGTGCGCCTCCAGCAGCGCCTCAACGCGTTCGAGGTCGCCCGCCATGATCGCCCGGTGCAGGTCCAGCGGTTTGGGGTCGCGGTAGCCGACGATGCGCGGGGGCAGCGGCTTGGCCTCATGCGGGATGATCTCGATCCGGCCGGTGTCGTGTGCTTGCTGCACCTGCGCGTAGAAGTCCTCGCCCAGCTCCTCGGCGTCGATGCCCGTGACACGCCAGAGACCATCGACTCGCTGCACCTCGACGATCAGGGCCATGCGTTGTGCTTCGCCCTGATCCGCCAGCTCGGCGGGGACATCGATCGGCGCGAAGACCACGCCGATCGTCCCACCCCCGGCGTTGTCATCCCCGTCCGCCGCCTCGCCTGCTTCATCTTCGTCATGGTCATCCCGGTCGCGCAGGTCGCGGTAGACCGCCGTGGCCCCGAAGTCGTCGCCGATGTCCAGCAGCGCCAGCCCGGCGAACCGGCCGCAGCGCCGCTCGTCCATCGTGTGGGTCAGCGCCTCCGCATCGCCGACACGGGCGGTGAGCAGCGCGGCGATGAACGCCTCGGCGGTTTCCATCGAGCCGTGCGATCCGGGGTCGAGCCCGGCCGCGTCGGTGTATGGCACGGCCGAGTCCTCGTCATTCAGACGCCACGTGCCGATGAGGTCGGCACGATCGACTTCAACCCCCTCCGCCTGCCGATCCTTAGCCGGCCCCTCAACACCGTGATACCACGCCACCGCTTCGCGGGCGATCCGGCGGTACGCCTTATCGTTGCCGACCCGGCTGGCGGTCTCGGTGCGGACCTGCCCGAGCCCACCGAGGTCCTGGTCGAATACCGCGTTGAGGTGCTGGACGACTCGATGCACGATCACGCTGTTGTCCAGTGACCAGCCGTCTCCGCGCGACAGGGACCATTCGTCATCAAGCTGATCAAGGAAACCGACGACCCGGTCCCACTGATCGAGGTCGACCGGGTCGTCGGTGACCCATTGGTCGTAGAGGTCGAAGAAGTCGCCGATGCGCAGCATCCGCCACATCGCGGGGGTGAAGAGCGGTTCGAGCCGGAGCGTTTCGCGTGGCGGCAGCGGCCGACCCAGCGCGTCGGCGTCCGGCACGACAATCGCGCACCGCCGGAGCATCTCGTCCGACTCCGCGGCGAGGCGGGGGAGCACCGTCTCGCGGGCGGGTTGATGGTCTGCGTCGTGAAGTGTGTGGCTGTTCTCGTGGATCCGGTTGATCGCCGCATACCACACCCATGGGTCATCGTGGCGGGCCAGCTCAACAAGCGCATCGACCGTCGCCTTCCGTCGTTGCGTGGGCTGGACATGTGAGCCAGTCAATCGGAAAGCAGCCATCACGCCGTCGATATCCCCGGCGCTTTCGGCCGTATCGACGAGTGTGATGAGGTCGTTGAAATGCCCCGCTTGCATCTGCCCCGCCAGCTGTCGGCTCAGGTCATACAGGACGCCCGAGGCGCGGTATCCCTTGCGGCGGATGTGCGCGACCGCCGGTGCCCAGAAGCGCATGTCGCCGGACCACAGCCCCATCTCCAGCCCCGCCCGTTGGACCTGGGGGTCCGATGCATCTATCCAGTTCGTGGCGGCGGCAAGCACCCGGGCCTGCTCTTGGGCCGTGAGGTCGTCGTACGTCAGCCGGGGCTCGGCGTCGCGCAGCGTCCTCCACACACGCGTCGCCGCGTAGTTCTGTGCGACGTCAACGACCACCAGCGCTTCTTCCACCGTCAGGTCTGAGTGAAGAATCGCCTCACGGTCGGCTTCAGTCTCCACAGGCCAGCCCAGGTGCGCCGCCATCGCGTCGATGTACGGCGGGTACGACTCCTCGCGGTCGGTCCAGCCCTCCCAGTCCACGACGATGTTACGGAAGGTGGTCGTCCGCGGCGTTTCGTTCAACGCGAGCCGAGCAACATCTTCAAGCCCCGGCCCGTCGTGGCCCTCGAGTACAAAGGTCATCTCGCCGCGGCCGAGGGGCAGGTCCCGGTAGCTGAGGTTCTCAAGTGTAAACGCCCGGCCCCACTTGTCATAAGCAATCAGGTAGCTGTCCATCACGCTGGCGTCCATGGGATCGAGCGCCTTGGGGAGTTCGATCGTCGCGGACCAATCATCCGGACCGGCGTTGTGTTTCCGGGTGATGGTCGTCGTGATGCGGTACATCCGTGACGGATCGGTGACGGATCGGCCACTCAGGAACGGGCCGGTGAACGCCGCCTCGGCGTCGCCGCGTTCGTCGCCGACGAAGTAGGCCAGTGTCAGGTCGATGCGTGGCTGATGACCCAGATGGTGATGCCTGAAATGTTCACGGATCAGGATGTACGGCGTACCATCGGCGCGATAGCACAACTCGGGCCGACAGCTCCCCAGCCCCACCACGCCGCCGGGGACTTCCATCCGACAGCCGGTCGGCGCGAAGGTCAGCGGCGGGCAGTCGTCGGGTAGTTCGATGAGGATGTCACGGAGCAAGTCATCGTCGCGGCCGTAGTTATGGCTTCCCGTATAGTCCATCCATGTCTCTTCCACCGGGTCGCCGTCTGGGGTGAACAGGACGCTGGTGTGCATGGGGCGGACGAACTTCACCTGCATCGCCAGCGGCGGGTGGGGGGCGGCCGTGGGGTCGGGGTAGGCGAGCGCGGGGATGATTTCCGCCTGCGTGAAGTAAGGGTCGGGCGGCTGGGCGCGGGTGGTGGTGATGAGTGTGGTTAGCCCGACGAGCCCGACGAGGATGAGTGAGAGCAGCCCCTTGCGGGTGAGCCGAAGCGGGTTGGGGATCCGCCGGCCAAACAGTCGGGCCAGTCGGTTTTCCAGGGCCTTGCCCTGCGCGGAGCGCTGTGCCATCGCGAGCGCGGCGGCCGCGAGCGTGCGTGGGGCCTTACTCCCGAGGTCGGCTTGCCGCTTGGCGAAATGCAACAACGCCTCGGCGTAGTGCCCGGGCTGGGCCCCGGCGTTGATCGCGAGGTCGTCGCACGCGTGTTCCCGCTCCACGCTCGCCAGTCGGCTGATCAGCCAAACCATTGGGTGGAAGAACAGGAGTGTTTCGGCCGCGCGCTGGAAGAGCATCAGCCAAGGGTCGTAGCGTTTGATGTGTGCCAACTCGTGGGCGAGCACCGCCTCAACCTGGGCCGGGGTCATCTGTGTAATCGCCGCGGCCGGGAGCATGACGACCGGCTTGAGCACGCCGATGACGACCGGCCCGACGTATGCGTAACGCCCGGGCAAATCCTTGGGCAATACCGCGAATTCGGGGATGGACGCGATCCCCAGCCGGCGGGCCTGCTCGCGGAAGCGGGCGACGAGTGTCGGCGCGTGTACCTCGGCGCGGACCGCGAGTCGGCGCAGCCGCTGCCCACCCCGGTAGGCGAGGATCAGTCGAGCCCCGGCGAGCAGGAGGCCGAGCCCGTAGATCGGCACGACCCAAGACGCGGCCGCACGCCACGCACGCGCCCGGCGGGACGGGGTGGCAGGTGCGGCGGGTTGGGCGTCGGCAGTGTTCGACGCAGCGGTGGGGTGTGCGTTGGTCAAAGCCGAGGCCTCATCCCTCACCCCCGTGAGTCGCGGCAAGTCGGCGGTATCGTCGGCGGCATCGAAGTCCGCGCCGGGATCGCTCATCGTGTCCGGCAGGAGCGTGGTGAGGCTATCGGGTGGCAGGACGACGGCAGGCCCGGGTTGGATGTCGTCGGACGGGGGGGCGGTGTTGTTGTCGGGTTGCGATGCGGCGGTGCGGTGCGCGGGCCCGGGCTGCTCCGGCCCGGCGACCCATATCAGGTTGGTCGGCAGGCACAAGGCCATCGCCAGCAGCGTGGCCATGTAGGTCAGGTGTCGCGATTGCGCGCTGCAGTCGCGCAGCAGGCGTGCGAGCAGCAGCGCCGCCGCGCCGATCACCACGCCCTGCCAGAGCGTGTGCCCCAGCGACAGCGTTAGCCGGTACGCCGTGTCGCTCGAAAAAAGCCCGGTGAGTAGCGTGGCTTCCCCGGTCATCACTGACTCCCTTTCATCTCGGAATCCGATTGTTGTTTGAGCTGTTTTACTAAAGATTCGAGCTCGCTGAGGTCGTCGGGCGTGAGCTTTTGGTGTTCGACGAGGTTGAGCATCATCGCCGTGGCCGAACCATCGAAGACCCGTTCGACCAGGTCACTGACCATGCCCTTGGAGATCGTGTTCTCGCGCACCCGGGCGCGGAAGTAGCAGGCCTTGCCTTCGCGTTTGCGCGTGAGGTAGCCCTTCTTGGTCATGACGTTGAGTGTTGTGATCACCGACGTCGGCGCGAGGTCGCGCCCGGCCTCCTGGGCGAGTTTGTCACGCACGGCTGAGGTCGCCAGCGTCCCTTCACGCCAGAGGATCTTGAGGATGTCCAGCTCCAGGTCGGTCGGGTAGCGTGCGGGCGGGCGTGGCATGGTCGGGTTCCGAGAAGGGGTGAGGCGTCGGGTCGAAACGGTCAGGCGGGGCAGCCAGCAGAGATGTCTATGAAAATAGAAGAAAGGGCCGGCGGCGTCAAGATTAATGTCTAGTTTTATAGAAAATGTTTGGGGCGGGATTGCGTTGCCGCCCGCGGGTGCGAAAAATGTGATACGGCGGCGGTGCGCGGGCCGGCCCGGCGCATCTGGATAGGAAACCGCCCGGCCGGCATGGCAAGACGCACGGAGGCAGCGATCCCAGACCCCGACCGACTCAAGCGGCTGTTGGAAGAACACGGGCGGGGCCTGTACGCGCTGCTGTTCAAGCTTACGCGGTCGCACGACACCACCGACGACCTGTTCCAGGAGTTGTTCGCTCGGCTGGGGCGTTCGACGGGCTGGCACCACGCTGACGACCCCGTGGCGTATGCCTACCGCTCGGCACGCAACCTCGCGTTCGAGCACCGGCGACGGCGTCGATCCGAGGCCTTGGTGTTGACGGGGCAGGCCGACACGCTGGTCGACCCCCCGACTGATGACCACCCGCCCGACGCGGCCATGATCCGGCGGGAAGAAGTCGCGGCCCTGCTCGACGCGCTGGCCCAACTCGACGACCCCTGGCGCACCGCGCTGACCCTGCGCTACCTCGAAGACCAGCCCTACGAACGTATCGCGGATCAACTCGGCAAACAAACCCAAGCTCAGTCACGCAGCGTCGTCCAAAAAGGCTTGGCCAAGCTGCGCACCCTGATCGAGAAAGGGCAACACGATGGATAATCACGCCGACAACCCACCGCTCGATTCGCCTCTCGAACAGCGGCTCGCCCGACTTGCGCGACCCGAGCCCGACCCCGCCCGCGCCGAGGCCGCCATCCACCGCGTCCGTGAGCAACTGCCCGCGCTTGCGCAGCGCCCCGAGGCCAACCCCGTGCCGCAGCCGCAGGCGCATCACCGCTGGCGGACTATCGGCCTCCCGGTTGGCCTCGTGGCCTTGATCGCGATCGCCGCGAGCATCGCCTTCCTTCCTCCACGCTACGCTCCGGTCCAGCAGGCCTCCGCCGCCGACCGACTCAAGCAGGTGATCGAGCAGAACCAGGCCTACGAGGGCTGGGTGTTTCAGACCTGGGTGGACAGCGAAGAGATCGGTTCCTGCTACCACACGCAGACTGGGGCCTATCGGATGCGTTACCGGATGACGGGCGATGCAGCCGACCCTTCGTACGATTGGTACTACACGGTCGGCGACGATATCGAGAGCAACCGGCTGACGCTGTACCACAGCGAGAGCAACACCGTGGTGTACTCGCTACCGGGCTCGGGCCCGGACCGTTGGGACCCGGGCCTGCCGCTGCCGACGGAGCTGCGCGACTCGATCGCCCGGGCGATGCCGCAGATCGAGCAGGGCTTCGTGGGCGTCGAGGAGGATGTCGCCGAGTCGGGCGAGCAGATTTTCAGGACGCTGTACTACATGCTGGAGTACGACGACGCGGGCAAGCCGGTCGGCCGGACGGATGAGGTGAACAACATCATCGAGGTCTGGGCCGACCCGGACACGGGACGGATCGTCCGTCAACGTTCGTTGACGCCGGAGCGCGAAGTCCGCTCGGACAGCGACTGCCTGCTGTACTACGGCGAGGAGGCCGAGGCCGCCTTCGAGCGTTTCGCGGCCCCGGCCGACGCCACGGTGATCGACGGCCGGCCCAACACCGAGACGCTGGCGCTGTACGACACGCTGCGTTTGCGGGTAGCGCAGGGGCTTGGTCCCGGGGTCTGGGCGGTGGTCAAGCTCGGGACGATCCATGCCGAGGGCTACGACGGGCCTCGTGCGTCGGGGAAGCTCGACCTGTTTTCGTCCTCCGGCGAGTCGGCTGTGCGACTGGGCTTTGACTTTGCCCAAGACGCCTCGCAGATGGACGAACCCGGCTTCCTAGCCCTCACGCTCGCAGGATTTCTAGATACTCCGGATCGCCTGATGGATCTCATCGGCGGCCGCGTGCCGGGCCTGTGCTGGCGCACCGACGGGGAATCGTCATGGAACTATGTCTACAACGCGCCCAACGTTACCGATGCCGGGTTCGACTACCCGCACTGGGAAAGCCATATCGACTATCCCATCCCGCTGACACAGAACCACCTAGCGTACCACACCGCCGCCGGCATCGCCTGGTGCGGCTGGTACCAGCCGTACATCCATAACCAAGGGACGTCGGTATCACTGGTCCGTGACGGCGAACGCCCGGGCCTGATCGGTCTGCGCACGATCGAGCGTGACCCAGACCTGTGGGTGTCCTCACAGAAGACCTGGTGGATGGACCCCGAACGCAACCATGTGCTGGTGGAGATCGAGAAGGTCCACTACGCCTCGCGGCCCTACACCGACACGCCGCTGGATGTTTCGACGGTCCAGCGGACGCGCTACCTCGACCACGCGCAGAACGCCGCCGGCTTATGGTACCCCACCCGCTGGTACGTCGAGACCTGGATGCGCGACGCGGCCGAGGGCGATGAGCCGGGCCTGGAGGAAGAGCTCAAACTCTGGATCGAAGGCCGGGGCTGGCTTTTGCACTACCCCGACGCCGAACTCGACCCGATGTGGTTCGGCGACCCGCGTGAAACGGTCAACGGCTGGTTGGCCGAACGCGACGCGCATCGGGCGGGCGAAGCCCAAGGCGAGCGAGGCGAGTAACGATCAACGCGGCGGAGTTGCGGATCATTATGTCATGACTCCGCCGCCGAAGTAGACCGGAACCCAGTGGCCGTCGACCTCGCGGCAGACAACCCACCAGCTTCGGTAGTCGCCTCGGCCGGCGCTTTGGGAGAGGGTGTAGATGCGGTCGCCGGGCCGTAGCTCAACGTCATAGCGGAGTAGCTGCTGGATCGTGTCGTCCTTCGGCGGGTGCCGGTGGATGCTGACGGCCGGGGTGTCGAGCCGGTCGGGCTCGGCCGCGTACCAGGCGAGGAGTTGCTCGCAGGTCATTCGGCGGATCGCCGCGCCGTGGCCGGTGAGTGGCGTGCGGTGGAACAGGCCGGGGGCGGGCTCGCCGGTGTAGGTGTCGTCGGTGACAACAACGAACAGGTCGTTGGTCGGCAGGGGGCGCGGCCGCGCTCGTCTTGACCCCGCCGGACATCGTCGTGGGCCAGGAACGTCGCATAGATCAGGAAGATGTCTTGAGCGATCCGCTGGGCGTCGGTGAGTTCGGCATCGAGTGTGCCCGGCTCGGCCGGGGCCTCGGGGACGGCCCGCAGGTCGCGCAACGCGCGGTAGTGCCCGCCCCGCCGCATCGTCTTGTCGCCCGCCTCGACCTCCGCCAGCACTTCCGCGACCAGTCGAGCCCGCACCGGCTCATTGCGCATGGCCCGGCCGACGAGTTGTTGTCGCTGGTCGATTCTATCCCAGCGGCCGTAGTGGTGCCGGGTGAGCAGGGCGATCGGATCTTCCTCCGCATTCGCGGTCGCGGAGGGCGGCAGAGAGTAAGCCGGTGTCGTATCGCCGGTGTCTTGCCCCGTACTCCGACACCCAAGCGCGGCGAGCAGCGTGGCGGCGGCCAAGGCGTGAACCGTGGGGCGTGCAGAGCGTCTTAGCATGGAAGGAACTTTTGTTGTAGACCGGCATGGATCGGACGTGCGTGTTGGGGTGTCCGCGCGCTGTAGACGCACGGGGCACAGGTTGGTTCGGGCCGGATGAAGCCATCTGCCGTCTTTCCACAATAACGAAAGTATTAGTTGACATGCAGCCCGAAATGACGAAACTATTAGTCGATCATGTTTCACGTCCCGTTTTTGTCACGATTCCCGGCTATCCGCCCTCTGTCATCGCCCGGAGCTTCCGCCATGCCCCGCAAACCCGCCACCCAGCCGACCGAGGTCGAGCTTCAAATCCTCAACGCCCTGTGGGAAATCGGCCCCAGCCCGATCCGTGCCATCCACGCTGCGCTCGAGGACGAGCGCGACGTTGCCTTCACCACGACCCAGAAGATGGTCCAGGTCATGGCCGACAAGGGGCTGCTCGTCAAGGACGACTCGGTTCGGCCGCAGGTGTTCACCCCCGCGATGAGCAAGGACGACGCGCAGATCGGGCTGGTCGATGACCTGCTCCAGCGCGCCTTCGGCGGGGCGGTGGACCAGCTCGTCATGCAGGCGCTGCGCTCCAAGGGCGTCGACGACAAGGAACTCAAGAAGATCAACACGCTGCTCAAGCGCATCGAAGGGGGCAAGTGATGGAACTGCTTGAACGTCTTCTATCATCGGACTTAGCCTACCACCTGGGCTGGATGCTGCTGCACTCGCTCTGGCTGATGCTGGTCCCCGCGGGGCTGCTCGGGCTGCTGCTGCTCGCGCTGCCCGGGCGGAAGAGCAAAACGCGCTACGCGGTGAGTTGTGTGGCCATGCTGCTGCTGGCCGGGTCGCTGGGCGTCGCGGCGCTCCTGGTGCCCCAGCGCGTCGTGACGATTGATGAGGCCGAAGCAGCGCTGGCCGAGGACGCTGAGCCCGCCCCGGCCCCGCCCGCTGAAACACCGGCCCCGCCGCCTGTTGCGCTCGAAGGTGCCGACGCCGTCACCCCGGGCCTGACGGACTGGATGGGGATGGGCGGCGACCCGGCCTCTGTGGCGGACCCGATACCGGGATCGGCGGCGTTAGCCGACACCGATACACCGGCCGACACCCCTGACCAGGCGGTTTCCGCGGAAGTCGAAACCTCTCACGAGCCGGCTTCCGGGGGCGGCTGGTACGCGCGCTCCGTCGCCGCAGTTGAGCCCTACATCGCATGGGCCGTGCCGCTCTGGCTGTTCGGCGTCGTCGCGCTGGCGCTCTGGCACCTGGGCGGTCTCATCGCCACCCACCGGCTGCGTTCCATCGGCACCCGGCCCGCACCCCGACACGCCGCCCGTCTCATGGAGGCGCTCATCGAGCAGATGGGCATCCGGCGCGCCGTCACCCTCCTCGAGTCCGCCGTCGTCCAGTCTCCCGTGGTCATCGGCTTTATCAAGCCCGTGGTCCTGGTCCCCGCCAGCGTCTTCACCGGCCTGACGCCGGCCCAGCTCGAAGCCATCCTCGCCCATGAGCTGGCCCACATCCGCCGGCACGACTTTGCGGTCAACCTCTTCCAGACCTTGCTTGTCACGCTCTTGTTCTACCACCCGGCCGTGTGGTGGGTCAGCCGGGTCATCCGCAACGAGCGCGAGTGCTGCTGCGACGACATCGTCGTGAACCTGAAGCCGGTGGACGGGGGTTTCGCCGCTTCCGGGGGCGAGCGCAAGCTCGACTACGCCAAGGCCCTGACGCGGGTCGCGCTCTTGAGCCGGCGCAACAAGCCCGGCAAGCTGGCCGTCGCCGCCGACCACGGCTCGCTGCTGGAGCGAATCAAAAGAATGATGGGCATGGACGACCCCGCCATCATCTCGTGGGCGGGCGGCCCGGGCCCCAAGGCCTGGCTCGCGGGCGTGCTGGTGCTGCTGATCGCGGTCGCGCTGCCGATCACGCTGCTGGCGGGGGATAACGGGGTGCCGGTGTCGCCGGACGACGGCGACAGCGCAGAGGTCGATGATTCGGAGTCCGTAGAGGCAGGCCCGTCAGATGAAGCCGATGCCAACGAGGACGCCCGGCCCTGGCTCGGCCGCTGGTGGCTGGTGCAGGAAGGCGACCAACAGGTGCCCGAGGGCTCGTACCTCATCGAGTTCACCGAGGACGGCGTGATGCTCGGTCGTGAGGACGAGCGGATCGAGTTCGAGAACGACTACCGTATCGAGATTGCGGAAGACCAGGAAACGGCACGGCGTCAACACCAACTCCCGATCGAACGGCGCGAAGAAACGATTGGCACGCTCTACACCACCGACCCAGATGGTACGGTGCGGGAAAGCGTGATCCGCCTATTCGTCGACGAACTACGCATCAAAGACAGCGGTGAGGATGAATGGGGCATCCTTCGTCGAGTGGATCATCATGAGGCGGAAGAGCAAGATACTGCCGACCCCACCGAGGCCCTCCTCGGCGTGTGGTACGGCCAGTTTGTGGATAGCCACTACCTGCCGACCGACCGCTGGGGCGTCTGGGAGTTCCGCGACGACGGGACGTGTGTCTACACCCTCGGCCGCTACGGGCCGGACGGCACGATCGACCTGCCCATCGACCCGGACGCGGGCGAGAGCATGGTCGTCGACTACGACATCGACGCCGACGGCCGGCTGCGGCTCTATGTGCCCGGCGAAGACACCAAGGTCTGCCTGTTCGAGGTGCGTGGCGGCACCGCGTACATCTCCATCGACCACCCCAACGACTTCGTATTCTCCCGTGAAGAAAAGCCCGAGCGGTATCGGCGCGAACGCGAGGCGGCCTACGTCGAGCGTGCAGTCATCCGTCTGGAAGGGGTGCTGGCCCGGATGAATCAGCAGTGGGTGCGTTGGAGTGTCAGGCCGAACGACCAGCAACCGGCCGGACTGGCGGAACTGCTGGAGCAGGTCCGCCCTGACGGCCCGCGCGGCATGTCGCCGGGCGATGTGCTGACGCCGCTGCGTCCGGCCGTCGAAGTGCCCGAGGCCTATACCGAGTGGAGCATGGTCGAACGCAACGCATGGTTGGCGGAGCATGCCGGTTGGGCCTACCTGCCGGTGCCGATGCCCGGCCCGATCACCGACACCCTGCCGGTTGGTCACGTGCTTTTCTTCGAGCGACCGACCCCCGGCCGGGCAGAGTTGCTGGCTTGCCGCGTCGATGATCAAGGGCGGATCGGCTTCTCCCACGACCCGATCCCCATCGACCAACTCGACACGCTCCTCCGCGCGCAGACCGGCCAAGGGCTCGACGCGTGGGCGTTTGAAGATGCAGGCGATGCGGAACAAGACAACGGGCTAGACGCCGCGTCGCGCCGGGTCGTGATCCCCGATATGGATGAGCCGCGCCTGCCCGATGGGTCGCTGGACCTGACCGGCCGGGTGCTGGACCTGCGCACCGGCGAGCTATTGGACCTGCCGCCGCGCCAGGATGAGCGGACGGTCGCCAGGCAATTCGGCGCGCTTGGCCAAGGCGATTTGATGTATGAACACGCCAGCGGGCGAACCTTCTTGATCACGCTCCGTGGCGCGACGCTGACCTATGGCCAGGAAGGCGAGCATCTCGACAACGAGGGCGATGGCAACGGCCTCGCGGGGTATGAGCTTCTGCCCAGCGACGAATGGCTCACCATCACCACCGCCGAGGGCGACGCCTACACCCTGCGCATCGTCGAGCGCCGCGGCGGGGAGGGGATCGAGGTCCTCTACGCCCCCGGCACGGATGTGCCGGAGCTGCCGGCCGACCTTGCCGCCGAGCCGCAAGGCGAGTCCCCGTTGGCCGGGCGGTGGGTGTGGTGCGATGATCGGATCGACAACATCGCCGGCATCATCGAGTTTGATCCTGAAACTAAAAGCATGGCCTTCTTCGACACCGCAGGCGGGGCCAAAGCGTTTGTCATTGAACCGATCGAGGTTGATGGCCGCGAGTCCTTACGCCTGACAGATGCCGGCGGTGAACCAGCCGGGACGCTGGCGATCGAGTTTGTTGGCGACGACCGGATCGTCCTGCGCGGCGACGAGGGCCGGGAACTGCTCTACCGCGAAGACGCCTACGAGCGGATCAAGGCAGAGACGCTGCGCCTGCGCGGGCTGCAAGGTGTGGGCGACGAAGACGCGGCGGCGGGTATCACGCCGCTGGTCGGGCGGTGGGTCGTGGCCGCCGAGCAGGTCCCCGATGTCGGGGTCGTGTGGATGGCGTTTGAACCGGACGGGGCCGGGCGTTTCGAGAACGACTCGGGGCATCAGGAAGCGTTTACCTGGCGGCATGACCCCGAGGCCGGCACGCTCATGACGGGGGGGCGAGGCGAAGAGCCCGACCTGTTCGCACAGATTGAAATCGAGGGCAACACCATGACACTGCGCCGGGAGGGGCGCGTCATGACGCTGACGCGCGACCAATCGCTGCCGGCGGGCCCGCAGGGAGCGGATGAAGGCCTCCAAGGCACGTGGTACGTCCAGTGGGCAGAAGGCGAACTCGCGGATGAGATCGAGGAGTACCGCTGGGAGTTTACCGCGGGTGGTGAGTTGCGGATGTTCCTCAGCAATGAACTGGTGGAAGACGATCTTCGGTACAGCGTTGACTCGGAACGGGGGGTGATCGATCTGATAGAGGACGGTCAACCTGCTGGGACGATGCGCTATGCGATCCAAGACGGCGCACTGATGGTGACCTACGGCGAGGCCGGTGAGGACGGCCGGATGATCCTGACGCGCGGTCCCGAAGGCCGGGGTCACGGGGCGCCTGTTGGCAATGGCGATATCGACGACGAGCTATTGGGTATGTGGTACATCCAGAAGCTCGGAGGTGAGTGGGTACCTACTGACGAGACGGATTCGTTTGATATCACAGACGATGGCTTGATTCAGGCTCGGGGCCGATCAGAGGCTGAAATTCGATACCGCATCGACACGGACCGCCAGCGCCTGGTCCTGCTTGACCAGCGGGGTGAGCCGGACGCCTTCCTTGGATACACCGTCGAACAGGGGGTCTTGGTATTGACCAACCAGCGGGCCGACGGTTCCATCGGGGTTGATCCACGGGCGATCGAATCGATTCAGATCGTCCTGACACGCAGCCAAGCCGGCAACGCCGAGCACCGGCGGATGCGGGCCCAGCCGCCGGACCCGATGGGGACGCGGGCAAAGATGCGGTCGGCCCAGCAGATGCGGAGCATGTATCAAGGGCTCGCGACGGCCGCCCGCTCCAACCGCGAAACCTACCCCGACTCGGTTGGCGTTCTGCTCACCGGCGACTTCGTCACTCCCGAGTTCCTGCTGGCCCCGTGGTCTGGGATCGAGGTGCCGGGCGACTACCGCGAATGGAACGATGAACGCAAGGCCGCCTGGGCCGAGGCGAACTGTTCCTACGCCTTCATCCTTCCCGGTGAGCGTGTGACTCTGGACACCGAGAAGGTCATCCTCTTCGAGCTGCCGCTAGTCGCCGACATGGAGCGCATCGGCGTGTGCTACGAGGACAACCACACCAACAGCCTGCCCTATGACGAAGCCGACGCGCTGATCCTGGAGCAGACCGGCCGGGACCTGATGGGGTGGATGGAGCATATGGGGCGTGAGCAGCGGCCGGCTCCGGACGAGGCAGACGAGGCGGTGGGTGCGGATCAAGCCCCGGCCGGGCCGGGGGACGCGGCGCGTGGGGATGCAATCGAAGGCAACGACTTCGAGCTCCTACTGCGGGTGGCGGAGGCGCACCGCGACAACACGCGCCGGATCGAGACGTGGACCGGCCGGGCAGATGTGACCGATCAACATACCGATCCGGAGGGCGATGGCTACTCCATGACCAGCGTGGCCGAGTTCGTGACGGACCAAAACCAAGGCAAACGCTGGCGATGGGAAGTCACCGAAGCACAACGGACCGAGGGCGGGGTGCGTGCGGAAGACCCCCGGCAGATTTCCGTGGCCGACGAGATGATCCACGGCGGCGCGTTCTACAAGCTCTCCGACGGCATCCGGCGTGCGGGGAGTGACGACTGGGAACGCACGATGGTGGTCCTCCCCGCCGAGGAGGCCGGGCGGCATATCAGCATGAAGAGCCGGAGTCTGGACCCACACTGGTATCTGACCAACGATGGCTCGGCGATCCCCGATTGGCTCGTCTTCTTCTATGAACATCGCGACGAGATCGGCGGCCGTCTTGCCGTGACGCGCAAGGAGGCGGTCGTGACGGTCGAGCTAACGCAGCGTGGTACGCTGAGACGGCTCCGCTTTGATCTCGAACAGGGGGGGAATCTGATCGAGAGACACGTCACACAAGGTGAGAGCACCTGGAACACCGAGATCACCTATCGCGAGATTGAGGGCGTATGGATACCCGCCCGGTATGTACATACTTGGCGCACACCTGATCGAGGAGAGCACCGGCGCGAGGTTGTGTTTCGGGACCAAGTCTTGAACCAGCCGGTCCCCGAAGCCGAGTTCACGATGGAGGCGATGGGGATCCTGCCGGACATGCGGGTGTCGGACCATCTGCGTGGCCTCGCGTACGAGTACCCAAACGATGAGAACGCCCGGCGGATTCATTACGAGCGCCCCGTTCAGGGCGGGCATGAAGGCGGCGGCATCACCCTTCATGAGTTGGCGGCGTTCTGGGACGGCGGGACGTTGGGCTTCCGCTATACCGATGCGGAGGGCCAGCAGGTCGAAGGCGCGATCGATGGTCGTCGGTTCAGCGAAACGAAGAACCGCCTTTGTCTCGGCGCGATGCACCCGACACACGACGGGGCGGAGTGGGTGGAGGAGGGCTCGGAGCGTGAGCGGGCGGTGTTCGCCGCGCTGCGTGGCTGGGTAGAGCATCACTACTCGACGGAGGAACTCGCGGCGATCAGTGCTAACCCCAACCTCGGCGACCTGCCCGAGCGCGACGTTTGGGCCCTGCAGATCGTGCAGAAGCTGGAGGCGGTCGAGCGCTACCGCCAGCACCAGCGCGCGGCGGCCAAGCTGGCCATCTACCCCGCGAGCTTCGACCGGCCCGACCCTCCGCGGTTGGGCGGCGCGGCCGAGACGATGGAAGTGCCCGACGGGCTGGATGGCGAAACCCGTAGGGTCTACCGCCTCGGCGAAGCGCTGCTGACGGCCGACGATGTCGCCGGGGTTCGCTATCGGCCCGCAGGGGACATCGGTTCGACGATCACGTTGACCTTCACGCCCGACGCCGCCGAGCGTTTGCTGGCCTACACCCGCGACCACCTCAACGAGCCGCTGCTGATCTGTATCGACGGCCGGCCCGTCACAGCGCCAACGATCAGGCAGCCGCTGAGCGAACACGTCTCAATCACCGGCAGCACCATCACCGAGGAGATGGGCCGGGCGATCGATCAAGCCATCGATCAGCGTGATGCGGAGCAAGAGGGCGGGGCCGAAGCCGGGCCCGAGCCTGATACACAAGAACAATCGGGTCAGGCAGCGCCCGCCGATCCGGGTATCCGCCTGGCGGGGCTGGTGCTGGACAAGCCGGGCGGTCGGCCCGCACCAGGAGTGACCGTTGCGCTTGTTGGCGTTAGCGATCAGCCGCCGCGACAGGCGGTGACCGGCGCGGACGGGCGGTATGTGTTTGAGAACGTGCCCAGCATCGGGATGGCCCACCTGGTTCAGGTCGGCGAGCACGGCCCGGGCGTGTGGACGGAGGATGCGCGTGTGTTTGTGAGAGCTCCGAATCAGCGCGACGGCGTCGAGGAGGTCCGGACGTCCGACCTGTACACCGACACCTCTTGCACGATTACCGGCCGGGTCACCGACGCTGAGACCGGCGAAGGCGTCGCCGGGGCACGGGTCCGCGTCTCAACCACGGACCGCAACCGGGCCTCGGTCCGGACGGATGAACAGGGGCGGTACCGGCTCCACACGGTCGCGCGCGATGTTGTGATCGAATGCGATGAAAACCGGCCGCGCTACTACGCGCCGACGCCGACCGAAACCCGCCCGGCCAACACCCCGAGGCGGGAGCTGACCGGCCTAGCGGAGGGGCAGGCCGTCGGGGGCGTGGACTTTGCGGTGTACGAAGCGCCGTCCTATTCGATGCGTTTCGAGATGCCCGACGGCTCCCCGGCCCGGGGGCTGGAGGTGTATGTGCTGAAGATGTACACGCCGATCGAGCCGCTGGTTGGTGAAGGCGTAGTTATTGGTGGCATGCGTATTCTTGGCAACGAAGACCGCTTGCGGACCGATGCCGACGGGCGGGTCACCGGCCACCTGCTCTCGGTGCACGGCCGGGAACAGCCGGCCGAGATCGAGATCACCGTCATCACCCGGACCGACGACCAGCGGTACGCTGTGTCTCTGAAGATGAAGACCACGACCGACGCCGCACCCCCGGAGGACTTGCTGCTGACGCTCCAGCCCTGCGGCTCGGCCGAGTTCAAGATCGTCGGCCCCGAGCAAGAAATCATCGAGCAGCCGCGGCTGTCCGCTCAGGCCGACTACTTGGGGTGGCACACGTTTATGCCGGACAGCGTCCCCGCCATCAGGCCCACATTCACGCCCTTGGGAGACGGGCGCTACCGCGCGACCGGCTTGATCCCCGGCTGGCGCTATGGCTTCGGTGCGTCGGCCGAGGGGTACCGGACGCGGCGTGAACTCAGGGTTGATATCGAGCCGGGGGATCACCTCGACGCCGGTGATCTGCAACTGGTTTGGCGGGGGCCCAAGGCCGTGCCGGGCCTGATCGAGTTGTTGCAACATGTTGATAGCCATGAACGCTCATGGGCGTGCCGCGACTTGGCAGCGTTCGGCGGCGAGGCCGTAGAGGCCGTGCCCGCGCTGATCGAGCTTCTGAACACCGACCCGGAGAACGCCGTGCGGCAGAGCGCGGCCAAGGCCTTGGGGGACATCGGTCCCGCAGCGGAGTCCGCCGTGCCGCACCTGATCCGCGCGGCGGAATACGGCACCGACCGTGTGCCCCGCCGCGCGGTGGTCGCGCTGGGGCAGATCGGCGGGGCAGAGGCGCTGCCGGAGCTGAATCGACTGCGCGAGCAGACAGACGATGTCAACATGCGCCGAATCCTCAACGGAGCGATCCAAGCGATCGAGGCGGGTATCCGAGAGGAAGCAGAGTTACCCGATGGGGATGCTCAAGGCAACGCAAACGACGCGCCCGACCCCTGGCAAATCGAGGTTGACCGGCTGGGCGGGCTGTTGCTGGAAGAGGCCGGCCGCAGCCCCGTGATCCGCGGTTATGAGGCACTGATCGAAGCCCACCCCGACGACCCGCGCATCGGCGAGGCGATGCTGGCGATTGCGAATCTCTATGGCTCGATCGCGATCCCCGAGTTGGGCATCGAGCCGGATCGTGTCGAGGCAAAACAATGGGTTCAGCGGGCCGCAGACGAATCCCCCGAGGGGTCGCACGCGTGGATCGAGGCACGGTTTATATTGGCTCAGTGGCTGCCGATGGAGGACGCCGAGGTGTCGCGGCGGTGGCTGGAAGACATCCGTGGCCAGGCGCGGGGCGATTCGCTCACGCTGCTCCGCGTCGAGCACGGCCTGATGGGTGTCCGCATCCAAGAGCATCAATGGGAGCAGGCAGTCGGCCACGCCGAGGCCATTTTGGCCTGGTACGGCGATCCGGCCAACATCCCCGAAGACCCGTTCGAGAAAACAGAGGCCGATGTCCTGATCGGGCACACCGGGGATTACATCGGGTATCGGCTGGGGCAGCCCGATGTGCCGGTCGAAACACGCGCCCGGCTGATGCGGCGTCTGCGTGACAGCTACCCGCTGTCGATAGGCGGGGAGGTGCCGCGCGACCCACACCAGCCCATCACGCTGAGTCGGCGTGAGGGGGAACGATCCGGGGAAGCGGGTGCCAATGGGGAAGATGAGGCAGTGGTTGACCACCGCCGGGCCGTCATCGGTCAGGCGGCGCACTGCCACGACTGGGCCCTGCGGGTGAAGACTTCCGCGCTCACACTCGCTTGCGAGGCCGCGCCGGACGACCTGCGTCGCACGCTCGAGGGGCTGGTCCGGCTGTCGTACCACGAGCTCAACCCGGCGCTGGTCCGCGCGATGCTGGACCAGGACGACCTGCCGATGCTGCACGCGATGCTCGCGGACCCGGACCAAGCCCGGCAGTGGCCCGAGATCGCGCAGGTGATCTGTTTTCTGAGCGACGACCCGGCCGCGTCGGTGCCGGTCGTCCTCGACTACATCCGCCGGCCGACGCTGGGGCGACGCGCCGAGTCGGACCACTTCGGCTACGCCGGGCGGGCCCAGGCGATCGAGTGGCTGGGGTTCCTCGGCGGGGACGAGGCCGAGCAGGCCCTGATCGAGATCCTAACCGAAGAAGGCGCCGCCGAAC
The DNA here is from genome assembly GCA_044439905.1 of Phycisphaerales bacterium JB063. Lineage (GTDB taxonomy): Bacteria > Planctomycetota > Phycisphaerae > Phycisphaerales > Phycisphaeraceae > JAHQVV01. The sequence goes on along the minus strand of JBITAC010000048.1, from coordinate 65,151 downwards.
TGACCGCCCGCTGGGACGACGGCCCCGGGCCGGGCTGGTTCGAGAGCGAGTCTGGAGGCAAGGTCAATGTCGTCATGGGCCGCGCTGCGCTCGGGTTGGTCTCCATGCAGAGCGAGGACGGCACACGGGCGGTCGAAGAACGTTTCGCGCAGGCGTGCATCGAACGGCGGGAGATGACCTTCACCCCGCCGCACTTCCAGGCCTACATCCGGGCTCTGACGCAGCGCGATGTCATCGCCCTGGTCGGCCTGGACATTTACCACACCACGATCTTCGAGCAGGACCGCGGCGACGCGGCGGCCGAGCAACTCCACAAGCCCTACTGGGACCGGATGCACGGGCGGTAGGGCGGTATGCTGGTGTGCGTATCTTGAGCTCGTTTTGGAGATTGTTGGATGCAGCGCTGTGTCTGTCTGTTCCTTGGGATGATCGTTTTGGCGGGTTGCCGTGCATCGTCCCCCGCCGCGCCGTTGAGTCCCGCGCCTGCACCTATACCCGAGGCGCGAGCCGAGCCCGACGCGGCATCACCCGAGTTGGGCTCGCGCTCGGAAGACCCCTCGGAGGTGTCACCCCTTGAGCGGTGGCGTGCGGTCGATGATGCCGCAGCCGCCTCACGAGAGGGCTCTACGAGTTTGCAGCTGCGCTACAGCTCGTCCTGGGTATCGGGTCCGGCGGATGAGCCGGTGCACGAGGTCTACAACGAGGTGCAATACACCGAGCAGGGCGATCGATATCGGATGCAACTGGTCTCCCCACAGATACGACATCGGCAGGTCGGCCCGCTGGAGCCGCACGACTGGATGGTCGCCGAAATCGACCAGGCCTACGACGGCCGATGGCTCTGGTGCCAACGGAACGAGGGCGGGATACTGTTCCGGTCAGCGAAGCGGGACACCTGGCCGATGCCGACGCCCCTGCTTTGGGACTGGTTAGTCGAGCACAACCGCATTGGCTTGGAGAGCGCGATCGCCCGTGGTCGGCTGCGTGTCGCGTCTGTTGAAGAAGTGGAGGATGCGGACGGCAAGCCGCTGGTCGAAGCCGTGTTTTACTATGTCGAGGCCGACCGGCTCGCGCTTCGGCTGTGGTACGACCCGGCCCTGGGCCATACCCCTGTCCGAGCGGAGGGGTTCCACGACGACAACGGCGAACCCGCCTTGGTGATGCGCGACGTGATTGTCCATCGGATCGAGACGGAGGACGCCGTGTACTACCTCCCGACCGCGGGGGTCAGCGAACGTTTCCGCCCCGACGGCGTGCGCTACAGCTACCGCGAGATAGAGGTCGATGTGGATTCGATCGTCATCAATGAAGATATCCCCGTCGAGACATTTACCCTGGATCCCGGCGATAACGGACAGGTCTATGATTCCGACCAATCGCGGTTTTTGGATTGATCGGGCTGCTGGTCGCGTCTACGCAGACCGTGATTCAGCAGCCCCCGGGCCACGCCCGGGGGTTCGCAGCTCGGTGGGATCTCAGCCCTTCCGAATGAAGCCGGTGGGAAGGTGTCTCAAACACGTTCGAACCCGATGGAACCTCGCCCATGAAGCCCCTCCTGCTGCCGCTCCTGCTCCTACCCGCGGTGGTCGGCTGCCACTCGGCGTCGTTCGGGGAACCGGGGAATCCGGGGGAGGCTGGCCGGCTCCCATCGGCGGCACGAGACGCCCTGGGTGAGTCGGCGTCAGCCCCTATCGACCGCTCTTTCTTCTTCGATGGCGGACGCTATATCGAAGCCCCCTACATCGTGAGGCGGCGGGGCGGGGACATCTTTGTCAACGACATCCTGGTATCGCCGTCGCTGCCCTGGCCCCCTTATGACTACCGGGTCGGGGAAGACCCCGGGGACCCGCCCTTGGGCTCGACGCCGTTTGATCCGGTGCCGGCCGGGGCCGATCCGCGCGACAACCCGTGGTCGCTCAAGTGGCGGTACCTGCATATCCACCTGCCGATCGAAGAGGCCCAGTCACGCATGTTGGCGCTGATGCAAAGGTCCGGGGTGTTTGATCGGGTCTGGCAGCAAGAAGATGACCCGAATGTGTTTCTCGTCGAGCTCAACGGCGAGGTCCTATTCTACGACCTGACACTAGGTCCGCGTGCAGGCCGGCCGCCCATGAGCCGCGAAGCGTTCATCGCTGCGCGCGAGATGAAGCGCAGGCACTACGAGACGATGTTGTCGCTCGACATCATCCTGGTGACGCTCGGGCACAGCGAGTTGTATGTCTCGGGGGATCGCGTTACCAACGCCCTGGCCGCGCTGCTTTCGGATCGGCCCGAGGCAGAGAAAGTCTCCCGCCTGCGCGCGTAGGAGGTGCTGCCCAGTCACGGCGGGTTTGACGGGATGGTTACTGATTTCCAGCCCACGCCACAGTTGGAGGCCCGCTTTGCAGAACGCAAACAGGACGACGAGGCCCCGCCGGTGGGCACCGAAGCGGCGCGGGATGCCGTGCGGCAGGTGGTGGCGGCGTATATCAACGCCGCACTCGCGGGGGACCGGGTGACGCAGACGCGGCTGAGTGTGCCGGGCAAGGCGCCCGCGCGGCGGGGTGGGGAGGGGCTGGCCGGGGTCATGCCCGACCGGGTCTGGGTCAACGATGACCGTGCGCTCGTCGCATCAACCCAGGCGGTTATGCAGCAGCCCCCGGTCCCACAGGTCGGCGTCCTGATCTTCACCCTGCATCACGACGGCGAGGCCGGCTAGCGCGTCGCCGACATCGACTTCGAGGACCCGACCGGCCTGAATGACGAGTTGGCTCGGTTCCTCGGCGTAGACTGAAGCTTCGGATTCGAGCAGGTGCGTGGTATGCTCAGAGCTTGACTGTGTGTCCTCCGGAGGCCTCGCCATGCGTCAGTACGTTACCTTCACAGTGGGCCTGATTGCCGTTTTTTCTTCCGCTTTGCCAGCGTTTGCCCAGATCGATGCGTCGAATATCGAGACGTACGATCGGCCGGGGTACGAGCAGGTCCGGCGGTCTTGGATGCATTGGTGGGAGACGAACCGTCACCGGTACGAGCGTCCGCTGGTAGACGAGCGTTGGCCCGCGCCCCCGGAAGGTGCTGGCCGGGTGTTGGAGGATGGAGAGTTAGACCGGCTGATTGAGCTACTGCTGGCGTCGAGCCGGTCGGGGCAGGCGGGCGTGCGTAGCCAGTCGGCGTTGGCGCTTGGCCGGCTCAGCGCTGATCAAGACGCGCTGGACCGGCTGGCGGAACTGCGTGACGGGGATGCGGTCTACCCGGTACGTGCGGCGGGCTGGCTGGCGTTGGGGCTGCACGACACGCCCGAGGCGTTGCTGTTGCTGTCGCTGGCGCGGCCGGGCGACCACTTTGGCCAGGTGGGGCTGGCGTCGGCGTCGGGGCTGCTGACCGACCCGCCTGGGGACTACCTCGAAGGGTTGGTGAGCCAGTTGCCTGCGGACGTGGACAACGGCAACTGCGACGAGGCGACGCGGATGCTGATCTGGGCGCTGGTTCAGCATAACCCCCAAGGGCTGCGGGAGTACCTGTGGCAGAACATCTATCACGGGTTTACGGTGTCATGCCTGCTCCAAGCGATCCAAGGCCTGGGGCAACTCGGCGACCCTAGGGACGTGCGGTTGCTTACCGATGTGGCACGGGCAGAAGGGCATGCACAGGATATCCGTCTGTTCCAGATACGCTCGGGGGGAAGAAGAAGTGGTGCTGACTTTCGAGTCCATGCACGCCATGGGGCTCACTGGGCTCTAACACGGTTTGCAGATTTCCCCTCGATCCTCCCTGAACGTGCCGAACGTGGTGAGATGTCGTTAGACACATTCCGATATCGCATGACTGATCGCGAGCGACGCCGTATGATTAGTGGGGAAATCCCGTTTCCCGAGAACCTCACTTCTAGAGGATACTCTACATTTTCCATGACATTTGGTGAATGTGGTGTTCCAGAAGACGCGATGATGATGATCCGTCTACTCAGCGGGAGGGGAATAGGGAATATCGAGGGGTGGGAGCGTTGGCAGAAAGAGATGCACATTTCGCGTTCACATGCGGCTCTCGGCCTTGGACTTTGGCTGCGTTACCACCGCACGCACGGCGACTCGGTGGTCGAGGGCGAGCGTCCCAACCGTGGTCGCCGCCAGATGCGCGAGATCGAAGACACGATCGAAGAGGTCGAAGAGGCATTGATCCGTGAACTTCTCGATACCCGGGACAACACCGAGTTCCGCGCGTCTTGCGCGTTGGCGCTGGGGCTATCGGGCAACCCGGACTATGCCGAGCACCTACTCGAAGCGCTCAACGGGGCCCAACGAGGCCAAGACCTGCTGGCGGGCTACGCGATCGAGGCGTTGGGGATGCTCGGTGACGTTCGCCTGTTGCCGTACGCCCAACGCTACCTGAACGGCCGGCGTGAGGACGGCTGGTCCGCGCAGCAGTTGCTCGATCGCGACTTCGGCCACGACGACTGGGGGATCGTGCAGCGTCTTTCCCGTCGAGCCGCAGTGCGTGGGGTGAGTCTACTCCCCCCGCCCGAGGCCGAGCGTGTGGAGACCGAGGGCGGCCCCGCAAAGCCCCCGGCTCGTGCGGACGACCCCGCGGAATTGGTCTTGCTGCATGCTTGGGGCGAAGACCCATACGTCAGCCGTGCGATCGCGTGGGGCCTGCGATGGCGTGGATCGACGCAGCTCTTACCGTTATTGGCAGAGTTGCTGGAAGCCGAGGATACCGAGCAGGCCACCCGCGCCCGTGCCACCGCCGCGATGACCGCCGGCGTCCTGCTAGGCAACGACCGACACGACCGCCTCGAACGACTCATCGAGGGGTGGGTGCCCTGGCAGTACGCAGCACCCAAGTGGCAGGCCGACCTTCATAACACTAGAAGCCCGCGCGACTTCATTCTGTTTGACTATGAGCAGTACGGCGACTACCTGCTTATTGTTGAGTTACACCTTCACTGAGGCACCGTCGCGGCAGCGGTAGGCCCGGAAGCCGTTATCGATTGTTTCGGTCAAACTCGAAATAACGCTTGACACCGCCGGGCCCGGATTCTAGTTTAGTCGAATCAAGGGCCGCCGGGCGTTCTCCTGTCTCTCCCCGGCGGCCGATCCCTGCCCCGCACAACCGCCGGAGCATGCCATGTCGCGCCCGCCTTCGCGTTACCCGACCGAGCTGGAACTGACGATCCTCAAACTGCTGTGGCGGGACGGGCCGATGACGGCCAGCCACGTCCGCGACCTGCTGGCCCAGGAGGCAGACCACGACATCGCAGTGACCTCGGCGATCACCACGATGAACACGATGGTCGAAAAGGGCTACCTCTCGCGCGAGCGCGACGGGCGGGCGTTCGTCTATACGCCGGAGGTCGAAGAAGGCGCGGTGTCCAAGGGCATCCTGCGCGATGTGGTTGAGCGGGTGTTTGATGGCTCGGCCAGCACGCTCATGCTCCACCTTATCGAGGACCGCAAGATCACCGCGAAAGAGCGGCGGGAACTCGAAGTGATGATCGAGCGACTCAGCCAGAAGCCTGGCCCCGCGGCCGGCGGTGGGACGAAGCGCAAGAAAGGCGGCAAACGATGAGCGGTCTTTTGCAGGCGATCGACTCGGTGGGGCCGACACTGACACAGGCGCTGGCGTGGTTCGTGGTGCAGGGGCTGGTGATCGGGTCGGTCGGGCTGGGCGTGGCGTGGCTGCTGTGCGAGCGGTCGGCGAACGTACGGTACCTCGTGCACCTGGCGGCACTCGTATTGATGCTGGCATGTTTGCCAGCGAACCTGTTGCTGCTGCCCGCGCCGTTGCCGGTCGCGCAGGCCGAGGCGGCTGAGCTGGGCCGGCCGGTACAGCAAACCCAAGAGCAGGAATCGCCGAGTGATGCACGGGTGGCATTGGCTGAAGCGCCTGGCCCGGTAGTCGCAGACGAAACAGACCCGCAACCTTGGGTCTTCCCACCATCGGGGCACGCCGAATGGGAGGGCGGGGGGTCGCCTGCGCAGCCGACGGACCTGCTCGACAGCGGCTCCGATAACTTAGCGGATTGGCCGCCGCCGACATTCGATCTTCAAGCGGGTGAGTTGAATCCACCCGAGCAAGACGCCGTTGACGCCGGGGTGGTCGTGGCCGCTTCGTCTTTGGATGCGCCTCCCCCGACGCTCTGGCAACGACTGTCGCCTTGGGTCGTTGGGGTGTATGCCGCGGGGCTTGTCGTGTTCCTCCTCCGGCTGCTGGCCGCCCTCCGGGGCGGTCGGCGGCTGAGGCGGTCGGCGGTGCCGGTGGACCGCAAGGGCCTGGTCTGGGCGGTGTTTGAGCAGCAGGCCGAGCGCTTGGGTGTTTCACTGAAGCGCCTTCCGGGGGTCGGCCTGCTGCCCGAGCATTTCTCTGCGACCGGGCCGCTCCTGGTCGGCCTGTTCCGGCCGATGATTCTCCTCCCGGCGGCGGCGGTGACGCAGCTCACCCCCGCGCAGCTCGAAGCGGTGATCGCCCACGAACTGGCGCACCTCAAGCGCTACGACCCCTGGCTGCTGCTGTTCCAGCGTGTCGTCGAGACGCTGCTGTTCTTCCACCCGATGGCGTGGGTGGTCAGCCGACGGATGAGCGCCGAGCGTGAGAACGCATGCGACGACATGGTCTTGGCCAGCGGAGCACGGCCGGCGGACTACGCCAGCGCGCTGGTAATGTTTTTGCTCAGCGATGAGGAAGCGTCGATGTCCCCGCGCCGCGCCGCTGTGCCCGCGACCGCGGTGTCGTCGGCGACGGCGCTGCGCCGCCGGGTCCTGCGGCTCTTCGGCGAGGCGGAGGCTACGCCCGTCAAGCTGACGCGCAAGGGGATGGCCTGCTGCGCCGCGCTGGTGCTGGTCGGCGCGGTGATGGCGGTGCTGGCGTGCCGGTCGGCGGGGCCGGGGCCAGCCGCTTCGGGCGACGTTGAAGAAGGCGTTGCGGAAGACATAGAGGCCCAAGCCGACGAGCCGGCGGGGCTGTTCTGGTCGATGGCACCCCCACGCGAGGATGGGACACTAGACCTCGACAGGCCGAGCCAGGACCTCTGGACACTCTCGCCCGATAACCCAATGAGCTTCTTTGATGGTCAGGCCGTTTACGCCGTGGTGCTGACCGAGTCAGACTGGCATACGCTCGGCCCCGAAGCGCTGGTCGCGATCGTGGACGCGGCGACCTCGGGCAATCACCCAAGCAACCTCGGCCAACTCATTGAGGATGAAACCATCGCTACGTCGCTGGGCCTGCCCGGCGAGCAGGTGTACCGCACCCGCGTCTTCGGCTACTGCACCGAGCGCGGCACCTACGGCATGATCCGGCTGGAAGAACACCCGCGCCTCGCCCGGCGCGGGCCCTATGAGCCTGACGGGCCCGCGCGGTTTGTGCAGGTCCGGCATGTCGTCGAGCAGTCCGACCGGTTCGACCTGAGCTGGGGTCCGTCGAACCCCGCTACCTCGATCCGGCACGACGGCCGCTTTGCCGCGACGCGGCCGGGCGCGGTTGGCGGCATGACCGAGCACCTGGGCGGCTACCGCTTTCAGGCCCGTGCCGGCTCGACCTACACCATCACCTGTCGCAACACGCACTTCACGCCCGAGGTCCGTGTTGTTGATCTGGAGGAGAATGAGCTGGCCGTGGGGCACGCCCGCTGGCGGGTCGCGAAGCCGTACCGTGAGGCGGACCGGCGTGAGGGGTACATCGCCCGCGTGGTGTGGAGGGCGACTGAAGACCGGGAGGTCGCGGTCATGTTGTCTTGCACCCACCCCGCGGAACGCGAAGCGCCGCCGGATGCGCTGCGGTACGAGCTGGATATCCATGCCAACAGCGAGGTGATCATCACCGAGATGCGCGGGGCCGAGGGTCTTCCCACCGAGCTGGGGGTCGTTGAGTTGTCGGGCAGCGCCGCGATGCACGGCAACACGCCGCCGCGTTTCGGGGTGTACCACGTCCGCAGCCGTAACGCGCTGATGCCGACGCTCAAGAGCTTGCTGGTCGGCGCGGGGTTTGACCTGAACCAGTTGCCGTACCACCGCATCGATCTTGTCCGTGGCGGGGCGTTGGGCGAGGGGGTAAACGGAGATGAACCCGAACGCCTGACCGACCTCCAGGTCTTGTACGGTGCCGAGCTGGGGCGCGGTGTCGCAGGGGATTGGCAGATCGCGCTGCGGCCCGGCGACAAGGTCGTCGTCCGCCCGCGTGAGCTGTTCGAGCGGGAGGAGCAAGACAACCTCGATCGCGCCGCGCTGGGCTGGGGGCTGCCGGTGGACGGGCTGATGTGCCGGTGGAAGCGGGGCGAAGTCGTGATCCACCCCGGCCAGGAGACGGTGCCGCTGACGGTGCAGGTGCGCAACGTGTCGGGGCAGAGCATCGTGTGGCAGGCATACTGGCAGCTCGGTCGGTTGTCGCGCGAGGCGGTGCATCAGGCGTTGATCGAAGCGATTGGCGCAGGCGACCCGGGATCGGCCCGGCAGGGCACCAGCTATAGCACCGTGCACGGGTATGGGCCGAACGACAACGGCATCCGCTACACCTACCTGCGCGGCGGGCGCATGGCGGACGAACACGAAGCCGAGCACGGCCCACGCACCAGCGGCTCGGACCACTCGCTGCCCCCTGGCGGGCGCGTGCGCTACCGCCCGGGCGTCCACTTCCTGCCGCCCGGCGCGGTGGTCGAGATGACCATCGACTACCCCATCGAACGATTGACGAACGTCGGTGGGGGTCACTTGGGTATCCCCAGGGAGTTGTTTGCCGAAGTCCCGCGATACAACCCTCGAACCAGTGTGATCCGTAGCCCGGAAGAGGGATCGATGACCGGGCCGCCGTTGGCCGTGCGTGTCCTGCCCGGCGCGGCCGACGAGCAGTCCGGCCTTGGCCCGTTGATCGAGCGGGCCATGAGCCGGTCGCAGCTCCTGGACCTGGACACCGGGGACTACGTGGACCCGGCGGGCGTCGAGGGGGCGGGCATGGCTGGCTTCTGGCTCATCGGGCCACAGGGCCGCCCCGACGGCCGGGTCAACCTGTTCGATAACCCGCTTTCGAGTACCTACGGACTCAGCGGCCGGCATGTCGAGCTGGTGTCGCTGGAAGGGCTGGCCTTCGACGAGGTCACGGCCGAGGACGTCGCCGCGTGCTGGGATGACCAGGGCTTCGCCGCGGCGGGCAGGGAGGCGCGCGGCGGGCTGGGGGTCTTGACCACCCGCAACGGCCCGCACGCCTTCCGCACCCTCGCGGGCAAGCGAGGCGTGGTCGAACTGATCCGCGATGAAGACGCCGATGGCTACGGCTGGGTCGTGCGACTACGCCACCTGCCGGGCCGGCAGCCCTTCACCCAGCCCGGCGACCCGGTCGAGGGTGTCTCGCTGCACCTGCACGGTGTGCGGTACCACACCGCCCGTCGCGTCGAGCAGCCTGACGGCACTACCCGCCCGGCGATCACGTTCAACCTCCGCGCCCGGCACGACGGGGCGGTGCCGTATCTCTACCCCGAGAACCCGCTGATTTATCAGTTGGAGGTCGATGGGCGGTGGTACATCTACGCCCCGCCGGTCGAAGGCGCGGGGGCCGATGACGAGGCGTCCCGGGCATCGATATACTCGCCGATCGATCCGATGAGCCAGCCCCGGCCGTACGCCCTGCCGTTGTCGCGCACGCTGGGCGACCACTGGTACGCACTGGCCGAGGATCAACTCGACAAAGAAGCGACGGCCCCGTGGAACAGCGGCGGCGAGGCGGTCCTCTACGGCCCCGCGCTGCTCGGCGACCCGCTGACCCTGACCCCCGGCGAGCACACGGTCCGCATCGCCATCGGCTTTGCGCCCGACCACGCACGCGGCATCCACCGCGCCGTCCGTATGGTCAGCAACCCGATGCAGATCCGCGTGCCGGGCGAAGAGCGAGAACCTGGGCCTGAGCCGGAACAGGTAGCGCCCGAAGATGCCCAAGGTGCGGTGCCCGAGTCCCCCGAGCCGGAGCAGACGGCTGAATTTGATCGCGAGGCCTGGCACCGACTCGTGAGCGCGTTGGCGCAGGACGAGGTCACGCTTGAGCAGGCCGCGCGGCGGGCGGTGCGCATCGCCGCTAGCGGGCTCGACCCGGATACGCGGGACGATCGCGGGTTTCGTCCGCTGCCCGAACTGCTGTCGCCCAACCACTGGTGGTACCGGGACACGACTCCCCAAGAGCGGCTGTTCCTCGCCCGGCTGCTGATCGAGCACGGGGCCGACCCGGACCTGCCGGGCTTGGTACAGAACCTCCCACCACTGCACCTTGCGGCAGACAACCTTGAGCCGGAGATGGTCCGGTTGTTGGGCGAACTCGGGGCCGACCCGAACCGGGTGAGTCTGGACGCGGGCGAGTGGGGGGCACCGCTGCACCGTGTGGCATATGACATCCGTGCACGCTACCGGCACAACAAGACAGAGGAACATCTCGCCGAGCTTGAAACGCAGGCGACCCCGACGATCGAGGCGTTGCTGGCGATCGGCGCGGACCCGTGGCATCGGGCGGATTCGAGAGAGATGGACGGGCCCTACTCACCGATCGACCTCTGCCCGCCGGGCCGGGCGCAGGACTTACTGCTGGACGTCATCGCGCAGGAGCATGCCCGGCTGCAAGCCGAAGTTGTCACGATGGTGTCCGAGATGCTTCAGGCCGTGTTAGATGAAGACGCCGATACATTGGCCCACTACCTACACGCGAACCCGGAGCGTGGGCATTTTATGGCGCACGGTGAGTCTCCGGCCGCTGGAGTGATCCGGCACTTCCGAGAGAATGATTACCTCCTGGGTGTTGATGTGATCGACCCCGAAGAACAGTTCGAGTATGTCTATACGAGGCCCGACATCGCCTCGGTTCTGCTCCGCAACGAGGTCTTCAATGGTTATGCCCTGCTTGTCATGTTTCACGACGGCGAGCGCTGGGGGTTGGCGTGGACCGGTTCGATCCCCGGCAATCTAAATGTGCGCGAGGGGATGCAGATGCGGACGCTCGCCTCTGTGGCCGGGGCCTTGGACCACCGCAACCGCCCTTGGCTGGATGCACAGCGGTACAAGAACCTTCAGAAAATCCCGCCGCTGCGAGGCGGGGGGATGCGGCTGAACGGGCGGATTGAGGTCGAGGAGATGCAGGTCACCGCGTCGCGTGATGGCGGGTCGCCGAGCATTGTTTTGTTACGAGATGGTGAGGCGGTCGCCGGTATCCGTTTGCTCGGCGGGCCGGGTGATCATGTGCTGGTTGATATCCCGGGCCGAGGGATGACACATGTCCGACAGGCCGCCGCCCACGACTGGGTCATTACGCGCAGCCGCATCCAGCTCCGTGGCAGCCCGCAATCGATCGTGTGGGATGATGAAGGCGAGTTGTTCATGATGGCCGCTGGAGGTGATGGGGGCGAGCCGCGATGGGCCCGGCAGATCACGATCAATCTTCGGACCAACGGCTCTTCCGTGTTCGACTTCCCGCCTCGGGCGGATGAGCCACCGCAGGTCGATCGTGAGGCCGAAGCCGAGGGCAGCGATCTCCAGGTGCCGCCCGCGGCCGACCCGTCGGGGCCGGTGGGGGTGGTGTACACATGGATCGACCATGTGGTGGCCGGGCGGGATGAGGAGGCGCGACGGCTGACACTTGATGAGGTCGATTGGGCCATCCCCGCGCATTTTGCAGGTCCGCGCGAGCCTGCGAACGCGGAAGCGTTCCGTCAGGGGATCGTGCCAGCACGCGGACGGGTGACACTCGACCTTGCCTATGTCATCGACAACCAGGCCGTTGTGTTGTCCGGCAGCAGCGGGGCGGCCTTCTATCTGCTGTGGAAAGAGGGTGCTTGGCGCTTAATGTCGATCACATTTTGTAACCCACAAGAACTGCTTAGGACGGTGAATGCGATGCGTGGCAACCCAGATGTGCAGGTACCCACGATCCACCCCGCGTATCGTGCCCACGACGTGGTGGCGGAGCGTGCCATCTGGTTGATGGCCCCGGGGCATGGCGCGCATCGGAACTTATCACAATACCTTGGGGATGAACGCCTGTTTCCGACGGATGCAATGATCGTCTTTGAGGTTCAGGAGGCCGTGCGTGAAGAGCATCGAGAGGACATGCTCAACCGGGTCAGGGAGGCGGGGTACCAACGCCTCTACGAGTATGTCGATCCGTCACGTATCGACCCGCTGGATGATCCCGGGCCAAGCCCGTTCCCGATCCCCGAGGGAGAGCCCGTCGCGTATGAGGCGGCGATGGATGCGCTCTACAACGGCGAAGACCGGCGGGAGGCGGCGCGGCGGTTCCGCCTGACGATCGGGTGGTTCGAGGAGCGGATCAAGCGTCGGCATGACTTGGCCGCGCCGTATCGTGCCGCCGAGGCCGAGGCGTTGCGGATGGCTGACATGCTTGAAGCGATGGCCGAAGAGGACGATGCGTGGGAGGAACCCGAAGACCTTGATGCGCTCGCGCAGGACGAGTTGATTGATTACTACATCTACCACCTGCGGGATGTTGTGGGCCAGCCCGTGATGACGCCTGGGAAGGTGAACGTGATGAGCGGCGCGGTGGTGGGGGTTGACCCAGAAACCAATGCCCCCGCCCACGCCCTGCGCAACCTCGGCAAGCCCGTAGTCCCGGCGCTGATCGCGCTGCTCGACGACGATCGGCCGATCCGTTGCATCTCCACCGGGCTCAACGGCAGCCACGTCCTACGCTACCGGGATGCGGCGGAGCAGATCCTCTCCGCCATCGCGGGCCAAAGGTTTATGCCACACGTCAGCCGGGGCGTCTACTTCTCCAACGCCCCGGTGGATGTCCAGCTTCAGGTCGTTCGAGACATCGAGCGGTGGTGGCAGGCCAGCCGTAACGAGTCCGAGGCGCAGTGGCTGCGTGCCTCTATCGAGCAGCACGGCATCGGCCATCGCACGGTGGGCGACGATCGGGGCAGGCGGCTGATCGAGCTGGAAGGCGTCGGTTGCGTCGGCTTCTTCCGTGAACGCATGGCGGCCGAGCCGAGCTACGGCCACGTCGTCGCGCTGTTCTGGCAGGCCGCCAACAGCGAAGGCCCTCCGGAGCCCGGCATCGTTGAAGAGGTTCGGGCGCAGCTCGGCAGCGAGCACCCCGCCGCCCGACTCGCGGCGTGCCGGGCGTTGCTGGAGCACGGCGACGCGGCGGATGTCCCGGCCGTTATCGCACAACTGCGCAGCGATATCGAAATGATTGCCGGGTTAGAAGACTGGCCTCGCCGCGGTGCGGACGACGACTTCCACCCCGACACTTTCGTTTGGATGCTTTGCCACGCCGGCGTGCCCGAGAGCTTCGAGCCCGCGTGTACCCTGTTGGAACACCGAGACCCGCGCATCGTCAACGAGGCGATCTATGACCTATCCCGAGCCCACCCGCCGACTATCGCCCCGGAACACGACCCGGATGCGGAAACGCCGCTGGAAGACGCTCAAACCGAGCGTCTCACGGCCGCCTTCCTCTACGCGATGGGCGATCGTGCCGACTCCGAATCCGGCCCACTGCACCCCGGCACCCGCCTCATGGCCGCTCGATGGGTGATCCTCCGGCACGACCTCCCGATCGAGTTGCCCGCCGACTGGAACCACGCGACCGACGAAGAAAAGCTTGCTGTAGTCGAGCAAGTCCTGCAGTGGGCCGACGGCCGCCCGTCTGAGAACCCGTAGCGAGTCGACCACGTCTTATATGATGAATCGTTCGTTTCACTTCACTCCGAGGAAAACTCCAATGCGTCCAGCTCCCAAGATACGTCACGCCGTGATCGTTGCGGTGGTCTTGCCGCAGCTCACCGCCCCGGCCCTCGCCCAGCCGGCAGACACGTCCGTCCAAGCCACGCCCCAAGCGAACCAAGCCGCCGAGGTCGAGTACGCGCCGACACCCACCGACCTGGCCGAGCTGTTGGGGGAGGGCGGGGTCGAGACGGTCGATCTGGACTTTTACCTTAGCGTGACGGCGACGAACGACAACCCGAACGTCCCCGCGCCCGAGCCCACGGTCCTGCACTGGCGGGTCCGGCACGTTGAGGGTGGGATTGCGTTCTACACCGGCCGCGAAGCGTCCGGCGGCTACCGGGCCCATGAGGAGCAGGTGTATTCGGCCGACGGCGAGTTCGTTTCCGCGCAAAGCGAGACCGCTCGCCAGGGCTCGGTGGCGACGATAGAGGCAGTCCGCGACGGCGACGAAGTCCGAGTGGTCAACCGTTATACCGCCGCCGGGACGATCAACGAGCCGAGCGAAGAGACCTTCCCCTACCGCCGGGTTGAAGATGCGTTGCCCAGTTGCTGGATGCCTTTAGCTTTCGCCTACCAGCTCCGTGCCGGGCACGAGGCCTTCGAGATGCGCTTCAGCGAGGGGCTGGACGACGGCGACTGGCGCATGATCGCCGTGATGCGTGCGCAGGATGTCGGCACCGAGGCGGTCGAGATCGGTGGCGAGACGTTCCAGGCCCACGTCCTCATGATCACCCAGACCGTCGAGATGGTCGGCGAACCCCCGGAGGGTTTGCCGATCAACCGTGCCAACCGTCCCGTGCAAGAGATGCTCTGGCACGTCCTCGAAGACGGCACGATCGTCCGGATGCGGATGGAAGGCGAGGGCTTCGCCATGCAGGCCGACGCCGTCACCGCCGAGGCGGCGGCGGCGCTGGTGGAGTCGTTCGAGTAGACCTTGGTCGCAGACAGCGAGCTCCTTCTTCATCAGTTGAGAAAGTACGCAAGCATGTCACTATCTACGATTGCACTGATCTTGGTCACCCTGATCTGCCAGGTGGTGTGTACGGCCAATGCACAACCCGATGCCTTGCCCCCGGACGATCCAACAGACGCGTTGCTGGAAGGGTATGCATCCACTCCCACCCATTTGACCGAGTTGATCGATATCGAGGATGCGCCGCACAGGGGATACGACTACGCGATGGACAACGCCGGCGCGAATGGGAAGTCTTGCTGCCGCCGCAGATTAGTCGACGAGGACGACGGGGGGGTGTTCTATCGCCAGGCGGTCTCAGGGGGCGTGATCTATACCGAGGTGCGGGATACGTTTTCGTTTGATGGCGTTTGCCAGGAAACGGTGTTCCGGCGTGTTGCTGGCCATGCCGTGACCACCGAAAGTGCCGTCGTGCATGAGGGGGCTCTCCACATCGAAAAGCAAGGCCCGGACCAGCCAACTCAGGAGGAGGTGGTGGCGGAGTATTCGCCGAATGTTGAGGCGGTCCCGTTGGTTTGGATGGAACTGGTTTTTGCCTACCACGTCCGCATGGGTCACGATCGCTTCTACTTCCGGGGGCTAGGGGACGCCATGCGTGCTTCGACATCGGCAACGGTTTGGCTGGTGGACGGCCTGGGCACGGAGACCATTGAGGTCTTGGGGCAGGAAGTCGAGGCGCATGTCTTCATGGTCGGCACCTACCACAAGATCGAGGGGAGACCCGTGCAGGAGCCGACGCCTCTGGACCGGCGGTCGCTTCGATATGTCCTGGCGGACGGTACGATCGTACGCATGGTGCGCAGGAGCGATGATCGTGTGGATATCGTAACCGGGGCGATCTCGGTCGAGGACGCTGTCGCGCTGTTTGCGGAGGCCGACAAGGCGGATGACGAGACAGCGCCACCCGCCGGAGTCGTGGCTGAGTGAGCAGCTTCGTTTTCTTCAAGGACCTTCGTTTTCTCATTCCAGGATGAACCCATGTTTCGTGATGTCCGCGCGTTGCTTGTGTGGGTAGTGATGCTGCTCGGCTGGGTCCCCGTCGCGTTGGGGCAGGATGTCGAAGCGCCCGAGCAGGAGTCGCGTCCCGAGGTGCAACCCGCCGCGACGGCGGCGGAGGTTTACACCGCGGCGGGGTTTGTGTTTCATGGGGAGATGGAGGGGTTTGTGCCGCGCGGCCGCCCGGGGGTGCGGGAGGGGGGATTGGTGGTGCCGGGCGATTACTTCGGACTTAAGGCCGGATTGGAGGAGCTAGATGCGGCGATCTGGTGGTTGGGGGAGGAGCGTCTGGATATCCTGGAATCGCCGGAGGCCGGTGCGGGGGCGGGGCAGCCGTGGTCGGGCGTCGGGGATATGACGACCTCGGGCTGGGCAATCGCCCGGACTTTCGAGAACGGCAGAGGAAGCAACCACCTGGGGGCGGCGTACCTGCTTGGGCCGGAGGGCGAGGTGATCCCGGTCGATGCACCGTTCTACAACCAGATCGCGCCGTGCGATGTGAACGAGGCGGGGGTGGTCGTCGGCTGGTACTCGCCGAATCGGCAGTGGCGCGGCTTCATGTGGTCTCGGGAAACCGGCTTGATCGACCTTGGCGAGGACGGTACCGACACGGTCCAGGCGATCGCGATCAATAACCACGGCATGATGGCCGGCTACTGCAACCGCGACGAAGGGGACTTCCGCCGGGTCTGGTTTGCCCCGGACGATGTAATCGACCTGTGGTTCCCCGAGGGGTTCGATGGCGGGTCGGCGTTCGATATCAACGATGATTCCGTAGTGCTGGTGAACCTGTTCCGATGCGTGCGTCACGCCAGAGGCACACTGCATGTGTATTCGCCCTTCCTCTGGAACGTTGAGGAGGGTTATTCGGCGCTGCCACGCCCGGACGGCGGATCGGTTTTTGCCTATCAGATGTCTGCGTCTGGAGACGTTTTGATGACACAACGGACGCGTCCGGCTCCCGGTGATCGTTTGGATCAGGTGACCACTCTCTATGTCTGTACAAGCGATGGCGACTTGATTGCGATCCCCGACTACCCCGGCGCGACCGAGACCGAGTGCCGGTACATCTCCGAGTCCGGCCACATCGTCGGCCACGCGGTGTTTGTCGATGGCGAAGAGCAACGCTACGTCGGTTTCGTGATCTCTTTTGACGGGGACGCCGAATGAACGCCCAACGTATCTCCACATTTCATTTGGACATGAAGAGAGTTGTTCTCCCGCTCTCTGCTGCCGCTTTGTTTCTCGGCGTAACACGACCGGCTTTCGCGCAGGAAGCCGAGGCACCTGCACTACCCGCCACCGCGGCGGAGGTGTTAGAGGCGGCGGGGTTTGTGTGGCATGGGGAGATGGAGGGGGTCAGAGCCTTGGCCAAAGCTGTGGCAGAACCTGCGCAGTACGCGTGAGACTGAACTGACCGACCGCTGGCCGGTTCATGTTGCGTCGGCCTGGATCGGGAACAGCGTCGCCGTTGCGTCGCGGCACTACCTCCAAGTCACCGAGGCACACTTCGCCGAAGCGGCGCAAAATGCGGCGCAGAAGGTGCACGAGCCGGCTGGAACCGACGAGAAAACTCTTCGGCAAGATGTTGCGGGTGAAGATGTAAGTGTCGATCGTTTCGAGGGTTTTCATGAAAACGCAGCTCTACGCGAGAAGCGTGGAGCTGCGTCTGATGGGCGCTACTGGACTCGAACCAGTGACCTACTCGGTGTAAGCGAGTTGCTCTAGCCAACTGAGCTAAGCGCCCGGCAAGTGTGTCGGCTGTAATCGGGTAATCTTAGACGGCCGGCACACGATCGACAAACAGCCCGGCCAAGACGACTCGGCCGTGACCGCCCGCCTAACCCGATGGAGAAGTACAGATGACACGCTTTGTTCAGCGATGGACCCCGACACTCGTCGCGCTGCTCGCGGCGCTATCGTTCAGCCAGTTCGCCGCGGCGCAGCGGCTCGAAGAGAGGCCGCCCAACGTGGTCTTTATCCTGGCCGACGACCTGGGCTATGGCGAGCTGGGCTGCTACGGGCAGGAGAAGATCGAGACGCCGAACATCGATGCGCTGGCGGAGCAGGGGGTCCTGTTTACCGACGCGTACACGGGGGCGCCGGTCTGCGCCCCGGCCCGGTGCGTGCTGATGACCGGGCAGCACCCCGCCAACGCGCAGGTCCGCGGCAACAAGGAGGGCGGCGGCTGGGGCCCCGACGAGCCCGAGGGCCAGTGGCCGATCGCCGCCCAGACCGTCACGGTCGCCGAGCTGATGCGCGAGGCGGGCTACGTGACGGGCGCGATGGGGAAGTGGGGCCTGGGCGGGCCCGGGTCCGAAGGCCACCCGTGCTTCCAAGGGTTTGATCGGTTTTACGGCTACCTCTGCCAACGCGTCGCGCATAACTTCTACCCGACCCACCTCTGGGATAACCACGACGTCGACATCATCAACAGCCGATACTTCTCCGCGCACCAGCGTATCCCCAACGCCGACGCCGGCTTTGCGCAGTTTTATGGGGAGGTCTACGCGGCCGACAAAATGCTTGAGCATTCGCTGGCGTTTATCGAAGCGCACCAGCACGAACCGTTCTTCCTCTACCTGCCGTTCCTCGAGCCCCACGTCGCGATGCAGCCGCCCCAGGAATGGGTCGACCACTACCCCGAGGCGTGGGACACCGCGCCCTACCTCGGCACCAGCGGCTACCTCCCGCACCCGCGTCCGCATGCGGGCTACGCCGCGATGATCAGCGACCTGGACGAACACGTCGGTGCCGTCGTCGCGCTTATCGATGAGCTTGGGCTGGGCGAAAACACGCTCATCGTCTTCACCTCCGACAACGGCCCGACCCACGACGTCGGCGGCGTCGATACCGAGTTCTTCAACTCCGCGGGCCCGCTGCGCGGCCGAAAGGGATCGGTCTGGGAGGGCGGCATCCGTGTCCCCATGGTCGCCCGCTGGATCGGCACCATCGCCCCGGGCACCACCACCGACCACCAGACCTGCTTCCAGGACCTGATGGCGACCCTGGCCGACCTCACCGATCAAGACGCGCCCGACAACTGCGATGGCATCAGCTACCTCCCGCTGCTCACCGGCGAAGGCGAGCAGCAGCAGCACCCGTACCTCGTGTGGGAGTTTCACGGCTACGGCGGGCAGAAGGCGGTCCGCATCGGCGACTGGAAGGCCGTGCTACGCGACATCCACAAAGGCAATACCGAGATCCTCCTGTTCAACCTGGCCGACGACTTGGGCGAAACCACAAACGTCGCCGCCGACCACCCCGAGATCGTCGCCCAGGCCCGCACGATCTTCGAGACCGACCGCACGCCAAGCCCCAACTTCCCGATGCAGGCGTTTGACTGAGGTGTGCAGGTCGGCGTCGTCGTTTTTCCTTTGGCCCGCTGGAGGCCTCGGCTTATGCTGGGGTGATGCGGGGCAAGGCCCATCAACCCGAGGTTTCAGCCCAGACGATCGCCGGCTGGCGCTCGCGCCTTGACCGGTTGGATGAGATGCTGTGTTCTGCCCCCGATGGCGACTGGGCCTGGCTTTGGCGAGTACGTGCCGAGGTCGTCCGCTACCTGCTCCATCGATACGCGGCCAATGCCGACCCGCCGGCACCGGCCAGGGTGTGCGATGCGGCGGACAGGCAGGACGTCACGAGCCAAGCGGCGGATCGTGCCCCCGCCGTATCGACGATGAATGATGAGCGGTTGAACTACGCGAATGCCCGCGTCGCGAAGTCCCCGACCCTGCCGGGCCCGGAGCTGGCGCAGCTGCACGATGGCATGCGTGGTCGATTGTCGTCGTTGAGCCAGGCCAACGACGACCGCCGAGCGAATCAGCCGCCCATCCCCCCGGCCCCGATCCCGAAGCCGGTGTGGTCCAAATCGCCCCCGATGATTGGCTCTGCCCAGCCCCAGCGTCTCGACCCGATCGACGAACTCCGAGAAACGCTGCCGGTCTGGCTTGAGCGTGTCTTGTTCATGCCGGTGTCCTGGCCCCTGCGTCTTGCGACCCCTTTACCGAGGATGACGCGCGACGATCGGCTACGTCTGCTCGCTAAACGCGTGGCGTGTGCCGATCCCATCTCGAAGTCATGTCCCGCGCCCGACGTCGATGAGGACGGTGCCCAGGTCGGCACGCTGGATGCTGAATCGCTGGCTTTACTGCGCGTGGCATTGCAGGACGACGAGCGATGGGACTTGGCTGCCGACGAGGTCTTGAGTGAAGACGAGATCGCCCGCCTGCTGGGGGTTCGCCGCGACATGCAGGCGGACTAAGCGGTTCCCCGATGGCGCGTTTTGGAGCGATCTCGCTGACGCCTGCCGATACACTGAATTGCATGCCTGCATCGCGTGAATCGTTTGATTGTCCGAACTGTGGCGAGCCCGTGCCGGGTGGGGCGTTGGCGTGTCCATCGTGTGGCGCGGACGACGAGACCGGCTGGTCGGAGGACACGATGTATGACGGGCTGGACCTGCCCGACGAGGCGTTCGGTGACGGGCCCGCGAAGCCGACACGCCAAACGGCGGGGTACTACCGCTGGGTTGTCGTGGTGATGGCGGCGCTGATCTTGCTGCTGCTGTTGGGGCGTTGGCTCTGATCGCGGCGACGTTGCAGCATCAAGTGCAATCTTTGCACTGCTGGAATAACTTAGGGTGTATACCCATCGCTTTAGGCCAGACAGCGGGGCGGCCAGCGGCTATAGTGCTAAGCAGTGGGTGGTAGGGCCAGACGCACCCCCTGGACTCGCGCGTCGGCCCCCATGTCTTGTCTTGGACAATCCACGGTGCTGTCACGAAACGACGCTGCCGTTCTGAAGCTTCCCGCGCGACCGCGTGGGCAGACGCTTGCGGTACCGCCGGGCTTGCCCGGCTGGCGCCCAAAGCCCCCGTTGGCCACCTCCCCCCCCTTGGTCGGCGGGGGTTTTGCTTGCCTGTCTGGGCCGAGTGTCGCTTGGCGTGCCTGCTTGCATAATCCTGCTATCTTCGTGGCGCGTCACACGGGGTGTGGCCCGGCCGGGGGGTTGGGTACGACTTGGCCGATGGGGCGTTGACGATGCCGAGTGATTTTCCACCGATCTGGACGCTGGCCGCGGGGCTCGTGGCGGTGGGGCTGGTCGCGGGGGCGCGCGGGCTGCGTGGGGGCTGGCGCTCGGCGGTCTTGCTGGGGGCGTTTGGGCTTGGCTTCGCGTCGGTCCATGAGATCGGCTCGGCGACCTACTTCCAACCCATCGGGGTCGACCCGGAATCGGTTGCGGTGTTCTGGCCCAGCAGCGGGCTGCTGATGGGGGTGTTTGCGGTCTGCCGGTGGCGGCTTTGGCCTTGGGTGGTGCTGGTCGCGTCGGTGGTGTTGGTGCATTCGGATGTCCGGGTCCATGGCCTGGCCTGGGGCCAGACCGCGATCTGGACGCCATGTGCGCTGGCGGAGGGGATGCTTGGGGCGCTGCCGATTGGGCTGCTGTCGCGGGGCGTGCCGGACCTGACGCGGCCGCGTCTGCTGCTCGTGTTTGTGGTTTTCGGTGTCCTGCTGGCGACGGCGGCGAGCGCGGCGGTGGGGTCGCTGGCGTATGTCGCCTCGTTTGAGGGGTTCAACTACTTGCCGATCTGGCAGGTGTGGTGGCTCTCGGATGCGCTGGGTGTGCTGGCGGTGGCGCCGGTGGTCGTCGCCTGGGCCCGGCCTGCCGAGGTGCCGTGGGGCGAGCGGCCGGGCTGGCACCTGGTCGAAGGCGCGGTGCTGTTTGTCGCGCTGTTGCTGGTTAGCATGGTCGCGGTCGGCCCGATCCGCCTGGCGACGGAGTCGGTGCTCGACTACCCGTACCTGGTCGTGCCGCTGATCGTCTGGGCGGCGCTGCGTTTCACCGCGCGGTTCGCCTCGGCGGCGACCCTCGCTGCTGCGATGGTCGCGGTCTTTACCGCAAAGGGGGCGCTGGCCGAGGTCATCGGGCTGGATCCGACGGTCTTCCGCGGGCCGTTCTTCAGGACCGAGTTGCCGGGCAATGAGACGGTTTACGCGCTGCAGGCCTTCCTCTTTGTGATGCTGCTTTCGTCGTTGCTGCTGGTGGCGGTCGCGTACCAGCGACGCCGGGCCGACCAGCAGGCGCTGACGCTACGGGACCAGCTCTACGACGCGCAGCGGATGGAGACGGTTGCGCAGCTCGCGGGTGGGGTCGCGCACGATATGAACAACCTGCTGGCTGTGCTGGCCCTGCACCGGGCGCAGTTGGAGAAGCGTCTGGGCCACGCCCCCGACCTCCGCGGCTCGCTCCAGGCGATGGACACCGCGGTCGACCAGGCGTCGGCGTTGTCGCGTTCGATGCTCAGCCTCAGTCGTCGGCCCGAGGCGCAGCGCTGCGAGCCGATCGATCTGTGGCCGGCGGTGCTCAAGTCGGTCGCGCTGTGCCGGGGTCTGATGCCCGCGCGGGTGCGTATCCACTTGGCCGAGCCGGTGGGCCCGGTGGGTCGGGTCCGCTGCGACCCGGGCCGGCTTCAGCAGGTGATCATGAACCTGCTCGTCAACGCACGCGACGCGATGGGCGCGGCCGGCGGCCGGGTCGATATCGGCCTGCGCCGTGCCCCCGACGCGGGAGATCGCGTCGACCTCTATGTCAAAGACACCGGCTCGGGGATCGCGCCCGAGCTGCTCCCGCAGATCTTCGAGCCGTTGTTCACGACCAAGCCGCCGGGCGAGGGCACCGGGCTCGGGCTCTCGGTGGTGGCCTCGATCGTCCGGGAGATGGGCGGCACGATCGATGCGCAGAGTGAGGTGGGGGTAGGCACACGATTCACGTTGCGCCTGCCGCGGGTGGGTACGGATTCCGTGGCGTCGGCAATGCCGGATCGCGCGGCGGCGCTGCAGCATGACAGCTCGGCCGATGCATCGCTCTCAGCGGTCGAGTCGGCACCGCGGGCGGGGGTGCCCCGGGGGAGTGCCCGCCGGGTCTGGGTCGCGATGGCGCATCGTCAAGTGCGTGGGGCGGTGGTGGCCGAGCTGATGAGCCATGGCCTGAGCACCGCGTCGTGCGAGGACCCCTCGGCGATGCTGGCTCGGTTGTCGGACCCGGTGGAGCGGGGCACGATGCTGATTTCGGACGTGCAGCTTCTGTCGCATCAAGAACTCGTCGGTGCCGCCGAGTCTCGCGCGGCCCTGCTGCTGATCGGCACAGAGGCGGAGCTTGAGGTTGCCGAGCAGCTTGGTCTGGTCACGCTGGCCAAACCGTTTCGTATCCATGATGTGGCGACTGCGGTAGAATCGATGCGGGCGGAGACGTAGTGGATAGATATGGGGGCCTTATGGCAAAGATCACGATTCTATTGGCCGACGACCACGAGATGTTGATGGACTCGTTGGCGGATCGGCTGGACAAGGAGCCGGACCTGCGTGTGGTGGGGCGTGTGACGGATGCGTCGCTCGCGGTCGAAGCGGCCAATCGGCTTGAGCCGACGGTCGTGCTGCTTGATATCGACATGCCCGGTAAGGTGAGTTTCGACGCCGCGCGTGAGATTATCGCGTCGCACCCCGATACCCGCGTGATCTTCCTGAGCGCGTTTTTCAGCGACCGATATATCGAAGACGCGTTGCGGTCGGGCTGCTCGGGTTATGTCACCAAGGATGAGTCGGCCGACCGTGTGGTGGATGCGGTGCGACAGGCCGCGAACGACGGCGCGTACTACTCGCCCAAGGTGCGTGACCGGCTGGTGGTGGACCCGGAAAAAGGTCTGACACACGAAGACGCCGGCCCGACCAAGTCCTCAACGCTCACCCCGCGCGAAGTCGAGATCCTGCGTTACATCGCCCAGGGTATGACCAAGAAAGAGGTCGCCCAGCAGATTCACCGCAGCGTCAGCACGGTCGATAAACATGTCGAGAACGTGATGCGGAAGCTGAATATCCACGACCGCGTCGAGCTTGCTCGGTACGCGATCCGTGAGGGGCTCTCGGAGGCGTAGCCGCCGTTGATTATCGGGTGCCCGTTTTCGGTAGAACGCCATGCCGAGAAAGTGGAAGCATTTTCGGGTATTTACCCCATAGTGCGATGTGATTACGTTGACGATAATGCTATCACACACGACGGGTGTCGCCCGCCGTGTTGAGCGTTGTGTCGCGGGACCGAGCCGGGGCTTGGCCGCCTACCACGCTTGATTCACTTATTCATGGAGCTTTGCTTTCGGGCAACGCTAGCCGTTTTTCGGCGTGGGCCAACCTCCCCCCTAAGGCCCGCGCCGATCTGTGTCCCCCGCCGGTACCCTCCCCCAACACCGGCGGGGGATTTTTGCGCCTACGCGGCGGCCAAGCAATCGCCTGCCGCTAAGCGTTCGGCCGGTCGTAACGCTTGGCCGTCCATGCGTAGGGGTGCCGGTCGTCGGCGGGGTGGTCGTGCAGCGTCTGCGCGGTCCAGCCCGTGAAATCGAAGGTGGGCAGGTAGGTGTCGCCGTCGAGGATGGTATGCACCACGGTTTCGTAGACGCGCTGGGCCTGGTTGAACACCTGCTCGAACAGGCCGACGCCGCCGATGACGAAGACCTCGCCTTCGTCGTTGTGCTCGGCGTTGGCGCGTGCGATCGCGTCGTCGAGCGTGTGGGTGATTACCACACCCTTTGCGGCCTGATAGTGCGGGTCGGAGGTGACGACGATGTTCAGCCGACCCGGCAGCGCGGACTCGTGGTCTTCATAGGTTTTGCGTCCCATGATGATCGGCCGACCCATCGTAGTGCGCTTGAAGTGCGCAAACTCGTCGGGCAGCCGCCAGGGGATTCGGCCGTCTTTACCGATGCAGTGGTTTTCCGATCTGGCGTAAATCAATGCAAGGCAAGGGGATGGGGTGTGGGGTGTAGGGTGTAGGGGGGGAGGCATGTATGTCACTTTAATGAGTTGATCAGGGCACGGAGCATTCTCCCTGTTTCCTGGCATAAATCCCAGCATGGCTGGGCCTGTTCTTTGGACCAATACGCTCTGCGACGCGCAATGAGGAGCTGCGTTTCCAACTCTTTCAGCGAGCCGTTAGACATCCATAGGAAGCGGATATAGTCGGGACGCGATTGGCGTCCATACCCCTCGGCAATATTCGAAGGCACCGAGATCGCAGCGCGACGCATCTGCGAAGACAGCGCAAACTTCTCTTCACTGGGCAGTGAAGGTAGAAGGTCATAGACAACATCCAGCAGGTCCATCGCCTTATGCCAAACCTTAAGGTCTCGATACGATCCATCACCTTCCATACCCTTATCCTACAACCTACACCCTACACCCTAATCCCTGCGCCCTGGCGTTCACACCGCGACCGCGGCCTTGATGTGTGGGTGGGGGTCGTAGTTGAGCAGCTCGAAGTCGTCGAAGGTAAACGCGAAGAGGTCGGTGACTTCGGGGTTGAGCCGCATCGTCGGCAGCGGGCGTGGGGCGCGCGATAGTTGTTCGCGGGCCTGGTCGAGGTGGTTGTCGTAGAGGTGTGCATCGCCCAGCGTGTGGACGAACTCGCCGGGCCGGAGCCCGGTGACCTGCGCAATCATCATCGTGAGCAGCGCGTAGCTGGCGATGTTGAACGGCACGCCCAGGAAGATGTCGGCCGAGCGCTGATAGAGCTGGCACGAGAGCTTGCCCGGCTCGCTTCCGTCATCGCTCGCGGGTGTGACGTAGAACTGGAAGAACGCGTGGCAGGGGGGCAGGGCCATGCCCTCGACCATGCCCGGGTTCCAGGCGCAGACGATGTGTCGGCGGGAGTCGGGGTTGTGCTTGATCTGTTCGACGACTTGCGTGACCTGGTCGACGGCACCGTCGGTGTGGGTTGAGCCGTCGGCGTTGCGTACGACACGTGGGAAGCTGCGCCACTGGTAGCCGTAGACCGGCCCGAGTTCGCCGGTGTCGGGGTGGGCCCATTCGTCCCATATGCGGACCCCGTGTGTTTTGAGGTAAGCGATGTTGGTCTCGCCGCCTAGGAACCAGAGCAGCTCGTGGATAATGGAACGCAGGTGCAGTTTTTTGGTCGTGACACAGGGGAAGCCGCCGGTTGGTGCATCCGCGTCGAGGTTGAACCGCATCTGGTAGCCGAAGACGGACCGCGTGCCTGTGCCGGTGCGGTCGGCCTTAGGCGTGCCGTGGTCGAGGACGTGCTGCATGAGGTCGAGGTACTGTCGCATGGCGGTAGTTTAGCCGCTGGGGTCGCGGTGTCGTTGATGAAGGGAAGGGGTTTTGAGTGTGTTGGATGGGCGTTTTGTGAAACCCGAGTTTTCGTTCGTGTGGGGTCGGGTGTGCTGGTATGATGGGGGCATGCTGACCACGCTCGCCGAG
The DNA here is from genome assembly GCA_044439905.1 of Phycisphaerales bacterium JB063. GTDB lineage: Bacteria > Planctomycetota > Phycisphaerae > Phycisphaerales > Phycisphaeraceae > JAHQVV01. The sequence continues at coordinate 39,223 of JBITAC010000048.1, read as the reverse complement.
TCCTCGTTCAACCACTACGCCGCGCTGGGCGTCCTGCTGTTGATGGCGATCGGCTTTGGTGTCGCGAACCTCACGCTGACCACGTTCCTCGGGCCTTCCCGCAAGGGGGAGGTCAAGGGCACGGTCTACGAGTCGGGGATGAACCCGCTGGGGTCGGCCCGCCGACGCTTCAACGTGCGGTTCTTTATCCTGGCGATGACGTTTCTGTTGTTCGATGTCGAAATCGTGTTTCTGTATCCTTGGGCGGTGACGTTCCCCTCGCTTGGGGGCGAGGCGGTGGACAGCGGGCTCGACCTGATGTTCCTGGGCCGCATGCTCTTCTTTGTGCTCACAACGGTCATCGCGTTTGTCTACGCGTGGCGTAAGGGCGTCTTCCGGTACGACTAGTCTGTATTGACTAGCAACGCTCTTTCCCGGGCGTTGTAGCTTCGACTATGGGGGTTGGGGGCTTTGTGCACGCCGTGCAGCGGTGTGCGTTGCCGGTTCATCCACACTTGGTGGAGGAGCACTATGGTCGTAGACACGCTTGAATCGCTGACCCCGCGTGAACGCGAGGTCCTGACCCTTGTGGCCCAGGGGCTGTCGCTCCCTGAGATCGCGCAGAAGCTTCACCGCTCGCTGAAGACCATCGAGACGCACCGGCTCTCGCTGGGGCGGAAGCTTGATGCGTCCAACCGTGTCGAGCTCACGCGGATCGCGATCGCGAGCGGGCTCGCGCCGATCGAGGTCTCGATCGCGGAGTCCCAGGCCGAGTCTGCGAAAATCTCCTCGGCCCGTCGTGAGCTGGAGGGGCGGTCGCTGACGCTGCGTCACTTCCAGCAGATCAACGACGAGGTGTTTTCCGCGACCGGGCCCAGCTTCCTGCGTCGGCTGGTGCTCTCGCTTACGCGCGTGCTCGGGGTACGGTCCGCGACGATCTGTGCGCTGAGCTACGAGGGCGGCGAGCAGGTCCTGCAGACCCTTGCCTTGTGCAATCAGGGCGTGATGCTCGACCCCGAGAAGTACTTCGCGCGTTTTACGCCTTGCGAGGACGTCTTGCTCTCGGGCCGGGCCTGTTTCGTCGGTGGGCTCGCGAAGAAGTTTCCTCAAGACACCTACCTCGATGAGCTGGGGGACCAGAGCTACATCGGGGTCCGGCTCGAGGACCAGCAGGGCAATGCGATCGGGCTGATGTCCGTCCTCGACGATCAGCAGATCGCCAATCCGGACCATATCGATACGATTTTGAGCATGTTCGCGCCGCGCGCCGCTGCAGAGCTGACCCAGCTCGCGATCAGCGACCGGGTCCGTGAGCTCAGTGAAGACCTCGAGTCAGAGGTTGAGAAACGCACTCAGGAACTGGGCCAGGCGAACTCGATCTTCCACTCTCTGGTTTCCCGCAGTGCCGACGGATTCTGCGGTGTGGATGACGAGGGGCTGATCATGTTTATCAACGCGAGCCTAGCGGAGACGCTGGAGCGGAACGCCGGCGACCTGATGGGGAAGGTGAACGTGATCGATCTGGTCTACCCGGATGATCGGGCGGACTTTGCCTGCCACATTTATCAGGAGACCAAGGCCCGGACGAACATGTATCACGTCCGGCTGCTTCATGCCGATGGCAGCCCGGTCGGGTTTGATGTCGTCTCCCACGCGCAGCTCGACGAGTCGGGCCGACACCTCGGCTGCTTCGCGGTGTTGACGCAAGACGATGGGCCCGATCGATAGATCCCCGGTGGGGTAGATGGGGCGTGGGGCGGTGCGGCCAACTGAGGCGATGCCACCCACCCTGGGGACCGGGTGTACGGCAATGCTGACGTTGATCGCCTCGAGCGCCGCTGGCAGTCCGCAGCAAGTTTGCGCTCTTTGGCGGTCTCCTTCATCAGCGGGTATGCGAGATGCCCCCGGCAGGTTTGGGATTGTGTGGTTGTCGGTTGATGGGGCTAAGTCAGGGTGGCCTGAGTTAGAATTGGCGTGCGCAATCGTTGTGGCAGAGCTTAGGGCGGCCCTGTGGCCGTTACGCATAATCAAACGCGTCAAGATAGGGGCGTAGCACAGGTTTGGACGCCTCGAACTCCTCTGCAAAGGCCCGCCAGCCGCCGATCGCGTCGGTGTGCGGACGCTGCGAAACCGCGGTGTAGCTAGGGGTCGAGATGAGGCGTTGCGAGGCAAGGTCCTGATAGGACATGACGGCGTCATCCCACTCCAGGCCCAGGAAATCCGTCACCGCCCGCGCGGTGCCTTCGCAATCTGAAACCAATGATTCATAGCGCACTTCCAGCCACATTGATGCGGGGAGCAAGTCCCGCAGTAATAACCAGTGCGACATGAACCATGCGTAGTAGCCGCAGGCCGATGCGATACTGTGGAACTGCGCGCTGATCACCCCGAGCTCGAACCCCTGGCGGTAGCAGCTCGCACAGACATCACGCGGGTCGCGGATTACGACTAACACTTTGCTCGCAGGCATCATGCGCAGCAGCGTCGGCCACATCAGCAGGGTGTCGGGGCGTTTGTCGATCAGCAGCCGGCCCCCGATCGATCCGCCGAGATACCGCTCGGCCTCTGCGCCATACAACTGGCCCAATGTCTCGCGCTGCTGCGGTGAAACGCGGTCGAGCTGATCGATCGTTGGCGGCCCGTTGAACACGCTTGCCTCGACATGCGGGAGCACCTCTCGCTCATCGAGCGTCAGCACGCCGCGGTGGGCGGCAAGCACTTGCTCGGTGAGTGTCGTGCCCGAGCGCGGGTGGCCGACGATGAACGCATGGCGGGTGGGCGGCGCTTCCGCATGAGATGTCATGTCCCGAGACCACGCCTGCGCCACGTCCGCGTCGAATCCGGCAAAGCGTCTGGCGACTTCCCGTTGATAACCCGCGAACGAATTGAGGTAAGGCGCGCGGAGTGGGGCCTGCGCCTCCTTTGCGCTGGCGAGCGCACGGCGTGATGCCTCGGTGTCGCCGCCCGCATGATGGAGCAGCGACAGCTCACGCCACGCGGCATGTCGCATCGCGGCGTCTCGCTCGGGCGCATCATCCAACACCCCCCGCTGGATTCGCATCGCCTCGTCCGCTTGACCCAGCCGGCGGAGGATCACCCCGCGACAGTGTGCCAGCGGGTAGGACGTGGGGAGCAGAGCGATGGCCTTGTCAATCGCCTCGAGCGCCGCGTCGGGCCGATGCAGGCGCTCGTGTACCTGCGCGATCGCGGCCCAGGCGTGCGCGGAGCCCGGCTCGAGCGCAAGCGACCGCTGGTAGGCCTCGATCGCCTTATCGGCGCGGCCGATCTTCTGTCGCGCATGCCCGAGCTGCAGCCAAACCGCCGCGTCCGCGGGAAACCGCTCGGACGCCCGCGTCGCCAGCGCCTCGGCCTCTGCCAATGCGCCGCGCTGGAAAAGTAGCTGCACCAGCTCGGGCACCAGTGCCGCCGAGCCCGGCGGATCGAAAATCAGCGACCGGTAGGCCGCATACCCCTGCGCAAAAAGACCCGACTGCAGCATCCCACGCGCGGCCGCGAGGCGGGCCTCGTCGACGCCGCCTGCGCGCTGGCCGGGCCGATCGACCTTTCGCTGGCCTCGGGCCTTGGCTTGTGCTCGCCGCTGCTTGCGTGACATAGGCCTCGTATCCAATACAAAAGTGTTACAGCCCCCGGCGCCCGGCCGCAGGGTAGCACCCCGGTCCGCCCAGCGTCCAGTCCTCATCGTGCTCATGTATCCTTCGTTTTGTAAGCAATCAGCTAGGCGACCCGTTTCGGAGCCGATGAGCCGGGGTTTCAAAAAAACTGACGTTTTGCGTGCAAACATCGGTCGGTATCGGTGGACACTTTGTAGGAGACACGTTTTGCCCAGCCCAGGCGATAACCAGGTCGACAGGCGCATCGAGCAGATCTCGGGGATGTGGACGCGCTCCCAGCCCGCGGTCGCGGCGTACCTTGCATCGCTGGTGTATGACCACCACGACGCCGAGGATCTGCTCCAGCGGACCGCCGTCGCCGCGGTGCGTAAGTTTGAAGATTTCGACGAGACCCGGTCGTTTACCTCGTGGGTTGTGGGGATTGCGCATATCGAGGTCATGCGGTATCGGCGGGAAAAGAGCCGTGATACCCGTCTGGTCTTTTCCGAGAGTGCGGTCGAAGCGCTTGCCGAGGTCCATAAACAGCTTGGCGAGGACACGGGGTCGGAGATGCGTGCCGCGCTGGCTCAGTGCATGGGTCGGCTGCGTGGCCGGAGCAAGCAGGTCGTCGAGCTGTTTTACCGGGACGGCAAGAAGCTCGACGCGGTCGCCGAGCAGCTCTCCATCGCCCGGGGTACGGTCGGCTCCATCCTGCACCGTACGCGCAAGCTCCTGCGTGAGTGCGTCAACTATGAACTCAATCGGCGGGGGGGGCAGCAATGACCAAGCACGACCCGCACATTGATGCGTACCTCGACCGGACGATGGACGCCCAGTCGATGGCGCAGTTCAGTGATCGGCTCACCCGTGACCCCGTGTTGGCAAAAGCGTTTATCCAGGCAGTGCGTTTCGACGTAGCGATGCGTGACCAGTGCCGGGGCGCGGTCGAGGTCGACGACCTGCTCAGTGAGCACGACGACGAACAGGTGCTCGGGCTGGAAGACGAAAGCGACCCGGACGCGTGGCTTGAAGAGTTGGTCGCGTTGGAGGCCTCGTCGAGCCATGCCCGCCTGGTCGATGCGACCGACCTGGTCCGAGAGCGTGAGTCGCAAGAGAAGCGGCAGCGCCGGCGTCAGGCCGCCATGCGGGCCCGGCAGCGTGAGCAGTTGGGTGCCCCCGAAAGTAAGACGTTTTCTCGCCTGATGGTTGCGGCCGGGGTCGCGCTGCTGGCAATCCTCACGGTCTGGTTCACCACCGACCGCAAGGATGACACGGTCCCGCAGGTTGTCGATCACGGCGTCAATCCGGGGACGCCGTCCCACGACACCGAGGCCGCCGACAGCGGGGTGGTGCTCTCGCCGCGTTCGACGCCGACCTGGGGCCTGCGCCCCGATGTGTTGGCGGACAGCGATGCCGGGCTCACCACGGGCACCTACCGCCTGACCCGCGGCGTTGCGGAGCTCGTCTACCCCGGCGGCGCGGTCGTTACCGTGCTCGCCCCGGCCGAGATCGCCTTGACGCGCAGCAACGGCTTGTCGGTCGCCACCGGCAAGATCCTCTGCGAAATCCCAAGCGACAGCGGCACCTTCCAGGTCGATGTCGGGGCGCGACAGATTTCGAGCCGGGGCGCGCAGCTCGGGATGCACGTCGGCCAGGATCAGATCGCGTCGTACGTCTTCTCGGGTACCGCGGAGTACCGGCACGGCCACGAGCATATCGACATCCGACAGGCCGACCGCCTCCTCGCCCGCGCCGATCGGCCGACGCTGGTCGAGGCGAACATGCCGATGCCCAACGACCTGCCGGCCGACTTCACCGGGTTCGCGCAGTTCGCCCGTGGGCACATCCTGATCGACGAAACGTTCGACGAGTCGGCGGTCCTCGATCGATTCGTCGTGGGCCAAGGGTACATGACCGAGGGCAGCACGCTGGGCCAGGCACGCATCACCGCCGGCCGACTGGAGCTTGAGCCCGGCGGGAACAACACCGTCTGCTGCTACATGAAGCCAAGCGAGCTGGGCCTGCCCGTCGGGATGCGATGGGTCGTGGATTGGGTGGCTGACCCCGACTCGCCCGACGACGACCAGCGCACGGTGTTCCTCGCGATCTCGACCGACGCCGCCCAGCCGGGGCCCCGCGCAGCCGAGAACCCGATGCGCAACGACGCCCGCGGCTTCCGCCTGCGATGGGACTTTACGAAGCAGGCGCTGCGTATCGAGGACGACGGCGCACTTCCCAGCGAGGCGACCCCGTACGACCTCGAATGCACGGGTGTCCCCGCACAGCTCGCGATCGGCAGGGTCGGGCCCAACCGCTTCGCGTTCTGGGTGAAGTACCAAGGCGCGTCGGACTGGCAACTCATCGGCGAAAAGACACACCGCGGGCTCGACGCGGACGCGCCGATCAGCGTTGGCGTCGAAGCGTTTTCCTGGTACCGCGGCCGAACCTTCCGCTTTGACAACCTCCGGCTGGAGTCGATCACTGACTAACTCTCACGGGCAGCGTTGCCCAACCCCCGCGATGCGGATTTCTGACACGGGCTCTTCGCCCAAACACTCTTTTCCTTTAGGAGCGATTGAAATGTTTAGCAAGACCACCCCCCTGGCCCTCGGACTCGGTGCACTCGTCGCGCAGCCCGCACTGGGCGCCGCCTTCTTCGACGACTTCTCGTCCGACACCTCCCTCAACTACACCGGCACCGTGACCTACGGCGGCGCCGGCGGCGGGTTCGATGTCACCGGCGGGACGCTCAATGTCGATGCGTCGGGCGGCCGTACGTTCGACGTCTTCCACAACACCGCCAACCTTGAGGCCGGCGAGTATGTCAGCGTCGATGTCCTCCCCGGGCAGCCCACGAACTTCTACCTCGCGGTCTCGACGACCACCCGCCACCCCGGCACCGGCAGCGAAGACGGTATCCGCCTGGGCTTTACAGACTCCAACACGCTGGTCTCTCGCCCCTACGAAGACGGTTCGTCCCCCGGCACCATCGCCTACGCCCCCGTGCTCGCCGACACCGAGGTCACGATGTACATCCTCCGCAACACCGACACCAGCTTCTCGGTCGGGTATGACGACGGCGGCGGGTTCACCGTGTTGGACACCTACACCCTCGCGGCCGTCGGCTCGCAGGACCTGTTCATCGGCGTCGAAGACTTCGGCTCAACGATGTCCTTCGACAATCTAACCATCGGCGATATCGCCGAGATCCCCGAGCCCGGCTCGCTCGCGCTCCTGGGCCTGAGCGCTATGGCCATGCTGCGCCGACGCCGCGCCTAACCCACTCCTCCTTCACCGTGTCGCCGTTCGCGCGGCGGCGCGTGTTTTTGTCATCAACAACCCTCTTGGAGTCCTCTCATGCGACGCCCTCACGGCTTCACCCTCATCGAACTGCTCGTAGTCATCTCGATCATCGCGCTCCTGATCGCGATCCTTCTCCCCGCGCTGGGCGCGGCCAGACGCTCCGCACGCATGACCCAGTGCCTCAACAACCACCGACAGGTCGGCATCGGACTCACCAGCCATGCCGTCGAAAACAAAGGCAACTTCCCCGACAACCCCGGCAGCGGCGGCAACGGCCTGCCGTACTTCTACGCCTTTAGCGCACTCAACCCCGATGGCACACTGTTCAACCTCGCCGATGTTCTCCTCGACCACCTGAGTGAGTCCCCCGAGGTCTTCGTCTGCCCCGTCGCCCCGCAGCACGATCCGCCCGACCCTGAGATCAACATCAGCGCCCGCTGGAACTATGTCTACATGGCCAACTACAACAACTCGGGATACGTCTCGCCCATCCGTAACCTGACCGCGTCCTCTGACGACGCCCTCTGGGCCGAGCACGCCGCCTTCGTCTCGGGCTGGGGCAATATGCGCGCCAGCCACGTCAAGCGCGCGTCGGGGGTCTGGGACGATTCGGGGGACCCGTCGCTCGGGCCGTCCTACGCGCAGTGGTCCTCCGACACCACCTCCAGTGTCGAAAACGTCGCCAACGTCTTTGCCGACGGCAGCGCCCACTTCCTTCAGCTCGACGAGATGCACAACCGGCCCAATGGCTTTGGGCAGGTCTACCTCCCGCCCAACAGCGAATACCCCGCCAACCCTTGAGCGCTGGGCGTGTGTTCTTGACTCAGTGTTTTATCTGTACCCCTGGCTTGGAGCCCCCGATGCCGACTCATGATTTTCTGTCCACCCGCCGTTCGTTCCTCGGCCGCACCGGGCTTGTCCTCGCCGGGGGCTGTCTAGCGGGGCGTCTCCCGCTCGCGTTTGCACAGGCCAATGATGATGCCCCGTCGCCGCTCGTCCGGCTCGGCTTCCTAACCGATGTCCACTACGCGGACCGCGACACCGCGGGCACACGCCACTACCGCGACTCGCTGGGCAAAATGCGCACGGCCGTCGCGGGCCTCAACACGCTCGGTATCGACGCCGCGGTCGTCATGGGCGACCTCATCGACTCCGCCAACGACCTGGAAGGCGAGATCAACCACCTGCGAACGATCGACGCCGAGTACGCCCGGATCGATGCACCACGGCACTACGTTCTGGGTAACCATTGCGTCCACACGCTGACCAAGGAAGAGTTCATCGAGCACAGCGCGATGGAGTCGCCCCACAGCACCTTCGACCTCGCGGGCGTTCGTTTCATCATCCTCGATTCGTGCTTCACGTCCGAGGGCGAGCCGTACCAGCGGGGGAACTTCTCGTGGACGGATGCGAACCTGCCCGAGGCACAGCTTGAGTGGTTCGCGGAACGCCTCGACGAGGCCCCGGGCCCGGTCGTCGTACTCACCCATCAGCGGATCGACGGGCTCGAGGGCCCGCACAATGTCCGCAACGGCGCGGCCGCCCGCGAGATCATGGAGGCCTCGGGCAAGGTCTTGCTCGTGATGTCGGGCCACTCACACCGCAACCTCCACGAGCAGGTCAACGGCATCGACTACGTCGTGATCCGTGCGATGGTCGACGGCCCGGGCGAAGACAACAACAGCTTTGGCCGGCTGCTCATCTACGAAGACCACTCGCTCAAGATCGAGGGCCACATCCAGCAGGCCGACGTCGATCTGGCCTGACCCGCTGTTGCCTTGCCGGCCTCTACCCACACTTTGTTCTGACCACTGGAGAAGATACCGATGAAGTATCCCGCGATTGTTGCAGCCCTTGTTACGTCATCCCTGCTCAGCTCTGGCGCACAGGCGCAGCAGCCCTGGACACTCGTCGGGGTCGGCGACACGCAGGTCCAGGTACAAACCATCCTCGGGGGCCAGGTCTTCCGAGACAACATGCAGTGGGTCGCCGACCACTACGCGCAGCACAATATCGCGTTTGTTACTCAGCTCGGCGACATTGTCCAGGACGGCGGCTACGGAAGCCCCAGCAGCCCCGCGCCGACCCTGAACAACCTGCAGCAGTGGCAACGCGCCGACGCCGCGATGTCCATCCTCGACGCGACGCCGGTCGGCTGGGGTACCGCGGTGGGGAACCACGAACTCGACTGGGTCGATGTCCGACCGGGCCTTGTGCCCGGCACCAACTGGTGGACCGGCGCGAACCCCGGCACCCCCACGCCCGCCAGCGGGTTCGAGGTCTGGAAGTCCTACTTCGGGCCCGCGACCACCGGCCGATTCGACGACATGCCGCAGTTCGCCGGCGCCGCCTCCAACGACATCGACACCTACTACCGTTACGAAGGTGGTGACCGCGAATACCTCCACCTCCACCTCCAACTCGACGTCCCCGACGACTCCATCGCCTGGGCACAGAGCATCCTCGACGCAAACCCCGGCGTGCCGACCATCATCAGCACCCACGTCTTCGAAGGCACACTCTACGGACCGCCCGGCAACCCCTACCTCAGCGGCCCCGGACGCAACAGTGCCAACGAGGTCTGGGACCAGCTCATCACCGACAACGACCAGGTCTTCATGGTCCTCAGCGGACACACCGGGCAACGCATCAACCAGACGCGGATCAACGCGTCGGGCAACGAGGTCTTCACCATCGTCCAGGACTACGCGGGCGACGACAACAGTGGCACGATCGAAGGGTGGATCCGCCTCTACGAGTTCGACGAGGAAAACGGCGTCATCCATGTCCGAACCTATTCGCCCACGCTGGACGAGTACCGGACCGGCTCGGCCCACGAGTTCGACCTGCCCCTCGATTTTGACGCACGCTTTGGCCCCATCCCTGAGCCGACCACTGGGGCGATACTCCTGGTCTGTCTCGCGGCGATCCGTAGACGATGATTGGCACAGGCCTGCCCGGCATGGGACACACCACATCAAGGTACAGCCCCGCGCCTGTGCCTTGATGTGGTTTTTTGATGCACGCTTGGGTGAGTCGGTGACTTTCCGCCTCTCGAAGAGGGTGGGGCGCTTCGGGAGACATGCGAACTGGGTGAGGAAGGCGAGCCGCTCACGTGGCCTTGGCTGTCCGTCACGCACGTGGGGATTATTGCCGTGCGATTGCAGCGTGCGTTCGAGTGGGCCGGCGTCAAACCCTGGTACCACCTGCGGCATACCTCGCGCTCCACCCGGCAGGCCGACTTCGAACAGCATTTCCCAACGCACGCCGTCTGCGCGTGGAGGGGCAACAGCGAGCGCGCCCCCAACCGGTGCGACTTGCAGGTGACGGATGACGACTTCAATGCCGCCCGGGTGTTGGGATTGGTCGGCGTTGTCGGTCGTAGTGCAGCGGCCGATGAGCCAGCGCAGGATAGCGCGGCTCTAGGCGCGGGGATCATGCACGGACATAGCGGGGCGCTGAAACGCAAACCGCCCTGACGGGGTCAGGGCGGGACATGCGTGGACACGGAAGTGTCTTAAGTGACCCCTACGGGATTTGAACCCGTGTTACCAGGATGAAAACCTGGTGTCCTAGACCAGACTAGACGAAGGGGCCGTCGTTCCGGGCCGCATATTGTAGTGGGGATCGCGGGGGCTGCAAGTCGGGGGTGTGGATTTTTGCGATCGTCTGCCGATTGTTCACGCCCGGGGCGGGGGGGTGCCGATGGGACGGGTGGCGGGGATTTCGCACGAAGGATGATCTACCGATAAAATCGCTCATCATGGCAGAGAAACGTACACAATCCGTTGGATGGTCCGTCCGGGCGACCGCAGGGCTGGTGGTGGGGGCCGGGCTCTTGGCCGGGTCGGCGGGGTGTGCGAACGGCAAACTGGACGCGGCCTCGGCGATCGCGTCGGTGTTCCCCCAGCCGCCGACGCCCTCCGAGGCGGTGGGCATGATGTTTGATCGAGACGATGCGGACAACCGCCGCGAGGGGATGAACTGGCTCAGCGCCGCGCCCTTTGGCGGTGAGGAAGAGTATGTCCGATCGTACCGCCTGTTCTATAACGACCCCGACCCTTCGGTCCGTGCGGCCTGTGCTCAGGCGCTCGGCCTGCACGGCAGCGTGGAGGACGCGAACCTCCTGGTGGTGATGCTTGGCGATGAGAACGCGCAGGTTCGCTGGAACGCCGCGAACGGGCTGCGCATGATCCATCATCCGCCCGCGGTGCCGGCGCTGATCGCGTTGACCAGCGACGAGGACGAGCCCGACAGCGATGTGCGTCAGGCGGCGTGCGATGCGTTGGGGCAGTACCCGGAGATGACGGTGTTTAATGCGCTGAGCCGGGCGCTCGAGGACCGCAACTATGCGGTGATCGCCGCGGCCAAGCAGTCGCTGCTGACCCTCACCGGGCACGACGCGGGCCACGACCCGCGTGACTGGGCGGACTGGGCCCATGCGCAGGGCGGCAACGTCTTTGCGAATCAGCAGGTGTACACCTACGCCCCGTATCAACGGCCGCGCGGGTGGACCGATGCGGTGCGCTTCTGGCGTGACCGTGAAGTGGTCCAGCCCCAGCAGCCCACGGGCTACGAGGTCGCGGGGGGGTAGGGCCTACGGCTTTCGCGGGGTGTTTCAGGCGTGTACAGCTGTCTTACCCGCGTGAGGCCCACTCGGTTTCGAGGGGGGCCAACTCGGCCTTGAGCTTGTCGTGGTCGGCCTGCAACGCGCCGAACTTCGTGTGATCGCGGTAGGTCTCGGGGTCGGCGAGCTGTTGTTCGACCTCGGCGATCTTCGATTCCAGCGCCTCGATCTTCGACTCGAGCTGTTCGAGGGTGAGCCCGCCAAAGGCGTTGTTCTTTTTCTTACCCTTGGGCCTGCCGCCGGGCTTGCCTTTTTTCTTGCCGCCCGTTGAAGCGGGCTCCGTCTTGGTGTTCTTGGCTTGGGCCTTGGCGTCTTGGCGTTTTGACTTGTTGTCTTTCGCGTCTGCGTCCGCGGCGTCGGCATCAACCAGGACGTTGCTGCCGTGGGCCTGTTCGAGGTACTCGCTGTAGGTGCCCAGGAAGTGCTGGACATTGCCTTGGCCGTCGAAGATGAGGAGCTGATCGACCAGGTGCTCGAGGAGCATGCGGTCGTGAGTGATGAGGATGAGCGTGCCTTCGCCGCCCCCGCCGGAGCTGGTGGTGGTGAATTTTTTCTGCGCGGCGTTGTACCGGCGCAGCGCCTCTTCGAGACGTTCGGCGGAGGGGATGTCGAGGTGGTTGGTGGGCTCGTCGAGGACGAGCATGTTGTGCCCACAGGTCATGAGCCCGGCCAGGACCGCGCGGGAACGCTCGCCGCCCGAGAGTGACGCGAGGGGTTTTTCCGAGTCGTTGCCGGAGAAGAGGAACGCCCCGGCCAGGTCGCGGGCCTCCTGCTCGGTGCTGCTGGGGACGAACTTGCGGAGGTACTCGACGATGGACTGGCCCATGTCGAGGTGCTCGTGGGTCTGGCGGTACCAGCCGACGTCGACCTGCGCGCCGAGCTTGCTCTCCCCGGCGGTCGGCTCTTGTTCGCCAAGCAGGCAGCGGATGAGCGTGGACTTGCCTGCGCCGTTGGGGCCGATGACCCCGATGCGGTCGCCGCGTTTGATCGAGAGGTCGAAGCCCTCGAACAGGGTGCGTGTGTCGTACGCGACCGCCAAGTCTTCCGCGACGACCACGCGGTCGCCGCTGCGGGTCTTGGGCTCGAGCGAGAGCTTCATGGTGTCCAGCTCGGCGGGGGGCTCGAGCGACTCGTCGCGGATGTATCGCTCGAGCCGTTTCTCCCGGCCCTGGGCCTGCTTGGAACGCTGGCCCGCGCGGTAGCGGTCGATGAACGACTGCTCGTGCTTGATCTTGACCTGCTGCTTCTCGAACGCGCGACGCTGGTCCTCGATACGCTCGGCTCGGAGCTGGCGGAACTTCTCGTAGTTGCCCGGGTACTCGACCATCTGCCCGGCCTCGAGCTCGTAGATCTTGCTCACCACGCGGTCGAGCAGCCAGCGGTCGTGGCTGATCAGCACCACACCGCCCGTGTACGACCGCAAAAACTCTTCGAGCCACTCCCGGCCCGCGATGTCGAGGTGGTTGGTCGGCTCGTCGAGCAGCAGGATGTCGGGCTCGCTCAGCAGCAGCTTCGCCAGCGCGAGCCGGCCCTTTTGTCCGCCCGAGAGGTCGCCGCACTTGACGTTGAAGACTTCGTCGACCAGGCCCAGGCCGTGCAGCGTGTTGTCGACTTTATGGTCGACGGCGTAGCCCCCGGCGGCCTGCATCGCGTGCTCGAGACGCTCGTACTTCTTGAGCAACTTCTCCATCTCGTCGCCCTCGGCTTCGCTCATCGCGTGGGCGGTCTCGTCGAGTTTGCGGTGCAGTTCGGCGAGCTCGGCGAAGGCGGCGCCGGCCTCCTCGCGGAGCGTCTTGTTGGGGTCGAAGTGGTGGTCCTGTTGGAGGTAGCCCGCGGTGCTGCCGCGGGCGAGCTGGATCTGCCCGGCGTCGGGCTTGTGGGTCTCGATGCCTGCGATGAGCTTGAGCAGCGTGGACTTGCCACAGCCGTTGCGCCCGACAAAGCCGACGTGTTCGCCGGCCGAGACGGTGAGGTTGACGCCGTCGAGCAGGTGACGGTCGCCGAAAGAGAACACAAGATTAGCGACGGAAAGCAGTGCCATGAGCCGCGTAGGGTAGCAGACGGGATTTGGTGTTGTGTGTCGGGGCAAAGAAAAACCCGCCGGGTGAGGGCGGGCTTGGGGGAGGGGCGAGTTTGGATGGGCTCTGGTTCGGCGGCCGATCGTCTTGGCCGGGTTTAGCCGTAGGTGACGCCGTACTCATCGGGGGGCAGGGGCTCTTCGTAGATCTTTTCCCAGTAGTAGACGTTGCCGTTCTGGCGGATCCCGTTGAGGTGTTCCTTGACGCCGTCGAGCGTCTCGACCAGGTCGTCGAGCTGCGCGGGGTCGGCTTCGAGGAGGTCGAAGATGTTGCGTAGGGTCGACAGGCCGGACTCGGCGCGGGAGACGAGCTGCTGCGCGGCGTTGGCGTCCTGCTGCCACTGGTCGGGGTCTTCGAGGATGGTTTCGCCGTTCTTGCCGGGGAAGTAGGGGTGGCGTTCGGGGTGGATGAGGTAGAGCTCGTTGAGTGCTTCGGTGATGCTTTCGACCGCCGCGACGCCGCGTTCGAAGTTGCGTTTGGCTTCCTGGAGTCGGCGGAGGTTGGGGTCGTTGCGGTTTTCGCGGGTGGTCTGGATATCGGGCAGCTGGCGGTCGATGGCGTCGAGCTGGTCCCGCAGGGGGGTGAGCTCTTCGTTGATCCGGCCGATCTGGTTGGAGATCAGGCCGTAGCGGTTCGCGGGTTGCCAGTTGCCGACGCCGATCTGGTCGCCGACCCAGATGGAGTCGAACTCTTCGATGGGGAGGCAGAGTTCGAGCTGGATGGCCTGGTCGTAGTCGAGCGTGATGGTTTCGCCGCTGATATGCGAGGTGATGTGTTCGTAGTCGTCGACGGTGGCGGGGCTGTCGGGGGGCGTGTTGGAGACGTAGGTGACGCCGTGCTCACGCCAGTAGTGGAGGGACTTGGTCTGGTCGATCATCGCGCGGACGATGTCGGGGTTGTGGCCGTGCTGCTCGGCGGCGGAGGCGAGCTGGTTGGTGAAGATACCGACCATCTTGGCGGTGACTTCGTCGCTGCCTTGGGGGACGTAGCGGTGGAGTGGGAGGCCGCCGACGTGCCCGCCCTCGACGATGAAGAGCGAGTCGCAGAAGAAGACGGGGAAGGCGGCGAGGAAGGTGGCCTGGTCGAGGATGCCGTGGACTTCGAGCTCGTCCTGGTAGATGCCGACGACTTCCTTATCGAGTAGCCGGCCTTCCCGCGCATCGCTGTCGATCATGTAGACGACATGGTGGATGTGCGGGTTCTCGGCGGCCATGCGGAGGGCGCTCTTCACGGCGTCGGGCGAGACCTCGGGGCCGATCCTGCCGACCATGGGGATTTCGACGAAGAAGGTCGTGTTGTAGACGAGGTCTTCGAACCCGGCGTTGGTGACCTTGCCGCCCAGCGCCTCGGCGTACTTGGAAGGCGACGTCGCTTTGGCCGACGCCTCGGTGGGGGCGACGCCGGGCGCGGCCTTGAGCGTGGGGGGGATGAGGAGGGCCGAGGCGGCGATGGCCGCGGCGGCAAGCGGGAGGGCGGTCTTCATAGGGAAGGTTCCTGGCGGACGGGTTGCCCGCGTGTCGGGGCGGTGGGGTCGTTAGTCGATCAGGTCGTCGCTGTTTTCCATCCAGTAGGCGGCGTTGCCTTGGCGGGCGATGCCTTCGATGCGGCCGATGATGAGGTCGAACGCGGCCTCGGTGTCGTTGAGGTTGTCGTCGTCTTGTTCCATCATGCGGTAGGCGCTGCGCAGGTCGCGCAGCCCGCTGTTCAGGTCGCGGCAGTACTCACGGGCGGCGGCGACATCGACCTCCCACTGCTCGGGGTCGGCGAGGATCGTTCGGCCCTCGGCGTCGGCGAAGTAGATGTGACGCTCGGGGTGGACGGAGGGCAGGTTGTTCAACGCTTCGTTGATCTTCGAGTATGCGTCGATCAGCTTCTGATAGATCTGATGCTGCTCAAGGAGCTGGGCCGCCTGGGGGTGCTCGCGGTTTTCACGGGTGTTGCGGACATACTGCATCTGAGACTTGATGGCCTCGGCCCGGTCTTGCAGCGGCATGGTGACGTTGTAGACATCGCCGATCTCGTGCACGACCTGGCCGAAGTGGTTGGCGCGGGTCCAGTCGTTGATGCCGATATGCTCGCCGACGAGGTCGGCGTTGAAGCCCTCGATGCGTTCGGCCAGGCCGATCATGAAGGCGTCCTGCGAGGTGAGGGTGAGGACGTCGTTTTCGGAGTCGAGCACGCGGTGGTTCTGAACTGAGGAGCGTGAACTTGGCGCGCTGCCGGAGAGGACGACCTCGCCGTCTTCTTCCCAGTAGTGGAGCTCGGCGGGCAGGTGCATCATCGCGGGGGCGAGGACACCGGGGTGCCCGTTGCGCTCGGCGAGCTTGGACATGCGTGCGGCGACCGCGGGGATCTCGGGCGAGGCCTGCACGCTGCCGTCGGGGAAGGTGACGTACATGACGGCCCCGCCGACCGAGCCGGAGTCGATCATGAAGATCGTGTCGCAGCTGAAGACGGTCCACGTGCCTGCGGAGATCGCGTCATCGATGATGATGTGGAACTCGGTCGTGCGGTGGTAATCTTCGATGATGTCCTTCATCGCCTCGGCGTGGAACACCTTGCCGCCGCCGGTGCGCATCATAAAGACGACATGCTGGATGTCGGGGTGTTCGCCGGCGTAGCGGACGTTGTTGATGATGCTCTCGGCCGTGATGTTCATGCCGATGCCGCCGCCTTCCGCGGGGTTCATCAGGGGCGGGGCGTCGACCATCGGGACCTCGTGGTAGAACGTCTTGCCGTAGCTGAGTGCTTCGAAGCCCTCGCTGCTGACGTTGTCGTTGGCGACCATCGGCCGCGCGGTGGGCAGGTTGGTCGCGGGCGTGTCGGCCAGGGCGGGCGCGGTGCACAGCGTCATCGCAACGAGCGCGGACAGGAGAAGGCGCGTGGGCATGGTGGGTTCCCGTGTGAGGATGTCGTTTGGGGCGTTGGGCCGGAATCGTATGCCTATCAGGATAAGGCGTTGGGCGGACCCGGGCAAGGATTGGGGTATGAAAAAAGCCCACGGCGGGCGGCCGTGGGCTTTGGGGAATCGCGGGTTGGGGGGTTACTTGCCCTCGCCTTGTTTCTCAAGGATTTCCTTGGCGATACCGGCGGGCACCTCGCGGTAGTCCAGGGGCTCCATGGCGAAGGAGGCCCGGCCCTGTGACATGCCGCGGAGGGAGTTCGAGTAGCCGAACATCTCCGAGAGCGGTGCCTCGGCGGTGATGACGCGGGTGTTGCCGCGTTCCTCGTCGCCGACGATCAGGGCCCGGCGTCGGTTGAGGTCGCCGGTGACGTTGCCGAAGAACTCGTCCGGGGTGGTGACGATGACCTTCATGATCGGTTCCTGGAGGACCAGGCCGGCCTTGCGGGTCGCGTTCTTGAAGGCGATCGAGCCGGCCATCTCGAAGGCGATCTGGCTGGAGTCGACGTCGTGGTACTTACCGTCGATGACCTTGACCTTGACGCCCAGCAGCGGGTAGCCGGCGAGGACGCCCGACTTCGCGGTCGCACGGGCACCGGCGCCGACGGAGGGGATAAACTCGCGGGGGATCGCACCGCCGACGATGCCGTCTTCGAAGGCGACACCGTCGATGTACTTGAGGTCCTGCTCGATGGCTTCTTCCTCGGTGATCGGGGAGACCTCGATCGTACAGTTACCGAACTGGCCTCGGCCGCCGGACTGCTTCTTGTGGATGCCGGTTTCGACGGCGGTGCCGGTGATGGCTTCCTTGTACGCCACGCGGGGCTGGCCGACGTTGACGGCGATCTTCATGTCGCGGGTGAGGCGGGTCCGGATGATGTCCAGGTGAAGCTCGCCCATGCCCGCGATGATGCTTTCGCCGGTCTCCTCGTCGTAGTGCGTCTGGAACGAGGGGTCTTCGCGGCGGATGGTGCCCAGCGCGTTGGCGAGCTTTTCCTTGTCACCCGCGGAGGCGGGCTCGATCGACATCGAGATCACGGGCTCGGGGAAGTCCATGCGGTCGAGGACGATGGGGTCGTCCTGGGCGCAGAGGGTTTCGCCGGTGTTGCTGTTCTTCAGGCCGACCACCGCGACGATCTCGCCGGCGAGGGCCTCGTCCCGGGCCTGGCGGTCGTTGGCGTGCATCTCGAAGATGCGGCTGACGATCTCGCGTTTGCCGTTGTTCGAGTTGAGCACGCGTGTGCCCTTCTCGAGCTTGCCCGAGTAGATGCGGACGTAGGTGAGGTCGCCGTGGGCGTCGTTGACGACCTTGAACACCAGGGCCGAGAGCGGGGCCTCTTCGCTGTGGGGGCGGGTGAGGCGTTTCTCGGCGTCGTCGGGGTCGGTGCCCTCGGTGTCGGGGACTTCGGTGGGGTTGGGCAGGTAGTCGACGATGCCGTCGAGCAGCTTCTGCACACCGATGTTCTGCAGGGCCGAGCCACAGAAGGTCGGGTGCACGGTGCGGGCGATCGTGCCCTTACGCAGCGCCATGCGGACCTCGTCGTCGCTGAGCGTCCCTTCTTCGAGGTACTTTTCGGTCAGGTCGTCGTCCTGCTCGGCCGCGACTTCGATGAGCTTTTCACGCAGCTCGTTGGCCTTGTCGACGTACTCGGCGGGGATCTCGCCCTCGGTGATCGTCGTGCCCATGTCTTCCTTGGAGAAGTAGTAGGCCTTCATGAGCAGCAGGTCGATGATGCCCTCGAACGAGTCGGCCTTGCCGATGGGGTACTGCACCGCCACGGCCGGGGCGGCGAGGCGGTCGTGGAGGGTCTGGAACGCGTAGTCGAAGTCCGCCCCCATTTTGTCCATCTTGTTGATAAAGCAGATGCGCGGGACTTTGTATCGCTGGGCCTGACGCCAGACGGTCTCGGACTGGGCTTCGACGCCTTCCTTGCCGTCGAAGACGACGACGGCGCCGTCGAGGACGCGCATGGAGCGTTCGACTTCCATGGTGAAGTCGACGTGGCCGGGGGTGTCGATGAGGTTACAGGTGTACTCGACGCCGTTGCGTGTCCAGGGGCAGGTGGTGGCGGCGGAGGTGATGGTGATGCCGCGTTCCTGCTCGTCCTGCATGTGGTCCATGGTGGCGGTGCCCTCGTGGACCTCGCCGATCTTGTAGGCCTTGCCGGTGTAGAACAGGACGCGTTCGGTGGTGGTGGTCTTGCCCGCGTCGATGTGGGCGCAGATGCCGAAGTTTCGGGTTTTCTGCAGACGGGTGAGTTTGCCGGTGGTGGTCGTGGTGGACATCGTCGGTCCTTGGTAAGGGGTGTCCGGGGCGGTGGGTTCGTGGCCGTCGAATCGCGGGCGGTCTGCTTCTACCGTCGGCCCAGGCGCTGCATGACAGGGCGGGGAGCCAACGAGCCCGCTCCGGCGGGCGTGGTCAGGGATACTTCATCGGTCGGGCCCGACGAAAAGGGCTAGGGCGATCGCGCCTGTCCCCAAAGTCGGGGGAATCGAGCATTATAGGGCGGACCGGGGGGGCGTCAAGGGTGGCCCCTCATCCGCCACGCCATATGCAGGGCCAATGAAACTGCGGGCCACGCCGGGGTCGGGCTGTTGCGATCGTCAAGTTTCCGCGCCAGGCGCTCCCCGCGTGTGACGCGACGGTTACGAGCGCCCGAACTGCCGTTCCAGGTCTTTCAACGTCAGCCGCAGCGTCGTGGGCCTTCCATGCGGGCAGTTGCTGGATCGCTCGATCGCGTCGCGTTGTTCTAACAGGGACGCCAGCTCCTGCTCGCTCATCTTGTCCCCGGCCTTGATCGCCGCCTTGCAGCTCATCATGTCGAGCACCTCGTGCAACGCCGCCTCTTCGGGCAGCTGCGCATCGGTGCCGTCGCCCAGCTCGATCTTGTCAAACGCCCCGGCGTCGGCCTTGTCGAGCAGCTCCTCCATGAAAGGTACGACCTTCACGTTCCGCGAGAACAGCAGCGACGGGAACGCATGCACCGCGACCTCACTCGGGCCGATGGGCGACGCCTCGATCCCCAGGCGGTCCAGCAGCGGTTGCAGTTCCTCCAACGCCGCCTGCCTTGACGCGTCGGCCCGCACCACGTCGGGCACGAGCAGCCGCTGGCTCTCGAGCGTCTCCTTGTCGTCCAGGATCCGGGCCCGCAGCTTCTCGAACATGACGCGCTCGTGCAGGGCGTGCTGGTCGATGATGACCAGGCCGTGCGCATCCTGGGTGACGACGTAGCTGTCGTGGATCTGCAGGATGTCCAGGGAGTTGGGGGTTGGGGATTGGGGGTTCGGGGAGGGCGGGGCGGCCGTTTGTCGGCTGAGCAATTCCTCCTCAAACGCGTCGTCCTCTTCGCTGACCTGCTCGGGCGTTTCTTCCTTGAGCTGCCTCTTGACCTCCGAATACACAAACCCCTTCTGCTTCGGGTCCATCTTGCGGAAGTAGTCGACGAAGTCGCTTGTTGTTTGGATTGGGGGGGTGGGGTTTGCGAGTTGGGGGTCGGAGAGCGCGGTGCCGGCCGGGCTGAGTGTCGCGACCCCCGCTTCGTGCCTTTCCCCAATCCCCGATCCCGAACTCCTGAATCCCACTGCTGGCGTGAGGTCGGCACCGAGCAGGCGTTGGCGCAGCGCGGTGAGGATCAGGCCGTGCAGGTGCGAGGGGTTTCGGAAGCGGACCTCGGACTTCTGGGGATGGACATTGACATCGACCTGCGCGGGGTCCATGTCGATGAAGGCGACGATCTGGGGGAAGCGGTCGGGGGGCATGAGCCCGCGGTAGGCTTCTTTGATGGCGTGCTGGAGGTTGCGGTCTTTGACGGGTCGGCCGTTGACGCAGACGTGCTGGAACTTGGTGGTCGCTCGGCCCAGTGAGGGCATGCCCGCGAGGCCCCAGACCTTGGTGCTGCCGCGGTTGGGGTCGTCGACCCGCTCAAACTCCATGAGCGCGTCCTGGATGTCCTTGCCCATGAGTGCGACGCAGCGGTCCTTGCGGGTCTGGTTGCGGGGGAGGTCCTGGACCTTTCGGCCGTTGTGCGTGAGGGTGAAGCCGCAGTCGGCGTTGACCATCGCGATCTTCTGGACGGTGTCGTTGATGTGGCCAAACTCGCTGCCGGCCGATCGCATGAACTTGCGCCGCGCGGGGGTGTTGAAGAACAGGTCCCGGACCTCGATGACCGTGCCGGGCCTTGCTGCGCCGGGGAAGGGGCCGGTGGCCTCGCCGCCATCGACTTCGAGGACACCGGCGGCCTCGGCGACGCCGTCCTCGCGGGTGGGGCGGGACGTGATACGGAGGCGCGAGACCGACGCGATCGATGCCAACGCTTCGCCACGGAACCCCAGCGTGCCGATCGCTTCAAGCTGGTCGGCGCTGGTGATCTTGCTCGTCGCGTGGGGGGCGACCGCCAGGGTCAGCTCGTCCTCGGGGATGCCGATGCCGTCATCGCTGATGCGGATGAGTTTGGCGCCGCCTTCCTCGATGGCGATGTCGATGTGCGTTGCCCCGGCGTCGAGGGCGTTCTCGACCAGCTCCTTCACGACCGACGCGGGGCGCTCAATCACCTCGCCCGCGGCGATCTGGTTAATGACAAGCGTAGGGAGTTGGCGGATGGGCATGGGGGCATTCTAGTCGGGCGTACGTCCCGGGTTCACGGCGGTGCGCCCGGGGCGCTCGCGATCGATTCGCCGGCGGCCTGCGGACGCCGGATGTGTAGCGACAAGACTAGCCGAGGGTCCGGCGTCCGTAGGCCGCCGGCTGTCTGGCTGTTCGGGGTTGTGTTGCCGGGTTTGCCGGATGCGTCCTACGCCAGTGGTAGGCCGAGGCCGCACGCGAGCTGGTCGTGCCAGGCGAGGACGGGCGCGATGTCGGGGTGGACATCCGGGTTGCCCCATGGCTCGTTCGAGAGCGGGGCGCACGCGGCGTACCCGGTGATCCGTTGGTCGTATTGTTGTTTCCAGGCGTCGAAGGCTCGGCGTTGGTTGTCGTCGAGGAAGGGGAAGGCGCGGGGCGGGTTGTCCATGCCGATGCGCCAGGGCTTGGGGGTGAGTCGGGCACGGAAGCAGTGCTGGGCCTTGCACAGGATCGTGTAGAGCTTGTCGGCGGCGAAAGACTTCATCACGGCGTGGGCGGCGTCGGCGTCGGGGTCGTAGGGCTGGCTGGTGACAAGGCCGCGGAAGCCGGCCGGGGTGCGGTAGACCTTCATGCCCATGCCCGGTTGGCGTTCGACCTGCGACCGGATCCTGTCGATGGGGTCGGGCTCGGCGGTCGTGGTAGGGGGCGCGGGCGGCGGCGCGGGCTGGCCAAACAGCCGGGCGAAGAACCCCCGGGGCTCGGGGCGACGCGGCCTGGGGCGCGGCGGGGCCGGTACATCGATATCGATAAACATCGCACGGCTCGCGTTGAGCACGTACGCGCCGTAGATGTTCTGCGTGATGACCGCGAGCGGTTCGCCTGGCGCATCGAGTTGGTCGACGACCTGCTCACGCAGTGGCCGGTTGGTGTAGTACTGTTCGTGGAGGTCGGGGTGGTCGAAGTCGCCGTGCTCGATGCGCTGGGCGATCCGCCGGGCGCGTTCGAGTGCGCAACGGTGGGCGTCTTCTTCGCTGGTGCTGGACCAGCCCACGCCGAGGTAGCCTGACTGCAGGTCCGTGGGGTCGCCTTGAGCGTCGACCGCCGCGTGTGCCCAGTAGGTGGGGATGTTCATGGCAGGGTCCCGGGGGTGTGGGCGATGGAGTCCCGGGTCATCATACCGCTGGCTTCAAGACAAGCTATAACGTCGGGTATGGCCCAGACGCTTAGCGACATCAAGCGGCTCCTCGCCGACCACGGGCTACGGCCCAAGAAGAAGTTCGGGCAGAACTTCCTGCACGACGGCAATCACATGGCGAAGATCATGGACGCGGCGGCGCTCTCGCCGGGCGATGTGGTGCTCGAGGTCGGGCCGGGCACGGGGGCGCTGACCGAGCGTCTGGTGGACGCGGGGGCGAAGGTCGTGGCCGTGGAAATCGACCGGGACATGGAGCCGATCCTGCGGGGCCGGTTGGGTGAGCGGATCACGCTGCACGTCGGCGACGCGCTGGACGGCAAGCACGCGATCAACCCGGCGGTGGTATCGCTGTTAGCTCAGCAACGAGCCGCGACCGTGAGGGAGCGGACCCACCCGGTTAATCCAAGCAAACCCCAGGGTCCGCTCCCTGACGGTCGCGGCTCGTCAGAGGTCGGCGCGTTCAAGCTCATCGCCAACCTGCCCTACCACATCGCCTCGCCGCTGCTGGCCAACCTCGCACTCGACTACCCGGCGATGTCGGCCGCCGTCGTCATGATCCAGAAGGAAGTCGCCGACCGTCTCACCGCCTCGCCGGGCACGAAGGCCTACGGCCCGCTGGGCATCCTGCTCCAGGCCGTCTTCGAGGTCTCGCGCGTCGGCGTGCTCAAGCCGGGGTGCTTCTACCCGCCGCCATCGATCGACTCGGCCGTCGTCGTGCTACACCGTCGGCCCACGCCCCTGTGCGACGACCCGCACGCCTTTTCCAAGCTGCTGCACACGCTCTTCAGCAAACGCCGAAAGCAGCTTGGCGCGATCCTGGGCCGGGACACGCCGCTGCCCGAGGGGGTTGAGCCCACGATGCGGCCCGAGGTGTTGACGCTTACCCAGCTTGCCGAACTGGCGATGGGCCGGACATAACCGCCGGGCCACGCCCGGGGGCGAGTCGGCTGCAGGGCGGACGGATGGGCCCTGCGTGATGACGCCGCGGTCGAGCCGCGCGTGATGTGTCGGCTATTGTCACTTGGCAAGACGACGCCTACAGTGGTTCACCGTTTCATCCATCGCTCATCGAAGATCGGACACCGTCTATGAAAAAGAACCTCGTCGCCGTGCCCGTCTATAACGAGCAGAAGTACGTCGCCCGCGTCATCGAACGGATTACGGACTTCGCCAAGTGTGTGCTGGTGGTGGATGACGGATCGACGGACTACACGCCGATGCTCCTGGCCATGCAGCCGGTCGACGTCATCCGCAACAAGACCAACCGCGGCTACGGCACGGCGCTGCGCATCGCGTTCAAGTGGGCGCAGATGTACGGCTACGACTGGGTCGTCACGATGGACTGCGACGAACAGCACGAGCCCGAGGCGCTGCCGAGCTTCTTCCAGGCGATCGAGGACGACGACGCGGACGTCATCTCGGGCAGCCGATACATCTGCCGTGAGACCTGCGGCGACCCGCCCCCGATCGAGCGACGCCGGATCAACCAGACGATCACGCACTGGGTCAACGGCGCGCTGGGCATGAACATCACCGACGCCTTTTGCGGGTACAAGGCCTACCGCGTCAGCGCGATGGAGAAGCTCGACCTGACCGAGGACGGCTACGCGATCCCGCTGCAGCAGTGGGTGCAGTTCGCGGCGCACGGGCTGCGGGTCCGCGAGGTGCCGGTGCGATTGATCTACAACGACCCTAACCGCTCCTTCGGCGGGCCGTTGGATGATGCGAGCCACCGCCTGGCGCACTACCGCGAGGTCTTCGAGCGCGAGCTGGACAAGTACCCGGGGCTGGCCAAGGTGAGTGTGGGGGACATGGTCCATCCGCCGTGCGAGTGCGGCGCCGCGATCTGATGGCGACGGTTCCATGTGTTATGGCTGATGTCTCCGCACCCCGCGTCCTGCTTGATCCCCCGCTGCGCGATTGGCGGTTGTCGGGGTCGGCTCGGCCGGCGGACCGCGCGGAACTCGCTCCGCTCCTCGACACGCCGGGCCCAGACCGCACACCCTTCGACCCGACACGTCCCATCATCGCGACCGGGCATCAGGCCTGGTTCTGGCACCCGGGCATCCTCGCCAAGGACATCGCGATGTCGGTGGCCTGCGAGCGATTCGACGCCCAGCCGGTCCATCTTGTCGTCGACCATATCGATAACTCTGCCCTGTCGATCGATGTCCCGGTCCGCCTCGGCGATGCGATCGATGTGAAAACACTGCGATTGGGCAGCGAGGACCTCGCGCTAGGCACGGGCCAGCGCCCACCCTTGAAGCGGGGCGCGTTGGCCGACGCGGTGGATGCGTTTGAACGCGGGCTCGATGGCGAGCCGATGGTCGACCTGTCGGCATTACGTGAGGCCGACGCGTTGGCTGAGCATGCCGCCGCCGATTCGCTGGCCGACAGCATCACCGCGATGCAGCTGGCTTGGATGCGGCCGACGTGTGGCGAGATGTTTGTGCTGCGGACCTCGCAGCTCGCACGGCTGGCGTCGTTTCAGTCATTGGTGGACCGGATGCTGCGCGAGGCGCGTCGGTGTGTGTCGGCGTACAACGCGGCGGTCGCCCGCGTCCCCGAGGCGGGGGTGGCGCCGCTGCTCGTGGAGCGGGACCGTGTCGAGTTGCCGCTGTGGGTGATGGCGTCGGCGGGTCGCGGCCGCGTGTTTGCCGACCTGGCCGACCGGGTGCCGCTGCTGACCCATGAGGACGGCACGCCAATCGGGCAGACGATGACGGACGAGGGCGGGGTGTTTGAAACGCTTGCGCCCAAGGCCCTGACCCTCACCGCCTTCATGCGCTCGACGCTGTGCGACCTCTTCATCCATGGCAAGGGCGGCGGGGTCTACGAACAAGTCACCGAGCACTGGTGGCGTGCTTGGTTTGGCGAAACGCTTGCGCCGCTTGCGGTTGTCTCGGCCGACGTCTATCTGGACTTCGCGCTGCCGACCGCGACACCCGACCAGCTCGAACGGGCGGTGTGGTATCGCCATCACCTGCCCTACAACATCGACCGGGAGGTGGACGATGCCGATACGCTCGACAAGTCACGGCTGGCCGAGAAACACGGCATCCTGGCGGGGTCGGGGGGGACGTATACGAAGCGAGAAAAACGTGCCGCTCGGCGTCGGCTCCGCGCGATCAACCGGGCGTTTGCCGAACAAAACGCTGGCCTTGTTGCCGACGCGCAGGCCGACGTCGAACGCGCCCGGCGGGGCGTCGCCAACGCCGACATTGCCAACCGGCGTGACTGGTGTTTCGCGTTCTACCCGCCCGAGCAACTCGCGAAACTGCGAGAAAGCATCGTGGATTCCGCGTAAACCGGTGTCTTGGCGCGGGGGCTGAAACGATACAATGCGTGCATGAAAAACCTCGTGACGTGTGTCGTTCTGGCCCTGCCCCTCACCCTCGGCTTCGCCCCGGCGACGCCCGCCAATGCCCAGGCCGCACCCGCGCTGGCGCAGCAGGTCGCCGACCTCGTCTACGACCAGTGGTATCTCGACACGGTTGACGGCCAGCCCAGCGGCTACACGCACGAGTGGCTGACCATCCATGACGACGGCACGATCGAGACCGGCTACGCGTCGCGACGGATCGAGACCCACGGCGGCGAGCTGATGATCAGCGACAGCCGGACCGTCTGGCTCGAAACCGCCGACCTCCAGCCGATCTCGGTGACCAGCGAGAGCTCCGCCGGGACCGAGGTCGTCAGGCAGACGTATACGATCACCGCCGACGGCGTCGAGCTGGTCAGCGAGCAGGCCGGCCGAACGACCACGCGCACGCTGCCCGCGATCGAGGGGGACTGGCTCACCCCGGTCGCGCTCGAGCTGCGGTGGAAAGCGCTGGCGCAGGCCGGCGAAGACCACTTCGAGCTCGCGACATGGGACCCGGAGCTGGGGAGTCGGCCGGTGGTGTTGACCTACACCCGTGAGGCGGTCGAGGCCGTCGAGTCGAACTCGGGGGAGGAGGTCGATGTGACGCGATGGAAGGTGAACTACTCGGCCCTGCCGGGGATCGACCTGTATGAGCTGTACGATGCCGCGGGGGTGATGCAGCAGCAGCGCCTGACGTTTGCGGGCCTGGAGATGGTGTCGTTCCTGCGCGACGCGTCGGTGGCGACGCTGGAGTTTGACCCGCCCGAGATGGCGCAGATGTCGACGGTCCGGCCTGACCAGCCGATCGAGCAGCCCCTGCGTGTTCGGCGTGCGGTGTTTGACCTGAAGTTCAGCGAGCACGCCCCTGACGACCTGTTGCCGCCGACGACGATGCACCAGCGGGCCGAGCGCCTGCCCGACGGTCGGGTGCGGCTGGTCGTCGACATGACCGAGGAAAACCCGCTGGCGAGCGACGACACGCCCGGCACGGACCCGTCGTACATGGAGACGTCGATCATGATCGACCACTCCGACGAAGAAGTGCAGAAGCTCGCGCAGCAAGTGCGTGAGCGCGTGGGGGGCGCGGTCGATGACCTGCGTTTTGCGCGCTCGGCCCGGCGATTCGTGACACGCTACATGACGGGCATCAACCTCTCGACGGGCGATGCGACCGCGAGCGAGGTGGCCCGCAGCCGAAGCGGCGACTGCACGGAGTGCTCGGTCCTACTCGCCGCGATCCTCCGGGCCCAGGGCATCCCGAGCCGATGCGTGACCGGGCTCGCGTATGCCGACAGCGAGTTTGCCGGCCAGTCGGACGTGTTCGTGTACCACATGTGGACGCAGGCCTGGATCGCCGACGACTCGGAGCAGGGCGGGCACTGGGTCGATCTCGACTCGGCGATGTACCGCTACACCGCGACGCACATCACGCTGGGCACCAGCGCGATGGATGATGCGAACGCCGGGGCGGAGATGATCGAGATGGTGCCCATGATGAACGGGCTCGAGATCGGCGTGGTCGAGATCGAGCGGTAGTTTGACGATGTCTGATGTGCGGAGTTCGATGTTCGATAATCACCGGCTGCGTCGGTTTGATGGAGGTTTTGTGATGCCCCGATTCTTCGTTTGGTTTTTTGCTTGCTGTGGTCTTGTGCTATCGACGCTGCCGGTTCAGGCGCAGGGGGATGAGGCCGCCGCGTTTGAGCCCTACGACGCGTGGTTTGTCATGCGGATGAACGGCGAGAAGGTCGGCTACATGCACACGCTGATGGCGATCGACGCGCAGGGGCGGATCGTGACGACGACCGAGATGCGTATGACGATCGCCCGGGGCGCGCAGTCGCTCACGATCGAGCAGGGCTCGACCTTTGTGGAGTCGGCCGACTTCGTACCGATCGAGGCGACCAGCCGGACCCTGCTGGCGACGATAGCGACGGAGCAGCGTCTGGTGTTTGGCGCGGACGGCTGGGAGTTGACGACAAGCAGCGGGGGCCGGTCGAACACGCAGGCCTTGCCCGTGCCGGAGGGGGACTGGCTGACGCCGGCGGGCGCGATGGCGTACGCGGAGGCGGCACTGGCGCGGGGGGATCACGAGATTGAGATGACGACGTTCGACCTGAGCAGCGGGACTTCGCCGGTGACGACGGTGATGACGCGTGAGGAGGTCGGCGAGGTCGAGGTCTTTGGCCGGACCGTGCCCGCGACGCGTTGGTCGGCGACGACGGATCTGATGCCGGGGGTCGAGATGGAGCAGTGGATCGATGGCCGGGGCCAGGCGGTGCGTCAGTCGGTGCCGCTGATGCCGGGGATGGAGATCGAGGTGCTGCTGGCGGACCGGGCGTTGGCGCTGGCCGAGTTTGATGCGCCCGAGGTGATGGCGAGCACGATGATCCGTCCGGACCGGGTGATCGAGAACCCGCGTCGGCTGAGCCGGGCGGTCTACGAGATCAGCGGCGAAGGCCTCGACGCGATCGACCGCGACCAGGTCCCCACGGCTGGGTTTCAGGTGGTGGAGTGGGTTGATGAAGACACGATGCGGATCACGATCGACCTGAGCCATCAGACGCCGGGCCCGGGGCTGGGGGGCGATGCGGCAAGCTACCTCGCGGCGACCAGTGCGCTGGACCATGAGGACGAGGCGGTGGCGGTGCTGGTAGAGCGGTCGCTGCAGGACGCGGGCCGGGCCGAAGGTCTGCGTGTCGCGGAGGCCTGCCGCGACTTTGTCCGTGGCTTCATCGACGCCAAGAACCTGTCCGTCGGCTTCGCGACCGCGAGCGAGGTGGCACGGACCGCCGAGGGCGATTGTACGGAGCACGGCGTGCTGCTCGCCGCGATGCTCCGCGGCGCCGACATCCCCAGCCGGACCGTCACCGGCATCGTCTATGCCGACCAATTCCTCGGCGGCCGCGACATCTTCGGCTACCACATGTGGACCCAGGCCTGGATCGAGACCGGCGAGGGCCAGGGCGTCTGGGTCGACCTCGACGCCGCGTTCCCCGGCCAGGTCAACGGCTTTGACGCCACCCACATCGCGCTCTCCACCAGCCCTCAGTCCGACGACGCCATGGTCAACGACATGGTCGCGATGCTCCCGCTGATGAACGGGCTGGAGATCAAGGTGATCGAACTCGAGTGGACGGAGTAGGGGCGCATAGGAGTGAGGCCGATGGGCGAGGGCTACATCACGATCGAGCGCTACGACAACCCGCTGCACGCGGACCTCGCGCAGATCCGCCTGGAGGAGGAGGGCATCCCCGTCTACCTCCACAACCGAAACATCGTGTGGGCAGACCCGCTGTTGAGTAACGCGGTGGGCAGCATCAAGGTTCAGGTCCCGGCTGAGCACGCCGACCGCGCGTTTGAGCTCATCGCATCGATCCGCGAGCAAATCCGTTCGTCGCTGGACAAGCCCCGGCCGATGGATGACGACGTCTGCTTGAATTGTGGCGAGCCGATGCCCGATGCGGTGGACACCTGCACGAAGTGTGGCTGGAGCTATGCGGCGGAAGAACCGCTGTAGACGCCTTGCCCGCTGGCGGTCGTCGCGTGCCCGGCGTCCTTGCCGACCGGGCACTCCCCATCGGCATCGGTCCCTGCCACCCCCGCCGCCCCGGAAGCCGGCGGGGGTGTGGCCTTGAGGTGGGAGTATCGCGTTGGCGGGTGACAGACCCTGTCACCCCTGCGGGTGCGAGACGAAAAAAGTGGCATCGCGTACCATCGGGCGATGAACGATGGCGAGAATGCGGCGGGCCTGGATGCGTTGCTGGCGAGCGTGCGCGACGGGGCGATCGGTGTGGACGAGGCGGCGGGTCGGCTGCGAGCGATGCAGGCCCAGCCGCTAGGCTTTGCGACGGTCGACCACCACCGGGCGCACCGCTGCGGCACGGCCGAGGTCATCTTCGCGGCGGGCAAGACGCCCGAGCAGGTCGCGTCGATCGCCGGCGTGCTGCTCGAACGATCGCCTTGTGTGCTCGTGACGCGTGGCTCGGCGGAGCAGCTTGACCATGTTGAATCCGCGCTGCCCGGTACGCCGATCCGGCGCGGACAACTCGGCGGCACCGCGATCCTCGGCCGCCCACCCGTGGTCGCCGCTTCGGATGCAGGGGAAGAGGGTGTCGATTCCGCGGGCCGCTATCGCCCGATCCCGATCGTGACCGCCGGGACCAGCGACCTGCCCGTGGCCGAGGAGGCCGCGATGACGTGCGCGGCGCTTGGCCATCCGGTCGCATCGATCAACGACGTCGGTGTCGCGGGGATCCACCGAGTGCTGCACCGCGCGGACGAGGTGCGGGCGGGGCACGTGGTGATCGTGATCGCGGGGATGGAGGGCGCGCTGCCCAGCGTGGTGGGGGGGCTGGTCGATTCGCCGGTGATCGCCGTGCCCACAAGCGTGGGCTACGGCGCGAGCTTCGGCGGTATCGCGGCGCTGCTGGGGATGCTCAATTCGTGCGCGTCGGGGGTGACGGTCGTGAACATCGACAACGGTTTCGGCGCGGCCTACGCGGCGTGCCGGGTGAACAAGTTGGGTGGTCGGTCGGCAGGGAGTTGCCACAGAGGTCACGGAGGCGCGGAGAGCACGGAGTGATCAAGTAGAACTTTTTCGGGCCGTGTACATCGTGACGAAAGTCAACCTACTCCGTTTATGTTGTTATGCAAATGACCGTCCTCTAGATTGATTGATACTCCATGTTCTCCGTGTCTCCGTGTCTCCGTGACCTCCGTGATTTGAACCAACCATGCAGCAAGTCACCAAAATCCCGAAACCCCCTGCGCGGCCCGACGCTGGACACAAGGGCACGTTTGGCACGGTGATCGTCGTCGGCGGAAGCGCGGCGATGATCGGCGCGCCTGCGCTGTGCGCCCGCGCGGCGTTTCGCGGCGGCGCGGGCTTGGTGAAACTCGCGACGGTTGCGGAGGTGTTGCCGTATGCGCTGACGGTCGAGCCGGGCGCGACGGGGGTGCTGCTTGAGGGCGACGCGGACGCGGCGTGTGATGCGATTGACGCGGCCGACCCCGACGGCCGCGCGGTGCTCGCGGTGGGGCCCGGGCTGGGGCAGGGCGATTGGCGGCGGGCGATGGTGATGCGCCTGCTCGCGGGGTCGCGCGCGGTAGTGCTCGACGCGGATGGGCTCAATGCGCTGGCAACATCGATGAAACAGCCGGGCGACGGCTTGCTAAAAACACAGCAGAAATCACCTGCCCGCATCCTCACCCCGCACCCCGGCGAGTTTCGCCGGCTCGCCGAGCCGCTGGGTATCACGTTGGATCCGACCGACCCCGCCCAGCGCCCCGACGCGGCAGCCGCGTTCGCAAACGCGCTCCGCGAGGCCCGTGTCGGTTGCGACAACAACGTCGTCTTGCTCAAAGGCCAGCACACGGTTATCAGTGACGGCGGACGCTACGCCATCAACACCACCGGCAACCCCGCGCTCGCGACGGCCGGGTCGGGCGATGTCTTGACCGGGCTCACGGCCGCGCTGCTGGCGCAAGGTGTGCCCGCCTTCGACGCGGCGCAGCTCGCGGCCCACCTCCACGGCCGCGCCGCCGACCAATGGGCCAAGCACCACGGCCGAGCCGGGCTCCGCGCACTCGACCTCGCGGACGGCATCCCCGATGCGCTGAACGAACGAAGTTGAGGCACTTGACGTTGAGCAGCGGGTAGCGTGGTTGGCCTGGTTGCTTAAGCAACCAGGCCGGGCGGCGCATTGCGACATCAGCGCGGTAAACCTGTTCTGCGTTACTCGTACTGCTGCGCCGCGCGCTGGTGCATCTCCGCCACAAGCTGCGCGAGTTGCTTCGGCTTCACGACCTTCACCTGATCGGCGTACCCACACACCCACCACGCGATCTCGCGCAGGCCGTCGACCTCGAAACGCATCACGCACGACCCGTCGTTTACGATCTCGTGTGACTGGCTGTGGTGCCACCGGACTTCGGCGACATTCGTCGCGACCCTCGGCGTAAAACGCAGCTCGATCTTGTGGACCTTGCCCTCGGGGATCAGACGCCAGGCGTGGCCGAGCTTCTGCGCCACCGAGAAGCCGCGCGGCCTGGTGAACGTTTTCTTGAGCAGGTCGAGCTTGTCGATGCGCACGAGTTTGAGGACGCGCACCTCGTCGTGCATCGGGCTGTGCCCCAGCAGGTACCACGCGCGGTTTGCGTGGTGCAGGGCGTAGGGGTGGAACGTCAGCTCCATCGCGTCGCCCTCGACGGGGGAGGTGTAGCGGAGTTGGCAGACGCGCTGCTCGGCGATCGCGCGGTGCAGGGTTTGGTAGTAAGCCGACTCGGCCTCACCGGCGATCTCCGCGTCGGGGCGGATGCTGACGTTGGCGATCATTTCGGCGCAGGTGCTGCGGAGCGACTCGGGCGCGGTCGAGATGAGTTTGTACATGGCCGACAACGCCGCGGCGTGCATCGGTCGGCTGCGTTGGGCCCCGGCCTGCTTGATGAGCTGCATCAGCCCGAGCACCTCCGCCGCGTTGAGCGACATCGGCGGGAGCTGCGTGCTTCGGCCAAGGCGATACCCCTGCCCCTCGACATGATGGCAGGGCATACCCGCTTCTTCGAGGGCGTTGAGGTCTCGGAAAATAGTCCGGCGGGATACGCCCATCTCCCGCGCGAG
This sequence comes from Phycisphaerales bacterium JB063, assembly GCA_044439905.1. GTDB lineage: Bacteria > Planctomycetota > Phycisphaerae > Phycisphaerales > Phycisphaeraceae > JAHQVV01. Next base: position 6,981 of record JBITAC010000048.1, on the reverse strand, counting down.
GTCGCTGGCGGACCAAGGCGTCCGCGATTGGAGCAGCGTGATCAGCCGGAGCAGCCGATACACGCGTTCGCTGGCCATAGCTTGGTCCTCCCACGCAAGGATTGAAACGAGACGGCCGGATTCTACCGGCTTGCTGCACGTGCGTTTTTCAGGGAGTGTGTAGCGCTGCGTCGCGAGCCGTCATGCCAATTGCCAAGCCAAGGATTGAATATGCCCATTGAGATCGAAGCCAAGATGCGTCTGGACGACCGCGCGGCGCTGGTGCAGACGCTGCAGCGGCTAGGCGCGGCGTTTGTCGCCGAGCTCGCGGAGACGAACAGCTACTTCGATGTTGAGGACGGTGCGCTCAAGCGCAGCGACCAGGCCTTGCGTCTGCGCATCGAGGTCACCGGCCCGGGCACGCCCGAAGAACGCACCGTCAACATCCTCGCCCACAAGGGGCCGCGTTCGCCGGGCAAACTCAAGTCCCGTGAGGAGACGGAGGTCCACGTCGACGACCCGGCCGCGATCGTGAAGCTGCTCAATGCCTTGGGCTATCGCAGTGTGCTGACGTTTGAGAAACGCCGAACGCGGTACCGGCTAGAGGGCTGCCTGATTGAGCTGGATGAGTTGCCGCGCCTGGGGCATTTTGTCGAGATCGAGGGCCCCAGCGAGTCGCAGGTCTTCGCGGTGCGTGAGCAGCTCGGGCTAGCGGATTCGCCATTGATCGAGACGAGCTACATCGGCCTGCTCAAGGCGTATCTGCGCGAGACGGGCGGGGATGATACGGCGGTTTGTTTTGCGCCCGCAGAGAGGATGTGATGGATGCAAGGGGCGCTGCGCTAAGCGGTGGGGCGTGCTTGTTTGTGTACTTCGTCTTTGAACGCCGTCCAAAGCCGCCGCGTGATGGCGTTTGTTGTCCCGTCGCCGATGGCGTTGCCATCGATCGCGGTGATAGCGGCGAGCAGGGTGCCGGTGCCGGTGATGAAGCACGCGTCGGCGGCGGGGAGGTCGATCGCGCTGAAGGCCTGTTCGTGGACGGGGATGCCGAGTCGGCGTGCGAGGTCGATGACGACGTTGCGGGTGATGCCTTCGAGGATGTACCGGTCGGCGGGGTGCGTGTAGAGCTCACCATCGAACACGGCGAAGCAGTTGGTCGAGCTGCCCTCGGTGACCCGGCCGTCGCGGATGAAGATCGCTTCGCCCGCGCCCTTGGTGTGGGCCTTGGTCTTGGCGAGCGTGTTGGGGACGAGCATGAGCGACTTGATCCAGCAGTTGGTCCAGCGGTCGTCGGGCACGGTGATCGCGGTGATCGTCGGCAGTGGGGCGTCGGGGAGGAGTGGCTCGGCCGGCTCGGCAGTGAGGTAGACGGTCGGCGCGGTAGCGGGGTCGATGATATGGCTGCGTGTTGCCGCGCCGCGTGAGACCTGCCAGTACACGCGGGCCTCTTGCAGCGCGTTGCGTGCGACGAGTTGGTCGCTGATTCCGCCGAGCGATCGGGCGTCAAAGCACAGGTCGATGCCGTCGAGTGATCGGGCCAGGCGGTCGGTGTGTTGTTCGAGGGTGAATGGTTGCCCGTGGAAGTAGCGGACGACCTCGTAGACGCCGTCGGCGAACAGCACGCCGCGCTCGTCGACGCTGAGCGTCGCGTCGGGCTTGGGCAGGAACTCGCCGTTGAGATAGACGACCGGCTCGGGCATGGGCGGATCGTAGCGGATCACAGGGAGCGTGTGGCGGGGTGGGCTCGCCCGTCGGCTTTGCGGGGCGTGCGGCACACCGATACACTCCGTGCGCCCTTTCCCAGGATGTCTGCTGTGAAGTTTGATCTGATCGACAAAGTGGTTTCGCGGGAGGCCGAGTCGCTGTCGGCGGTGAAGAGCGTCAGCGCGGCCGAGGAATACCTGGGCGATCACTTCCCGGGTTTCCCGATCCTGCCGGGGGTGATGATGCTCGAGGCATTGGTGCAGGCGGCGCGTCACTACGCCGCCGGGGCGGACGACCCGCCGCCGCGCCCGCTGGTGGTCGCCGAGGTCCGCAACGTCCGCTACAGCGGGATGGTCCGCCCGGGCGAGACGCTGGCCTTGGACATCACGCTCCGCAAACGCGACGGCCACCGCTACGACTTCCAGGGCACCGGCAGCGTCGAGGGCCGCACCGCTGTCACCGGCCGATTCTCCCTCGAGCCCATTGCCGACCCGGCCTGACCGCGACACGCCCACGCCCCGCAACGCCCGATTCCCGCCCGACGCCGCACCGGCTCGGCTTCGACGGTCCACCCGAAAATCGCTACGATACCCCGCTTAGCCGACCCGAAAGGTCGGCCGACCCTGAACATGCCCCCCACGACAGGAACGCCGACGATGTCGATGTCTGATGAAGAAATCTTTGAGAAGATCCAGGAAGTCCTTGAAGAAGCGCTCGGCGTGGACGACGACGAAGTGACCCCCGAGGCCCGCCTGGGCGAAGACCTCGGTGCCGAGTCCATCGACTACCTCGACATCAGCTTCCGTCTCGAGAAGGCCTTCGACATCAAGATCGGCGAGACCGAGATGTTCGACCAGTCCGTGCTTTCTGACGACGGCATCGTCGCCGACGGCAAAGTCACCGACGAGGGCATCGCCAAGCTCCGCGAGAAGATGCCTCACGCCGACCTCAGCGGCTTCGAGAAAGACCCCCAGGTCGAGAAGCTCGGCGACGTGTTCACCGTCGATATGGTCTGCAAGTTCGTCAAGAGCAAGCTGGGCTGATCTTCACGAGGAGGGCAGGCATTCCTGCCTGTCATTGGGCGCAGCCGAAGTTTTTCAGAGCACGAAGCGTCAGCGAGTGATGACCCCGCCGGTTGCTCTGTCACCCGCTGACGCTTCGTGCTCCGTGCAGGACGAGACCTAACCTATGCGCTGGATCTGGCTGGACCGTATCCTCGAACTTGACAAGGCCAAACGCTGCGTCGCGCTGCGCAACGTCACCGCGGCCGAGGATGTGCTGCACGACCACTTCGCGTCAGGCAAGACCAACGCGCTGGGCGGGTTCAACGGCGGCGCGACCGGCTGTGCCCCGGGCACCGAGCATGCTGCGTATCCCGTGATGCCCAACACGCTCATCATCGAGGGCTACGCCCAGACCGCCGGCATCCTGACGGGCCACGCCAACGACTTCAAAGAGAAGGTCATCCTCGCCAAGATCGGCAAGGCCATCTTCACCGGCGTCAGCGCGACGCCGGGCACGACGATCCGCCACACCGCCGAGATCACCCACCTCGACGAACGCGGCAGCTCCACGGCCGGCATCGTCGAGTTGCTTGACCCTGCGAACCCGGACGCCGAGCCGCAACTGCTCGCGACGATCGAGATGATGTTCAGCCACATCGACCAGAACATGCAGGGCTTGGAGTTCCCGGAAGAGAACTTCGTCTTCACCGACCAGTTCATGGACCTGATCGCCCGGTCGGGGGTTTGATCGACTAGGGGTTCCCGGGTAGCGTGACCTCGCCGAGAATCTCATCCACTTCATCAGCCGTGACCGCTTCTCGGGTCATATTGGTGCTACGTTCCTCCCAACGGTCCGCGGCAATTGAGCCGTCAGGAAGCACATACATCGTGGCTTCGGCCAGTGATCCTCCCTCTACGCGTTGGCCATCGACCTCTTGATAGATGTCAACAACCAGCACATGGACGGTGGTCTGTTCCCCGTGCAGTTGAATAGTCTCGGTGCCTGTGTTTTCGGCCGTGTGCACGAGGATCATGCTAGGACCAGGTATCGTATGCGTCCGGATGATGAACTGCTCGTGTTCTTGACGAATGTGATAAGCGAATGCAAGGGTCAGCCAAGCATCAGGGATTGCGTCATCGGCTCTATAAATCTCGATCGTGTCGCTGAATGTCTCTGACTCCCGATCGTCGTTCGGCTCATACTTGCGGATGAACTCCTGGCTATCACAGTCCCGCACGACTTGCCTTGTCAGCGTCGTAGCCGGGCTCCAGGAAACAAGCATGTATTCGACAAGTTCACCTGTTGGCGAGAAATGCCAGTCGGTCCTTGCGGTTTGGTTGTAGCCGATCATCCATTCGCGTTTGGTGAAGTGCCAGCCGTCATCATCTTGTTCGCAGGTTTGTTGCGTAAGGGTGCGTGCGCCATTTGCGCTGAAGGTGCTATCCAGGATATAGTCGTAAATCACGCCGTCAGGTTGATCTTCGCCGATCAGTTCTCGCAGGTTGGTTGGCGTTTCTGCGTACTCGACTTCGTCCGCCTGCGCAACGAGCGGTGGGGCGGTCGTGAGCAGGAGGAGCAGGAGCAGGGACAGGGCGGCGGCGAGGCGGGGGGTGATTCGCATGCCCTCATCGTACTCCAGCGATCGGTTGATAGGCAGCGTTTTTAGCCGTTGCGTCACACGCGGCGGGGTTGGCTCGGATCAGCCGACGGCCTGCGGACGCCGGATGTGCGACGTCAAGACACCCCACAGGGTCCGATGCCCGTAGGTCACCGGCTGTCGATCCAGCCGCCCCCGGTCCGGCTCGGGGTGGCGATTGCCCCCCAATCCTCACCCCGCTACAATGCGGGGCTCCCTGTGGCGTGGTGCCTTGGGGGTCATCGCCTTCTCGGCTCGCGGGGCGTTCTCGCGGGCTTGGAAGTGTCGGGATAATAAAGGTTTACGAGTATGAGCATTACTGTTGAGAAGAAGAAGGAAGTCATCGCCGAGTTCGGCCGGGACGACAAGGACACCGGTAGCCCCGAGGTCCAGGTCGCGATCCTGACCCACCGGATCAAGGAGATGACCGCCCACCTCAAGCAGCACAAGCACGACTATTCGTCGCAGCGCGGTCTGCTGGCGATGGTCTCGAAGCGGACCCGCCTGCTCCGTTACCTGAAGAAGAGCAACCGTCAGTCGTACCTCGACCTGATCGCGAAGCTCGGCCTGCGTAAGTAAGCGAATTGCAACGCCCGCGCGAGAGCGCGGGCGTTTGTTTTGGGTTCGGCCTCCGGGCCGGGCCAAGTCGGCCGAGGCGTGACAGTTTGAGCGCCCCGGCCCACCGCCTCGTGGCCCCGCGATGTAGCGGGCAGGCGACGACGGCAGTTAGCCCAGCCGAGCCGGTGGCACAGGCATCCTGCCTGTGGTTCCAGGAGATGACAGGCAGGATGCCTGCATCACCCTGCCCCCGAACTCGTCTCGGCCACCTGTCATCCGAGTCTGGCTTTCCACCAGGCGGCGACCACGCCGGCGCGAGGTCTGTCTCGATCCTTTGAGGCGGGCCACGATGGCGAAGCGCCGGCGCAACCTCCCTCCTTTGCGCCATCGGACAAGGACTTTGAAATGTCAGAAGTGATCCATCGCGTCGAGCTCGAGCTCGCGGGCCGTACGTTATCCATCGAGACCGGCAAGCTCGCCAAGCAGGCCGGCGGCTCGGTGCTTGTGCAGTACGGCGAGACCGTGATCCTGGGGACGGCGGTGCACTCCGACCCGCGCCCGGGCCTGGACTTCTTCCCCCTCACCGTCGATTACCGCGAGAAGATCAGCGCCGCGGGCAAGTTCCCCGGCGGCTTCCGCAAGCGCGAGGGGCCCCCGAACCAGAAAGAAATCCTCACCATGCGGAACATCGACCGGCCGATTCGGCCGCTGTTCCCCAAGGGCTATATCGATGAGGTCCAGATCCAGTGCTGGGTGATGGCGTACGACGGGCAGAACGAGCCCGACGTCCTCGCGGGTATCGCCGCCTCGGCCGCGCTGTCGATCAGCAATATCCCGTTCCAGGGCCCGGTCGGTAACGTCCGTGTGGGTCGGGTCGACGGCGAACTGGTCGCGATGCCCACCGCTGCGCAGGACGCCTACTCCGACCTGGACATGCTGCTGTGTGGCCACGAAGACGGCATCAACATGATCGAGGTCGGGGCTTACGAGATGCCCGAGGACGAGCTCAACGATGCCGTCGCGTTTGGCTACGAGTACGTCAAGCAGATCACCCAGCTCATCAAGGACCTGCAGGCCAAGTGCGGCCAGGAAAAGGTCGGCGGCCCGGTCGTGGTCCCCGACGAAATCGCCAAGCTGGTCAACGAGAAGCTCGGCGGCCCGCTGCGTGAGGCGAAGACCTCCGACGGCTCGAAGCTCGACCGCCAGGTCGCGGTGAAGGACTGCAAGAAGGCCTTCTTTGCCGAGCACTTCCCCGCCCCGGGTGAAGACGCCACGCCGTACCAGATCGACCAGTACCGTGACCGCCTGAAGCTGGCGAAGGTCGCGGCGCACGACCTCGAAGAGGACATCACGCGTGCGATCATCCGCGACGGTAAGCGGACCGACGGCCGCGCGGCCGACGAACTGCGCCGTATCGTCTGCGAGACGGGCCTGCTCCCCCGCGTGCACGGCAGCGGTATGTTCCAGCGCGGCGAAACGCAGGCGCTGGTCACCGCGGTGCTCGGCACGGGCAAGGACGAGCAGATCGTCGACGGGCTTGGCCAGGAGTACTCCGAAAAGTTCTACCTGCACTACAACTTCCCGCCGTTCTCCGTCGGCGAAGCCAAACGCATCACCGGCCCGGGGCGACGCGAGATCGGCCACGGCAAGCTGGCTGAAAAAGCACTGCTGCCCGTGCTCCCGCCCGTCGAAAAGTTCCCCTACACCGTCCGCCTGGTCTCGGACATCCTTGAGTCCAACGGCTCGTCGTCCATGGCCTCGGCCTGTGGCGGCTGCCTCGCACTCATGGACGCGGGCGTGCCGATCAGCGCCCCCGTTGCCGGCATCTCCATCGGCCTGATCCGCGCCGATGAGCCGGGCCAGGAAGACGTCTACCTCACCGACATCCAAGGCGAGGAAGACCACTACGGCGACATGGACTTTAAGGTCACCGGTACCCGCGAAGGCATCACCGCCGTGCAGATCGATATGAAGATCCGCGGCCTGAGCCTCCAGCAGGTAGAGAAGGCTTTTGAGCTGGCTAAGAAGAGCCGTGTCGAGATCATCGAGAAGATCGAGGCGGTCATCCCCGAACCACGCAAAGAGCTCTCCGAGCACGC
>JBITAC010000047.1:0-52088 GCA_044439905.1 Phycisphaerales bacterium JB063 | reverse complement strand
ACCTGGGTGATCTCGACCTCGGGTGCTTCGACGAACGCCTCGACGCCGGGGCGGATAATGCCGTTCTGGTCGATGATCGGCGCACCGGTCTGTGGGATGGTGCGGATCGGCTGGCGAACCGTTGCGAGCGACGGCCGAAGGGTCATGGTGACGTATCGGCGGTCGGCGGAGATGGTGCCCTCGACGTCGAGGATGACGCCGGACTGGGTGACCGACAGGGTGGGGTCGAAGCCGCCGGTGTCGGGGATGGGCTCGAGGTCAGAGATAAAGGAGATCTGCTGAGCGACCATGACGAACGCCCGCTGGCCGTTGAAGAAGGTGATGCGGGGTGCGGTCAGCGAGAGGGAGTTCTGCTGGGCGAGGGTGGCCGAGACGAGCAGGTTGACCTGCAGGTCGTCGACGAAACCGACGCCGAGCTCAAGGCCGCGTGGGATGCCGCCGCCGTCACCGCCGGTGAAGACCAGCGGGGTCAGGCTGTTGGTGACACGGTTTGCGATGCCTGCCGCCGTGGTGCCGGCGGTGTTGTTGAACACCGGGGCGGGCGTGCCTGCGAGCGACTGGGGCGGGTTAGCGGGCGTGAAATTGCTGGCGCCCGAGTTCTGGGTCACCGTGGTGGGGTGCCAGTTCGAGCCGTTGTCGGGCAGGCCGTCGGTCGCGTCGGGGACGCCGTCGCCGTCGGTGTCGACGTTGAGGAGCGTGTCGGTGTTCATGGCACCGAAGGCCACGTCGAGGTCGACGCCGAACTCTTCGAGGAAGTGTTCATCGACGAGGAGGAAGCGTGCTTCGACGGAGATCTGGATCGCACGGGTCTCACGCAGACGGCCCAGAAGCGAGAAGATCTGGCGGTGGTTGTCGTTGGTGGACTTGACGATCAGGTTGCCGTTGAGCTCGCGGATCGAGGAGTCGTCGTCGAGCCACTCGTCCTGGTTGCCCACGGTGTCCTGGATGAGCTCGATGATTTCTTCGATGAGCTCGTCGCGGGAGGGGGTGTCTTCTTCGGCCTGGTCGTTGTCGTCGCCGAAGAGGCCGCCGCCGTTGTTGCCGCCGCCGCCACCACCGCCGCCGCCACCGCCGCCGCCGTTGGAGCCGCCGGAGTTGGTGTTGGAGAGTGCTTCGTTGAGGTCGAAGGCGGGGGCGTTGTTGAAGTTAGGCACCTGGACCAGGAGGTCGCGGATGTCGTAGAGGCGGACTTCGGTGGAGGTCTTGAGCTCTGCGAGGGTGGAGATCTGGATGATGCCCTCGATGATCGAGTAGCCGGCCTTGTCGTCTTCGAATGCGTTGGCGCTGGCCTGTTCGAGGACGAGTTTGAGGAGCTGCTCGGCGGGGACGCGGGCGAGGGAGATGGAGATCAGCGTGTCCTGGTCGATGCCTGGGATTTCCAGTGCGGGCCAGTTGACGGTGATGTTCGCGCCGGTGGTGTCTCGGATGTAGTCGATGACGCTGCCGAGGCCGGCCGAGTCAAAGTTGACGGTGACGACACGACGCATGGCGAGCTGTGCGGCGCGGTTGGCTTCGCTCTCGCCGGTGTTGTCTTCGAGGCCGGCCAGACGCATCTGGGTCAGCTCGGGCCACTCGCCGGGGTAGGTGAGCAGTTCGTCGTAGGGGATGATCGATTCGTCGTTGATGAGCTGCTGGTTGGACCGCATGATGTCCAGCTCGCGGCGAAGACGCATCGCTTCGGTGGTGACCATGACGTCCTGGAGCAGGTCGCGCAGGGTCCGGACCGCGGCGTTGTGCGGGTCGATGAAGAGGGCGGCCTCGAGTTCATCGACGGCTTCGGCGTAGCGGCGGTCCTGCTGCAGTGCACGGGCGTTACGCAGACGCTCCTGCACCTGCTCGACACGCTGGACGCGGGCACGCTCTTCGGCTTCACGCTCAGCGATACGTTGCGCCTCTGCAACCTCATTAGCGACGCGGGCTTCTTCCATCGCACGGGCTTCGTTGATGCCGGTCTGCATCGAGGTCGCCCGGGCGGTCAGCTCGTTACGCTCGGTCTCGGTGAACACCGAGCGGTTGGCGTTGAGGACGGTGCGGGCTTCGATGACGGCGTCAACGGCCGCGTCGTATTCCTTGTTCTGCAGGGCGGCGCTGGCCCGGCCCATGGCCTGCTCGTAGCGGGCCAGGGTTTCCTGCCGAATGATCGCGATATCCGCAGCGCGGTTGGTCAGCGGGTCGACGGGGCGGAGGTCCTGGTTGACCTGGGCCTGGGCGTCGGCGAGCTTGGCCTGGATATCGGTGTTCTCGGGGTCGAGCAGGGCGGCCTCTTCGTAGAGCTGGACCGCGAGGTGGATCTGGCCGTTGGCCATGGCCTCGTCGCCTTCGGCGACTTTGTCGTCGGCGCTCTGCATGCGTGCCTGGGCGAGCAGGTCGCTCGAAGCCGGGCGGGAGGTGACCTGGCTTTCGTTTTCGTTGAGCTGGTTCTGCAGGGCGGCGATCTGTGCCTCGGCGTCGGCCAGACGGGCCTGTGCCTCGGCGAGTTCGCCGTTGTCCGAGGCCTGGGCGACGGCTGCCCGGGCTTCGCGGTACTCGCCGATGCGGGCGAGCTTGTCGGCGATGCCGTCCTCGTCGAACGGGCTGAGCTGGGCGCCCGAGCCGCGTGCGTCGAGCAGCTTGGCTTCGGCGGCGTCCATGTTGCCGTCGGCGAGGTCGCGTTCGGCCAGTGCGATCAGCCGGCGGGCCGCGGAGGCGTCGCCGTTGATCTGTCGCTGGGCCTGGGCGATGCGGGCGCCGGCGCGGCTGCGCTGGGCGTCGGTCGCGTTGTCGCCTGCGACGAGGGACTGGTAGTAGCCCAGCGCGTCGGCGTAGTGGCCGGCGAGCATGGCGTCGTCGCCCTGGGCCATCAGCTCGGTCGCGCTGACCTGGACGGCGGGCTCAACCACCGCGGGCTGCTGCGCCTCGGGCTGCTGAACCTCGACGCCGGCGAGGCGCTGCTCGATCGTGGCGATGGTGTTGTAGAAGTTGGGCCGCAACTCGGCGGGCAACTGCAACTCATCGACCCGCCGCAGGACGGCTTGCGCCTCCTGCAGTTGGCCCGCTTCGTAGAGCTCGAGGCCCTGCGTGTAGAGTTCTTGTGCGGTGGGTTGAGCGTCCTGCGCGAGCGCCGCTCCCGCGGACGCCGGTGAAGTGACACTCAGAAATGTGCCGGAGCACAAGACGAGTACGAGAGCTGAGGTACGGATGCGCAACGAAGGGCCTCCCAAAAAAACGGGGTGTAGCGCAGGACGAGATGCCGTCGTCGTCCTGTGGAGGTGAGCCGTGACACTCACGGCGTCTGCAACACCTGCAAGCTTACCTCGGGTCGACGAGACCCTCGGGCCGCAAGCAGGCATCTAATACAAACAAGCACCTGAATCCGAAGTGTAAAGGCACCACTTGCGATCCGCAAGTAGAGTTTTCAGGGATAGTTGCAGTTTTTTTACCGGGCCAGACCCCCGCCTCGCCCGCCTAAAGCCCCCCGCCGAGCCCCTGGGTAGACAAGTTCTACAAAACCCGCTTGGCGGCCGGGCTTGGGGTTGTTACAATGCCCGGCTCGCTGTAGCCCACGACCGGGCCCGCGACGCCCGCGAACCACTCATCATGCCGACCCGGATCGGCCAAACGCATACGAGGTGACTCATGGCACATAAGAAGGGACAGGGCTCGACCAAGAACGGCCGCGACTCCAACCCCCAGTACCGCGGCATCAAGCTCTACGGCGGCGAAACCGCCAAGGCCGGCTCGATCATCATCCGCCAGTGCGGAACCAAGTTCAAGCCCGGCTTCAACGTCGGTATCGGCAAGGACGACACGCTCTACGCCCTCACCCCCGGCACCATCGAGTTCCAGGGCCGCAAGGTCCACGTCCGTGAATCCGCCTGATTTTGGCCTTTGCTGGGCGATTGACCCGGCGGCGGATACGAACCCAACCCACGCTAAGATGAAGCCCACGTTCACCGGACGTGGGCTTTCCCATTACCACGCTCACGACCCTCGCCCCAAACCATGTTCATCGACGCCGCCAACATCCTGGTCCGCTCCGGCAAAGGCGGCGACGGCTGCGTCGCCTTCCACCGCGAAAAGTTCGTCGCCAAGGGCGGGCCCAGCGGCGGCAACGGCGGCAACGGCGGGTCGGTCATCCTCGTCGCCGACCCCGCCGTCGAGACCCTCATGGACTTCGCCGGCCGACACCACTGGTTCGCGCCCGACGGCGAGCAGGGCGGCGCGAAGGGCATGACCGGCAAAAAGGGCGAAGACCTCGAGATCCACCTCCCCCCCGGCACGCTGGTCTACGAAAACCCGCCCGAGATGCTCGCGCCCAAGCAGCCCGACCCCGACGACCCCGACCGCATCCTCGAAGAAATCTTCCTCACCGGCCACGAACGCGCCCAACTTGGGCAGGTCCGCGCCCCCCAGCCCGGCGAGTCGCCCTCGGGCCCACTCCTGGTCGACCTCAATACGCCCGGCATGCGCTACACCATCGCCGGCGGCGGACGCGGCGGCTTCGGCAACGAGCACTTCAAATCCGCCACCAACCAGACCCCACGCGAGGCCACCGCCGGCGAGCCGTCGGTCGAGTTCTACCTCCGGCTCGAGCTCAAACTCATCGCGGACGTCGGCCTGCTGGGCAAACCCAACGCCGGCAAGAGCACCTTCCTCTCACGCATCAGCGCCGCCCAGCCCAAGATCGCCGACTACCCCTTCACCACCCTCAAGCCGCAGCTCGGGATCGCCCGGCTTGATTCCGGCAAGGCCGCCACGCTGACACCCGGCGGCGGGCGTCGGCTCGTTTTCGCCGACATCCCCGGCCTCATCGAAAACGCGCACCAGGGGCAAGGCCTGGGCATCCAGTTCCTCAAGCACGTCGAACGCACACGCGTCCTGCTGCACGTCCTCGAGATCGAGCCCACCGACGGCAGCGACCCCATCGAAAACTACCGCGTCATCCGCAACGAGCTGCGCCAGCACAGCGAGGCCCTCGCCCAGAAGCCCGAGGTCATCGTGCTCAGCAAGGCCGACCTGCTCGGCGGGCCCGAGGACCACGCGGTCGCGGCGCAGATGATCGAGCAGGAGCTGGGCGTCCAGGTGCTCACGATGAGCGCCGCCACCGGCGAGGGGATCCCGCAGGTCCTCGAGGCGTGCTGGGAGCTGCTCGACGGCACGCAGAAACAACGACCCGCCTGGCGCGAACGCGTCGAGTAACCCCGCCGACCGCCCGCCCCGGCTGGACCACCACCCCGCGCACCACCACCCCGCGCACCCCCGCCGCGCGCACGCCACCGGCACGCCCGAGCCATCCGGTTATCATGGCCAGTGACCAACGGTCCTCCCCCCCTTTGGCGTGTCACACCTATGTCTAATGTCAACCTCCTCGCGGTCAGCGTCGGCAACACCCGCACCCGTGTGGGCTCCTTCGTCGACGGGAAACTGCTCGAAGTCTCCGCGTTCGTCAACGCACGCAGCGAAAAAATCGGCGCGGCCATCGACACCGCCTACGCCCCGCTGGTCGATCGGCCCGACGCGAGCATCCTGCTCTCCACCGTCGATCCCGACCGCGGCGACGCCGTCGAAACCATCATCCGCAAGCAGCTCGACCAGGAGGTCTACCGCGTCGAACGCGACATGCCTATCCCCGTCGGGCGACAGCTCGACCGTGAGGCGATCGTCGGTGAGGACCGCCTGCTCAACGCCGCGGCCGCGTACGACAAACTCAAGCAGTCGTGCGTCATCGTCGATGCCGGCACCGCCATGACCGTCGACCTCGTCGATGGCGAAGGCACGTTCCACGGCGGCGCGATCGTCCCCGGCGCCCAGCTCATGCTCGACGCCCTGGGCCAACGCGCCGCGCAGCTCCCCGAGATCGAGCTACGCAAGCCCGAGGAAGTCGTCGGCCACAACACCGCCGAGGCCATGCTTTCCGGCGTGTTCTACGGCATGCGCGGCATCGTCCGCGAGCTCGTCGAGCAATACGCCACCGAGACCGGGCAGTTCCCGCTTGTCCTCGCGACCGGCGGCGATGCGCAGGTGCTCTTCCGCGACTGCGATATCGTCGAACGCGTCGTCCCCGACCTCACGCTCTGGGGCATCGCCGTCACCCTCCGCACCGCGCTCGAGCAGGCCGAGGGCTAATGTCGCCCCGCGCGTAACCGCCGCGGCCATTGTGCGTATGACACCACCGCTCACCCAAGACGCCGCCCTGCAACGCGCCCGCTCATACTGGCTCGCGGCGCTCTTCATCGTCGTGCCCCTCCCGTTTGTCATCCTCCCGCTGACCGGGGCGGCCTGGCTCAACGCCGCGCCGGGCGACGCGTTCGAGGGCGGCACACGCTTCACCCTCATGTCCTTCCTCTTCGCCGGCGCGCTCGCGATGCTCGGCATGTTCGCCCGCAACCAGGCCTACAAAAGCCACTGGCAGGGCGACATCGTCACGCCCGCCGGCTACGCGCGGGGCAACCTCTACTTCTTCGCGGGCATCATCCTCGGCGCGGTCGGCATCGCGCTCGCCGGCGTCCGCGTCGCCTACCCCGCGCCAAGCTTCGCCGCCGCGCCCGTCTACTTCGGGCTCCTCCTGCTCAGCCGGCCCAACGGCAAGCCCATGCACCCCCACCCCCCAGCCGTCCGCGGTGACGACGACGCCAAGGACCAGCCGTGACCCGCCTCCACCTCGCGACCGCCAGCACCCCCGGCGCGATCGCGCTGCTCCAGCTCCACGGCCAGGACACCCGACGCATCCTCCAGCAGCTCACCGGGCGCGCCGACTGGCTGCCCGGCCGGGTCGCGCTGTGCCACTTCGCCGACATCGACGAAGGGCTCGCGGTGATGTTGCAACCGAGCGGCGACGCAGCATCAACCCCCTGGGCGCAGCTCATGCCTCACGGCGGGCCGCGCGTCGTACAGCGGTTGATCGAACACCTGGTCACGCTGGGCTGCAGCTTCGAGCCCGCGCCCGACCCGCGCGACATCTACCCCGAGGCGGCCAGCGCGATCGAGGCCGACCTGCTCCACGCGATCGCGCACGCGCCGAGCCCCGCCGCGATCGACCTGCTGGCGGGGCAGCCCGAGCTTTGGCGAGCCCTGCTTCAGCCGGCCGGCGCTCTCTCCAAGACATGCCGGCGCGAAGCCATCACCACCCGCTCCCACGCCCTTGATCAGCTCGTGACGCCGCCCACGGTGGTCGTCGTCGGCCGGGCGAACGTTGGCAAGTCCACGCTGACCAACGCGCTGTCGGGCCGGGCGGTGAGTATCGTCGCCGACCTGCCGGGCACGACGCGCGACTGGGTGGGTTCGCTGGTCGAGCTTGACGCCGGGCTTGGGCTTGTCGCGGTGCACTGGCTCGATACGCCGGGCCTGCGGGTGAGCGACGACTCGGTGGAGCAGCGTGCGATTGTGTTGGCGCGGTCGGTCACCGAACGCGCCGATGTCCTCGTCGCGATGCGCGATGCCGAGCACAACTGGCCCGAGGCCGAGGCGCTGCCCCGCACGCCCGATGTGTGGGTGATGAACAAGTGCGATGGTGAAGACGAACACGATGCCCCGGGCGGCAGCGATAGCGGCCGATCACCCGACCACCCCTTGCGCATCAGCGCCGACCTCGGCCACGGGCTACGCGCGCTGCAGCACCACGTCCTCAGTCAGCTCGGCCTCGGTTCGCTCGACCCCGACACCCCCTGGGCCTTCTCGCCGACACTACGCCGCTGGGCCGCCGGGGAGCCGGTCGATCTCGATACCTACCTCAACCCGTAGCGGGAATGGCGGGCGTCGGTGAAGTAGGGTGGGTGGAGCGAGTCCGCGAGCGATACCCACCGCCCCAACGTCCCGCGCCGCATCGAGACCCGATGCAACCACCCACAAGCCCACCGCTTTGAGGGGAGCGGTCGCGACCCGAAACGCTGCGGGGTCTTCATCCAATGGATTGCGCGGCCGATCCCACGGCGTCTTGACTCGCGACTGCTCGCCGCGAAGCCGTGGGCTTGGGGTTTCAAAATCGAGAGTGAGGATGCCACGCGTTGGGACTCGTTCCACCCACCCTACGGCGGCGGGGTTTCGTCACTCGCGGTTGCGTTGGGCCCGACGTGCTTCATCGAGCGTGGCTTCGAGGCGTTCGCAGTCCGGCTCGGCGAAGTCGCCCCAGACGCGTTCGAACTCGCTCAGGGCCTGGGCGGCTTGGTCGAGTTCGTCGGCCGCGAGGTGCTGCTCGATCACCGCGAGCTCGGCGGCGTAGGCGTCCTGCAACTCGGTCAGCTTGGCGCGGGCGTCGTCGGCGAAGTCGGCGGTCGAGCCGATCGACAGCGCATCGAGCAGCATGGGCAGCGCCTCGCCGCGTTTGTCGCGTTCGGCGAGGCGGATGCCGCGCTGGTAGTCACGCCGGGCGTTGCGGTGGAAGGGGTGCTCGAAGGCATTGACGGCGGCCGCGAGGTACTCCGGGCCGGGCAGCGTTTCGGTCCCGTGTTCGGGTCGGTCGATGACGGTGACGTTGAACCCCGCGCGGTCGTAGGCGTTGGCGGGGAAGAGCATGATCTCGCGTTCGATGTCGTCTTCGCCGTTGAAGTAGACGAGGGTGGAGCGTTGGGCGGCGTTGCGGAGTGCGCGTCGGTCGGCGTTGGGCGCGAAGCCGGGCATGTCGTCGCCGCGGAAGTTGAGGTCGGCGGGGAACGCGCTGCCGTAGAGGATGAAGGCGGCGCGGAAGTAGTCGGGGGTGAGGACGCTGGCGGCGTTGACGACGGTTGCGCCGTTGTCCATGCCGACGAGGTAGATGCGTCGTGGGTCGAGGTTGTATCGCTGGGCGAGGAGCTGCACGCCGTAGACCGCGCGGGCGTGTGCGAACCACGGCCGGTTCGCGGAGCCGGCGGGGAAGCCGACGTAGATGAGGTTGTGGTCGACGAGCGACTGCTTCCACTCGTCGGGGCAGCGCCGCTGCAGGCCGGACTTGATGAAGATCAACAGCCCGGCCGGCCGATCCGCGCGGTAGGTGTCGGGTGTTTCGATGAACCAGTCGGTATTGTTGCGTGTGCTGTCGTTGGTGGGCTGGTCGGGGGATCGGCGGTAGGTCTCGGTGTCGTCGTCGCGTGGCTCCCAGCCGTAACGGACGCGGGTTTCGTAGATGATGCGGTACGGGATGCCGGGCTCTTCGATCTCGTAGTGCCCGATGCGGTGGCGCGGGTCGGGCTCGGCGTTGCCCGGCGTGTCTTGCGCCGCTGCGCTGAGGGCGGCGGACACACACCACACCGACAGCGCGAGAAAAGCCATCGCACGCCAACGGTTCTGTCTACGCATGTCTCGCTCCTCCGCGTCGTGCCCCACCGCAAGGACGCCCCCGACGCCTGGGGCTTACTCGTCCCCGCCGCCCGCGATGCCGTCGCGCATCTTCGTGTCGGCCTGGATGTTGTTCATCTTGTAGTAGTCCATCACGCCCATGTTCCCGCTGCGGAACGCCTCGGCCATCGCCTTGGGGACCTCGGCCTCGGCCAAAACCACCAGCGCCTGGTTCTTCTGCTCCTCCGCCCGGTACTCCTGCTCCTGGGCCACCGCCAACGCACGACGCTTCTCGGCCTCGGCCTGGTAACGCACCTTGTCGGCCTCGGCCTGGTCGGCCTGCAGCTTCGCGCCGATGTTGTCGCCCACATCAATATCCGCGATGTCGATCGACAAGATGTCAAACGCCGTGCCCGCGTCCAGCCCGCGCTCAAGCACGACACGCGAGATCCGGTCGGGGTTTTCGAGCACGTCTTTGTGCGAGTTGGATGAGCCGATCGTCGTGACGATGCCCTCGCCGACACGCGCGATGATGGTTTCTTCCAACGCACCGCCGACCAGCCGGGCGAGGTTGGCGCGGACGGTCACGCGGGCGCGGGCCTTGAGCTGGATACCGTCCTTGGCGACCGCGTCGATGGTGGTTCGGCCGGTCTGCACGGCGGGGCAGTCGATGACCTTGGGCTTCACGGAGGTCTGGACCGCTTCGAGGATGTCACGTCCCGCGAGGTCGATGGCGCAGGCCGTGTCCCAGGGCAGGTCGATCTTCGCGCGGTTCGCCGCGATCAGCGCGTTGACCACGCGGGGCACGTTGCCCCGGGCGAGGTAGTGGGTCTCGAGCTGGTTGGTCGAGACCTGGATGCCGGCCTTGACCGCCTGGATGCGTGAGAGCACGATCGTGTTGGTGTTGACCTTCCGGAACCACATGCCGATCAGCGAGCCGAAGCTCACGGGGGCGCCCGAGACGCGGGCCTGCAGCCAAAGGTTGAAGAACTTGCTGATGACAAAGATGAAGACCAGCGCGATGATGATCGCCACGATGATGACGATGGTGAGGATGACCATCTTCGGGTCGACGGCGGCGAGTGTGCTGGCGTTGGAGGCGGCGTTGGGCATGGTGCGGGGTCCTCTCCCGGGGGAGGTGGGTGGCGGAGGTCGGGCTCGCTTGCCCGGTCGGGTCATCATCGCCGGACGGGGCGGCGGAGGCAAGCCCGGAGCGTTAGCGGGCGGTGAGGCAACGCACGGGCGGATCATCCCTTACCATACCCCGTCCCACGATAGCGAGGAGTACAGCGAATGCGAGCGATTGTCACAGGCCAGGTCGGCGTTAACAAGAAGGGCTACCTCAAGCAGCTCGTCGATCTCGCGGGCCAGCGCGGCACGACCATCGATGTCTACAACGTCGGCGACCGGATGTACGCCGAGGCCCCGGACATCCGCCCGGGCCGGATCCTCGACCTGCCCCTGGCGCGGCTGCGGTCGCTGCGCCGCGCGGCGTTTAAGGACATCATCAGCGAGTCCGAGGGCCAGGAGCACGCCGTGCTCAACACCCACGCGACGTTCCGCTGGCGGCACGGCCTGTTCGCCGCGTTCGACTTCGACCAGATCCAGGCCTTCAAGCCCGACATGCTCATCTGCCTGATGGACAACATCGAAGTCGTCCACGCCCGGCTGCATGAAAACTACACCTCGGATGCGACGCTCAAGGACCTCATGGTCTGGCGCGAAGAGGAGATCATGGTCACGGAAATGCTCGCGCAGGCGCTGGGCATCCCGACGCAGTTTTACGTCCTGTCCCGCGGCCGGGAGGTCGACACGATCGAGACGTGCTACCGGCTGATCTGTAAGCCGGAGATGCGGAAGGTGTACCCGAGCTTCCCGATGACGCACGTCGAGAAGCTGCCCGAGGTGCGCAAGCGGATCGATGCATTCCGTGCGGAACTGGCGGACAAGTTTGTGGCGTTTGACCCGGCCGACGTGGACGAGAAGCTGCTGCTGGACGCCGCGCTCGAGGCCGCGAAGAACGGCGAAGACTTCATCGAGGCCGACGCCGGCACGTACCGCCCGGGCGAGAAGCTCCGGGTCTCGGTCCGCGAGGTGCTCGACATCGCGAAGGACGTGGACGGCCAGATCTACACCCGCGACTTCCAGATGGTCCGCCAAAGCGACATGATCGTCTCGCTCGTGCCCGAGCTGCCCGGCGGGGCGCCGGGGCTATCGAGCGGGGTCGAACGCGAATTGCAGCACGCCTTCGACCACAGCCGGGACGTCTACGTCGTCTACCACCCCAAGAAGCCGCCCAGCCCGTTCATCACCGAGACCGCAACCAAGGTCTTCCGCACGACCGAGGAGGCGATGGCCCACTTCGAGGCCTCGGGCTTCCTCACGGCAGGCAACCTGTTTGGGCACTGATGCGCGGCGATGGATCGCAGATCGCGGGCGTCCGTAGTCCATCGGGGGCACGGCAGTTCGCTTCGACCTGGACCGAGAGTTCCCTTTCCGGAGCGGCGCGATGATCATTTTCGGCAGCAGGATGTATGGCAAGAAGAACGTCGTCAAGGGCGTGGGCGCGTGCCCGCACTGCGGGGCGTACACCAGCCATACCAGCTACGACGGGCGGAAGTTCGGCCATCTCTACTTCATCCCGCTGATCCCGGCGGGCGGCGCGGTCCGCGTGATGAAGGAGTGCGTCAAGTGCAAGATGGGGTCACACATGCCGCGCGGCAACGTGCAGGTGCTGTACCAGCGGATCGAGGCGCTCATGCAGCCGTGCATCCTCGCGGCGGGCGAGGGCCGGCGGAAGTTCACCGACCCCGAGCACGGCGACGAGGTCCACGGCGGCTCGTTCCTCCTCGACGCGGTCGACCTGCTCTACACCGCGGGCCACGGCGGGGAGATCGACCAGCTCATCGGCCTGCTGGACAATGACGCGGCCCGCTTCGAGCACGCGATCGCGAGCGGCGCGATGTTCGAGATCCAGGGCCGGGCCCCCGAGGCGTACGCGCAGTACGAAGTCGCGCTGCAGGCTGCGCCGGAAGACCCGCTGCCCGCGCTGCTGATGGCCGACTTCTGCACCCGCGCGGGCAAGCACGAGGACGCGCTGACCCTGATGGAACGCGCCCGCTCGCTCGACCCCGACAACGTGCAGATTCTCCTCGCCATGGCGACCCCGCTCGAGATGCTTGGCCGATTCCGTGAGCTCTCGGCGCTGCTCGACCAGGCCGCCGCGATGGCGCCGGGCCTTGAGCAGGACAAGGGCTTCACCAAGCTACGCAAAAAGATCGCCAAGAAAGCCGTCAAGTCGGAACGGTAGCCGCGCCGTCTGCGGGCGACTCAGAGGTGGGGGCGGAGCCGAGCCGCGACGCGAGGAGGCGCAAGGCCGCGAATCGCATCAGCCCCGCGAGGATCAGTACCGGCGCGATGAGCACGGCCGTGAAGTACATCACCGCATATACCAGCCCCAGCAGTGTGAGCCAATCACCCCGATCACCGGCGGCGGGGGGCGTGCCGCTCAACGCGCTGGTGTAGAACCGCCATCCAAGCAGGTGCCCGGCCCACCAGACGCCGATGAGGATCACGCCGACCGCGACCCAGCCCAATGGGGCGCACAGCAGCCAGGCGACGCGTGTGCCGATGCGAGTCGGTCGCGCTGGCTTAGTCATGGCCCACTCCCATTGCGTGATTGCGCTCGCTGGTGGTCGGCGCGTCGAGCACACGTTGCCACAGCGGGCCCTGTACCAGCGCGTAGAGCAGGACCGCGTCACCGACCTGGTTACTCGCGGCGTATCGGCGGGTGGCATCTTCGCGCACGGGGAAGGCGGCGAACTCGAGCATGGCCAGCAATGCGGTGAGCGTCGGGTCATCATCGAACGCGGCTGCGCCGAGGATGGCCATCCCGCTCGCGCCGGTGCTGATGTCGAGGATCGGCACGATCGGGCCCGAGTCGATATCGGCCGGGCCGCGCCAACTCGCGGGCCATTCGTGCGCGTAGCCGAAGCCGAGGAAGCAATCGCCCAGTTCGTCGCGTGCCGCATCGTATTGCGCTTGTGCAAAGACCGGGTCGATGAGTTGCAGCATGTGGGCGGTGAAGTAGATGCTGGTGCCTTCGGGCCCGTCGAGCGGCCGGCCGTCGTAGGTAAAGCTTGAGACCAATAGCCCGGTGGCGGGGTCGGTCAGGTGCTCGCGAATCGATTGCAGCCAGCGTGCGATGAGTCCGCGGTGGTCCCGGCCATCGACGTGATCGCTCAGCTTGATCGCGGCGATCGCGGCGCTGTTGCAGAACATCCAGCACTCGTCGGGGTAGCTCTCGGAGCAGGTGATCGGCCCGGCGTCGAGCTGCGCGGCTAGGGCATCGATCCGCCGCTTCAGCTCCGGCGCAAGAGCCCCGTTTGGCGCGACGGCCTGCCGGGCCGCGAGCATCAGCGCGATTTCGCCATCGACAAAGATGCTTCGGCCCGATGGGTTCTGGAACGAGCCGTAGGTCGCGTAGGGCATCAGGAAATGCAGCTGGCCTTGGGAAGATTCGACCGCGAGGGTTTCAGTGATGATGCGGTCGACGATCGCGAGGTAGCGCTTCTGGTCGTGTGGCTCGTGCAGGGCCATGTTGCAGAGCGCCAGCACCAGAAACGTCCGGCCCATGAAGTCCCATTCCGCGTTTGCGATGCGCATCTGGTCCTGTGTCGCCTGGCGGCTAGCGTTGTCGTCCCACAGCGCGAGCTGATAGCTCGCGAGTTCGTAGGCGCGCGGCGCGATGGCGGTGTCTTGGTGGAAGTTAGCTGCGGCGGGCTCGAACCAGACATGCACCGACGCGAGCCAGGCCGAGGCTGACACGGTCAGGCAGAGCAGCGCCAGCGCGACCCGCACGGCGAGCCGGGGGTCGCGTGGGTCGGTTGCTTTGCGTTCTGCGTTGGGCATTCGCTGATAATACTCTAAATCGCAAAGTAGTAAAGCGTGTCCGCCACGCTTGAGTGGGTGGTGTTGTTTCGGGGTGCTTGCAGGTGAAACCAACACCGCCGGCATCTTGAGGATGCCGGCGGTGGGTTGGAGTGGTGTTGTTGGCGGGTTGTTTACCGAGGGGCCGGCGCGGGGCGTGGCGCGGGACGCGGGGCCGGGCGGTCGTTGGTGTCGGGCTGGGGCTGGGGTTGGGGTGATGGGGCGGGCCGAGGTGCCGGGCGAGGGGCGGGTTGGTCGGTGTTATCTGGCTGGGGTTGAGGTGCGGGACGCGGTGCGGGGCGTGGTGCCGGTCGGTCGGTGTCGTCGGGCTGGGGCTGGGGTGATGGCGCGGGCCGGGGGGCCGGGCGAGGCGCGGGCTGGTCGGTGTTGTCGGGGCGGGGGGTGGGTGCGGGTCGTGGGGTGGGGCTTGGGGTGGGTGCGGGGTTGTGGTCGGGGTTGGGGTTGGGCTGCGGTGTGGGCGCGGGGCCGGGGTTGTTGGGCATCGGTGCCGGTCCGGGCCTGCGGTTGTTGTCGCGTTGTGTGCCGGGTGTGGGTGCGGGGCCTGGCCGACGGTTGTTGTCGTTGTCGCCTTCGATGGCCGGGCCGACGGGTCGTGCGCCGCGGTTGCCGCGTGCGCCGGGTGTCTGCTCGACGCGGACGCGGCGGGGCTCGACCTTGGTGGTCGCCATGTTGCTGCCGGCCATGGCGGTGTGGGTCGAGCTGACGGTGGTGCCCTCCATGACGACGGTGTCCATGTAGGTTTCGAGGTTGCGGTAGATGTAGCCGGCGTACTGCATGCGCAGGCCGTTGGTGGTGACCATGCCGCCGACGTTGTTCTGGATTTCGTAGGAGACGTCGCAGCCGAACTCGATGACGGCGTAGGTCTTGCCGTCTTCTTCGGTGACGCCGAGGTACTTGAAGGTGCCCCCACCCTGGACGTCGGCGCCGGGGTAGGTCGCGAGCGCGGGGAGGTAGTTGATGTCGACGCCCTCGACGGTCCAGGTGGTGTCCTGCGCGACATCGCCGGCGGGGTAGAGCAGGCGGGGGTCGAAGAAGCCGCTGCGTTCGAGGAGGTCGGAGCCCTGCTCGGTGAGTGCGATGGGGGAGTCGACGTCACAGTCCCAGTAGCCGTCGCGGACCTCGTAGTTGAGCGCGAGGCCGTTGAGTTCTCGGCCGGTGTTTTCATCGATCCGCTGGCCGTTCATCACGACTTGGGAGGCGGTGCTGATCTGGGTGAAGGTGATCTTCGCGCCGACGATGGTTTCGCCTTGGAGGTCGTTGACCTCGTAGCGGATGCGGTTGTCGAGCTGGGACTCGATCGAGCCCTCGACGACGAAGCCGCCCGAGTCGTAGATGTATCGGCCGCGCTCGGTGGGTTCGGCGGTGAGGTGGTACTCGTAGGCCTGGCCGCGCTCGGGCGCGGGGCCGCGCAGGTCGACGGCCCAGGCGGGCAGGGCGGCGGGGCTCAGGGCGGCGATTGCCGCGGCGGCGAGGAGGGCTTGCTTGGCGGTCGGGCGTGGGCGTGTCATGGCGTTTTCCTTCCCATGCGGGGGCGTTTGGAGCCGGGTCGCCGAGGGACGCGGGTTTTCATGCTCCACATTACCCGTCGGCGTTTTGCGTTCAAGGGGTCATGCGAAAGATGACGCGAAAAGGGGCCAAAGCCGGCCGATTTTTTTTTGGCTACCCGTGTTTTTCGCCCGCCCGGGCCAGCAGGGCGGCGTGGCACCGGCAGCCCAGGTGGAAGCGGTCCAACGCGAAGTGCTCGTCGGGGCTGTGGATCGCGTCGGAGTTGAGCCCGAACCCGATCAGCAGCGAGTCGATCCCGAGCTGGTTTTTGAGGTCGGCGATCACGGGGATCGTCGCGCCCTCGCGGATCAGCGCGGGCGGTCGGCCGACGACCGTCTCGATCGCGCTCGAGGCCGTCTTCACCCAGTCGCTGTCGGCGGGGACGGCGACGGGGTCGGCCGCACCGTGGTTGGTGATCTCCCACCGGCAGTTGGCGACGTCCTGGCTCTCGACCCAATCGGTGAACTGCTTGGCGAGTTTCCTGGGGTCCATATTCGCGGGGATACGGAAGCTCACTTTCGCGCCGGCGAAGCGTGCGATGACGGTCTTCGCGCCCTCGCCCATGTACCCGCCATAGAGCCCGTTGATGTCGCACGAGGGCCGCTGCCAGCGGCGCTGCAGGGTCGTGTACCCCTTCTCGCCAAAGGGCACGGCGCCCACGCCGCCGAGGTACTGGTCCTCGTCAAAGCCCAGTTGTTCCCACTTCGCCGCCTCATCGGCCGAGACCTCCGCGACGTCGTCGTAGAACCCGGGGATGGTGACGCGGTTGTCGTCGTCGATGAGCTTGCCCAGCACCCGGGTGAGCAGGTTAGCCGGGTTGGGCAGCACCCCGCCGTAGAGCCCGGAGTGCAGGTCGCGCGACGGGCCGTGCAGCTTGAGGTCGAAGTAGACCAGCCCGCGCAGGGCGTAGGTGATCGCGGGGGTGGCGCCGTCTTTGCCTTCCCACATGCCGGTGTCGCTGACGACGCAGATGTCGGCCTGGAGGTCGGCGGCGCGCTCTTCGAGCACCTTGGGCAGCGTCACACTCCCGCACTCCTCTTCGCCCTCGATCAGCAGCGTCACATGGCAGGGCAGCTTTTGGCCGGTCGCGTGGTAGCTGCGCAGCGCTTCGAGGAAGCACATGACCTGGCCCTTGTCGTCGCACGCGCCACGGGCGTAGAGCTTGCCCTCGCGGACGGTCGGCTCGAAGGGCGGGGTGGTCCAGCCGTCGAGCGGGTCGGGCGGCTGGACGTCGTAGTGGCCATAGAACAGGAGGCGTGGCGCGTCGGGTTTGGCGACGTGGGCGTCGGTGGTGCGTGCGATGACAACGGGGTGGCCGCCGTCGGCGGAGACGACATCGACGCTGAGCCCGATCTCTTCGCAGAAGGACGCAACCCAGGCCGAAGCGTTTTGTACGTGCGAGGCGAAGGCGGGGTCGGTGCTGACGCTGGGGATGGCGAGGAGATTTTTGAGTCGTTCGACGGCGTTGGCCTGGTCGGCGTCGAGGTGGGCGAGCGCGGTTTCAAGGGCGTTAGGCATGTTTATTCTCGGAGGTTGAGGTGAACCGGGCCCCCATAGTAGCCGTACCTGTTGTTCGGGCGCGGGGGTGTATGAAATAGTCCGGTCCGATACCGCGTCTTATCCAAGAGCATTTCAACGCCTCAGCGTTTGCGGCGTGTTACAATTCGGGGCTCAACTCTCCCCCTACGAAGGACAATGTGATGACAAAGCGTACGCTGATGTGGATGATGATGGCCCTGATCGCGGTCGTGCCGGCTTCGCTGGCGTCGGCCGACGCCGAGGCGCTGCACGGCCGGTGGTCGCTGTCGAGCGTGACGGTGCAGGGCCAGACCGAAGAGGCCCCCGAGGGCGAGCTGGTCCTCGAGTTCAACGCCGACGGCACGATGAAGATGCTCCAGCAGGGCGAGCAGGTCGAGTCGGGCCGATACACCGTGGCCAATGGGCAGATCACCGTCACGACCGACAGCGACGGCCAGACCGAGAGCGCCGACTACACGCTCGACGGCGATACCTTCGTGCTCAAGATGGAAATCCAGCCCGGCGTGACCATGGACATGACCTTCAGCCGCATGGCCAACGAAGGCAACTACGCCCCCGCGACCAACGCCCTCGCGCTCGACGCGTCCGACCTGCACGGCCGATGGGACCTCACCCGCATGGAAGCCCAGGGCCAGGGCCAGGACGTCCCCGCCGGCTCGCTCGTGATCGAGTTCGCCGCCGACGGCACGGTCAAGATCTTCGAAGAAGGCACCGAGTCTGACTCGGGCACCTACAGCGTCACCGGCAACCAGATCACCTTCACCACCGAAGACGAAACCGAAGTCCCCGTGATGACCTACGCCATCGAGAACAGCACCCTGCGTCTCTCGATGGAAGTGCAGCCGGGCATGGTCATGACCATGATCCTCAACCGCGAAAACTAAGCACAACTCCGAAGCATCCGCCCGCTACCGGAAGGGTGGCGGGGGGGTGAATTTCAGAGCACGGGCGCGATCCGCCGCAGCGATGCGGGCCAGGACGCGCCCGTTTTTGATGCGCGTCTCGAACACCACCGCCGGGGGCTCGGTCTCGGGCTCGTCGAGGTTGCATCCCGTCGCCAGGTCGTAGCTCAGCCCGTGGTGGGGGCAGGTGATCGCGCCGCTGCAGACCGGCCCCGTGCCCAGCGGAAGCATCGCGTGCGGGCAGAGGTTGGCGAGGGCGCGGAACGTGCCAGCATCGTTGAGCACGAGCACCGCCAATCCATCCACCTCAACCACACACCGCGAGCCCGGCGGGAGGTCAGCCGCTGCCGCAAGGTCGGCCCACTCGGACGAGAAAAAGGGGTCGGGAGTCTTTTTGTGAGTACACAACGGCGGCGGCTCCGGCGAATGGTAAAAAGACTCCCGACCCCTTTAACTGCCCACCCCCTTGGCTTACGCAAGCTCGCTGGCCTGGTCGTCGACTTCCAGCGTCCCGCCGTTGAACCGGGCGGCGAAGGTCGCGACGGGGGGCTCGATGTCGGGGAAGTCGAGGTTGACGCCCGTCGCGATGTTGAAGTGGTAGCCGTGGTACGGGCAGGTCAGCACCTTGCCGTGCAGCTCGCCCTCGTCGAGGGGCCGGCCCGCGTGGGGGCAGACATTCGCGATCGCGTGGAGCTGGCCGTTGAGGTTGAAGACGACGATCGGCCTGCCGTTGGCCTGCGTACACACGCGCCCGCCGGGGGGGAGGTCGGCTTCTACGATCGTCGGCTGGGTCGGGGTGAACATGTCACCAGCGTAACGGATTCGCCCGCCCGTGACGCCCGCGCGTTGCCCGCTACACTTCTATAGCGACCTCCCGTTTGCGACACCGACCGCCCACCATGCCCGACCACGCCACGACCGCCGACCGCCATGCCGCGCTGACCCGCATGCTTGCCGGGCGTGCGCTGGAGATGGCCGTCGATGCGGCGCCCCATCGGCCGGCGCAGGGCAGCGCGCGCTACTCGATGTTGCACGCCGCGCCCGCCGCCCGGGTGCTGCTGGGTGCAGACGACTCGGCCACGCTCGACCACTTGGCCGACCAACTCCTCGCGCTCGCCAGCGCCGCCGCCGACCCGGCCCACCCGCCCGAGCTGACCGACGGGCAGGGGCACCATCGGCCGGTGTATGGCCCGCTGTGTGTGCACCTGATGCTCAGCGCGCTGGCGGTGCAGCGCTCGCAGGTCGTTGAACGCCTGGGCGATGCGTGGGCCAGCCGAGTCTCCCCGATCATGACCCCCATCCGCGCGTCACGGGTGGAAGATGCCGAGCTGGACGATGCCGAGCTGATGGCCTTGCCGATCAACACGCTGCTCTGGCGCGCGCTGTGCGAGCTGGAGTGGGCGCTGCTGACGAACCAGGCGTTTGACGGCGCGTTGGCGATGCGGGTGATCGAGCGGGTGCAGAACCTGGTCGGTGCCGACGGCGCGCTTCACCCGCAGACCGCGGACGATACGCCCGACGCGTGGGTGTACCGGGAGCTGACGGGGCTGCACGCGTTGCACCTGGCGTCGCAGGTCGGGCGGGGGGCGGGCTGGGCGGCGCGGTGCGCGCAGGTGTCGGCGTACCACCTTGACCACACCCAGCCGGACTACACGACGTATCAGCCGTGGGCGTTGTCGGCGTTTGCGGAGGGCGAATCGACGGCCGTGTTCGCCGAGCAGCAGCTTCATGATGTGCAGACCCACCTGGCGATCGAGGGGCCGGGCGGGGCGCTATTGCCGGGTCTCTTGCTGGCGGATGCGGCGGCTTCGCTGGATGGTAGGATCGTAGGGGCTTGGCAACGTTACCGATTTCAAGGATGAGCGATGCGTTACGAGAAGGCGTGGTCATGGTGGGTCGCATGTGGGCTGGCGTCGGGGCTGCCGGCGTGGGTGAGTGTCGCGCAGGCGCAGCCGCAGGAACCCGACGCGCCCGCGCAGGCCGAGCCGCCGGACGCGTCCGACGAAACGCCGGCCGAGGTCGGGCCGATCGCGCCGGAGGACATGCCGGTCGCGCCGCCCGCGCGTCCCAACATTTTTGTGGAGGGCGTGGAGCAGGCGGCGCAGCTCGCGACGGCGCGCGAGCTTGAGGCCGAGCTGGCGACACTGCTGGGGCCCGACGGCCTGCCGGTGGAGCTTGGCCCGGGGCCGGTGCGCGATGCGCTCAAGGGCGTCGCGACGCGATGCGATCTGTTGGCGCACAGTCTGGCCCAGCCGGCCGCGCTGGAGATTTTGATCGCGTCGCAGGCGCGGGTCTATAACGCACTGGTCCAGGACGCCTCGGCGCATGGCGAATCGATCGAGGTCGCCCGCGGGCTGGGCCAGCTGCGTGAGGCGGCGAACCGGCTGAGCGATATCGAGACGCCGCAGGCCCAGGTCGCCGGGGCGTATTGGTTGATGCTCGCCGACCTGATCGATGCGAACCGGACGATCGCGGACGCGGGCGATCGGCGGGTGTTTGTGCGTGAGCTGCTCTCGCGTTTTGTCGATGACTTCGCGTCCGCCCCGACCGACGAGACGGCCCAGGACGCCTCGACCGACGCGGCGGGGTATCTGCTCGATGCGCGTGTCGCGCTGGCGCGGCTGCTCGACGAGGCGGGGGACCAGCAGGCGGCGTACGACGCGCTGGGCCCGCTGGCGGAGGCCGATGCGGACGATGTGCGATACGAGCAGGTCCGGCCGGTCGTGGCGCATCACGCGTTGATCGGCACGCCGGTGTCATTTGAGCTGCCGACCGCGACGGGCCAGCCGTGGCGTCTGTCGGACGCGGCGGGGACGCCGGTGCTGATCCATGTTTTTGCGCAGGGTGTCGGCGACTCGGGCGCGTCGATCGCGGCGCTCCGCCGGGCGATTGCGCAGGCACGGCTGGGTGGCTACTCGGTGGTGTCGCTGCACGTGGGCGAGCTGATCCCGGGGCGGGTGCTGCCGCCCTGGCCCACGGCGGTGGTTGCGCCCGAGCGTCGTCAGTTGCTTGATGCGCTGGGCGTCGATGCCGTGCCGATGTACGTGTGGATCGACCACGCGGGCCGGGTCGCGTCGGTGGGTAAGACGCTGGATGTGGTGCGTCGTTTCCCCGCACCGCCCGCGCCCGAGGACGAGCCGGGCGAAGCGGAAGGCGACGCCGAGACGCCCGGCGCGGCGGCCGAACCTGCGCCCGATGCGCAGGACGACGCCCCGGCCGATTCGCCCGAGACGCCGGCCGAGTAATCGCCACGTTTCGTGTGCGGTTGGTGTGTGCATGCGTCGCGTGAAAAAGCTTCCACACCGGGTAACTTCCCTAGGGTCTCGGTGTATAGTGGTCGGCCCGATCGCGATTGCATTTTCGATACAACCACCGACCGAGGCCCGCCGATGTCTTCTACCGATCACACGACGCCTACCGTTCCGACCCGGCACGCCAAGCTTCTCGCGTGGGTCGATGAGGTCGCCCGGCTCACGATGCCCGACGCGGTCGTGTGGTGTGACGGCTCCGACGCCGAGTACCAGCGCATGCTCGACGCGATGCTCGCCAGCGGGTCGGCCCAGCGTCTCTCGGAAGAGAAGAAGCCCAACAGCATCCTGGTCCGCAGCGACCCGGCCGACGTCGCCCGTGTCGAGGACCGGACGTTTATCTGCAGCGAGAAGGAAGAAGACGCCGGGCCCACGAACAACTGGAAGGCCCCCGAGGAGATGCGGGAGATCCTTCGGCCGTTGTTCCGCAACTGCATGAAGGGCCGGACGATGTATGTGATCCCGTTCTCGATGGGCCCGGTCGGTTCGCCGATCGCGCACATCGGGGTGGAGATCAGCGACTCGCCCTACGTCGTGGCGAACATGCACATCATGACGCGGGTGGGCAACAAGGTGCTCGACGTGCTGGGGGACGACGGCGTGTTTGTGCCCTGCATCCACAGCGTCGGCATGCCGCTGGCTGATGGGCAGAAAGACGTACCCTGGCCCTGCAACTCGGACAACAAGTACATCACCCACTTCCCCGAGACCAAGGAGGTCTGGTCGTACGGCAGCGGCTATGGGGGGAACGCGTTGCTGGGTAAGAAGTGCTTCGCGCTGCGGATCGCGTCGGTGATGGCACGCGAGCAGGGCTGGCTGGCTGAGCACATGCTGATCCTGAAGCTGACGAGCCCGGCGGGTGAGGTCAAGCACATCGCGGCCGCGTTCCCCTCGGCGTGTGGCAAGACCAACCTCGCGATGCTCCGCCCGACCCTGCCGGGCTGGAAGGTCGAGACCGTCGGCGACGACATCGCGTGGATGAAGTTCCACGAGGACGGCTCGCTCTACGCCATCAACCCCGAGTACGGGTTCTTCGGTGTCGCGCCCGGCACCAACTACAAGACCAATCCCAACGCGATGGAAGCGCTGAGCAAGAACGCGATCTTCACCAACGTCGGCAAGACACCGGATGGGGATGTGTGGTGGGAGGGCATCGACCGCCCCGCGCCGGACCTGTTGATCGACTGGCTTGGCCACGAGTGGGTGCACTACGACTCGACCAACAAGGCCGCGCACCCCAACGCCCGCTTCACCGCGCCCGCGAGCCAGTGCCCGGTGATCGCGGACAACTGGGAGGACCCGGGCGGGGTGAAGATCGACGCGATCCTGTTTGGCGGTCGTCGCTCGACGGGTCAGCCGCTCGCGCTGCAGTCGTTTGGCTGGGACCACGGCACGTTCCTGGGCTCGACGATGGCGAGCCAGAAGACCGCCGCCGCCGCGGGCAAGGTCGGCGAGCTTCGGTTTGACCCGATGGCGATGCTGCCGTTCTGCGGCTACCACATGGCGGACTACTGGCAGCACTGGCTGGACATGGGCGACCGGGGCGGGGACAAGATGCCCAAGGTGTTTTACGTGAACTGGTTCAGGCAGGGCAGCGATGGCCACTGGCTTTGGCCGGGCTTTGGCGAGAACAGCCGTGTGCTCAAGTGGGTGTGCGAGCGGTGCGATGGCCAGGCGGACGCGGTGGAGACGCCGATCGGGATGCTGCCGACGCCGGCGTCGCTCGACCTCGATGGGCTCGACATGCCAGAGAAAGACTTGGCCGAGCTGCTGGAAGTCGACGCGGGGATGTGGCTGCAACAGATCCCGTCGTTCCGCGCGCATTACGCGAAGTTCGGGGAGAAGCTGCCCAAACGGTTGGCCGACCAGTTGGACCAGTTGGAGCAGCGGCTGAAGGATGCGCAGTAGCGCGGCGAGCCCGGCATGCCGTCTTACCTCACCACGACACTCTCGAAGCGCCGCCGACTGTTCGCGTTTGCGATCCTGGGGGGCGGGGTGGTCGCGGCGGTCGTCTGGACATGGCTGGTGCCCAGGCGGGCGGCCGACCCGTTTGCGCAGCAGTACACCGACGCGGAGCTGGCCGAGCAGGTCGCGTTGGGGGCCGCGTTGTTTGAGACCCACCACTGCGCCGAGTGCCACGTGACGACGCGGGACGCGTCGGCGCTGGGCGGCGTCGGGCTCAAAGGCCCGCCGCTCATCGACCTGGTCGGGCGTTCGGTGCTGCTGGAAGACGAGAGCCAGGTGCAGCGGGACCACCGCTACCTGCGTCGGGCGATTCTGGACTCACGGGCGGAGGTGGTGAAGGGGTATGCGTTTCAGTTGATGCCGGACTACGGGTTCTTGAGCGACGCGGAGGTGTCGGCGTTGCTGCTGTACGTGCGTTCGCTGAGCGATGAGCCGGCTCAGGACGCGGACTGACACGGCACCGGCGGGGGGATTCGTAGTGAAAGGGTTTGGCGTGGCACGAACCGGATCGGTTAGAGTGTGATGACGTGGGACTCAACGTGGGGTGCCACCTTCGGGGACGAAGGGCGGTGTTATTGGATCACAAGCAACCCAGTCTTCGGCGACGGATTAAGTGCGGGCTCAAGCGCCTCGGGGCTTGGGCGATCGCGACGAGCTACATGGTCCACTTGTGGTGCGTGTGGCGGACCGGACGGATCGAGGTCCTGGGGCTGGATCGGCTGGCCGAGGCGATGAAACGGCACGACCGCGTCGCGCTGGCGATCTGGCACGAGACACTGGTCATGGCGGCGTACGCGATCCGCGAGTGCAAGCCCACCACGGTCGCGAGCAAGAGCGACATTGGCGACGTGATCTCCACGATCCTCGAACGCCTGGGCTACCACGTCTTCCGCGGCGGGTCGTCGCGCGGCAAGTCCCGACGCTCACCCGTGCTCGACGAGATGGTGGCGCACTTCAAATCGCACCGCGACGTGCTGCTGGCGATCACGGTCGACGGCTCGGCGGGCCCGGCACGGAAGATGAAGCCCGGCGTCGTCGCGCTCGCGGGGCAGACCCAGGCGCCGATCTTCGCGATGCACTGCGTGTGTCGGCCGTGCTTCCGCATCTGGACGTGGGACCGGACGATGCTGCCGCTGATCTTCAGTCGGGTCGTGATCGTGATTGAAGGCCCCGTGTTGCCGGGCGACCCGGGCAAGACCGGCTTCCGCATCGCACGCGACAAGACCCGGCTGCTGCTGGATGACACGGCAAAACGGGCCGAGGCGTATCTCAGGACGGGCGAGTTGCCCGCCGCGGATGCGGCGTTGGGGCTGGACCCGAGCTATGGGCCGGGCGAGGTGTTGCGGGGCAGGACGGTGTGCCAAGACGGTGTGCCGCCGTTTTTACCCAAGCCGATGCCCGGGGCGGGGGAAGCTGCTTCGGTGGATTTGCCTGAGCCGGCGACGCAGGGCCCGGCGGAGCGTTCGCCCGAGCCCGCCCCCGATCCCCGGCCCGAGTAGAACCTGGCCGACGCAGGACACGCGCGTGTTTGTCTTACCCGCGATTGGCCTGCCGGTGGGCTTTTCGGACCGCTTTGAGTTTGTCTTTGTGCGCCTTGGGGTGCTTCTCGGTCGCGGCGCTGTAGGCGATCGACGACAGCGCGGTCGCGTGCTTGTCGATGAACGGGCCGGCCTGTTTAGGGAAGGCGTTGTACGACTCACGCAGCGTCCAGCCCACGCCCTTTTGCACATACACATCTTCATCGTGCAGCAGCGATTCGACCAGCGGCAGCACCTCGCTCGGCCTGGGCGCGGCGCGTCTGGGCGTGTGGTAGTAGATCAGCGAGACGATGGACTGTCGGCGGTGCCAGGGGTTTTGCGAGGTGTTCCACTTCACCAGCGTCGGGTAGACCTTTGCGCGTTCGGTGTCGGCTTCGAGCATGCGGGTGTAGGCGCTCGAGAGCAGGTCGCTGTGGGCCCAGTTGTCGCACTGCTCGATCCAGCCCTTGGCGGTGGGCCAGCACGCGAGCAGGTCGGCCGGGTCGCGGAGCATACTGAGCCAGAGCGCCGCCTGGCTCATGGTCTCGAACCAGGACGCCTCGCGCCAGACGCCGTCCCAGCGTTTGACCTGCTGCTTCGCGGGCAGGCCGGAGAAGCTGTAGCCCTGTTTGAGGGCCCGGCGCTGGGTGGGGAGGGTCAGGCCCAGGTGGGGGATCGACGAGCCGTGGTACTCCCGGCGGATTTGAGCGTTTGTGCGGGCCGGTCCCCCGGCAAGATCCACGAGCCGGCGGTAAACCTCTTCGACTTCGGACATACTAGGGACTATACTGATTCTACGGGGCTGTGGCACGCCTGTGCCCATCTGTGCCCCCACAGGATGAGGAGATCGCCTTGCTGACCACCCGCTCGCTTATGATTGCCGGTATCGGTGCCGCTGCGTTGTTTTCCGCGACCGATGCCAGCGCGATTTACATCCGCCACGACCGCAGCGCGACGCCCCACGAAGAGCTCGCCGCGATGTTCCCCGCCACCGGGTACTTCGGCCGGACGTTTGGCCAGTCCTGCACCGCGACCCTCATCTCCCCGACCCAGGTCCTCATCGCCGCCCACTGCGTCGATCAGTCCGGCGGGCCGGGCTTCTTCACCCCCGATGGCACGCCCGATAGCTCCGTCAGCGGCTACGCCTTCGGTCTCGGTGCCAACGTCCCCAACACCCTGACCCCCAACGTCGCCTCCATCGCGATCAACCCCGGCTGGGTCTCCTCCGGCGGTGACGCCGCGTACGACTTCGCCGTCCTCACCCTCAGTTCGCCCATCACCAGCGTCGCGCCCGCGCTCGTCACCAGCGAAAACCCCGTGGGCCACCTCGGCGCCGCCGTCGGCTACGGGCTCCAGGGCACCGGCACCAGCCACTCCGACCCGCCCGGCTCCGACGACAAACTCGCCGTCACCAACATGATCGAACGCTACGGCGACGACCCCTACTACTCCAACAACCCCACCCTCCAGTTCGACTTCGACTCGCCCTCGAACAACACCAACACCTTCGGCTCAAGCACCCCGCTCGACCTTGAAGGCGGCACCGCCGGCGGCGACTCGGGCAGCCCGCTCATGGCACAGTTCGGCGACGCCTGGTTCATCACCGGCGTGCTCAACACCGGCTACAACGACTACGGCCCCGAGTTCCGATACGGCGACGTCTCCATCTACGCCGCCGTCCAGACCGCCTCCAACCTCGCCTGGCTTGCGTCTCAGGGCGTCCGCATCATCGAAGACACCACCCCCGTCCTCGGCGACGCCAACCGCGACTGGTTCGTCGATCAGACCGACCTCGACATGGTCCTCGCTAACTGGGGCAGCAGCGTCGACCCCGGCACCGGCGCGGATGTCAGCGGTGACGGCCTGGTCAGCGCCGCCGACCTCGACATCCTCCTCGCCCAGTGGGGCGAAGGCACCGCCTTCCCCGGCGTCCCCCTCGCCGCCGCCGTCGTCCCCGAGCCCGGCTCCCTCGCCCTGCTCGCCACCGGCCTGATGTTCCTCCGCCGCCGACGACGATAGTCAGGTCAGTCTTTGCCCTTGGGTTTCGCCAAGGCCGAAACACCTGCGATCACACCTTCTGCCACACGCGCCATCCGTTCGTAATCCAGTGTTTCAGGTCTATCGGTTGGTGCATGGTAGTGCGGGTTTCTGAACCAACTCGTATCCGTCACCATGATGGCAGGGTAGCCATGATCCCAGAACGGTCCGTGATCCGAAACCCATAAGATCTCGCGGGCCTTGGGCAACGGGGCCGCCACCACGGGGAACCGGGTCCGGCGTTTGAAGGCGCGTTTGAATGTGCCGAGTTGTCGGTGCGTGGCGAGGTCGGCAACAAAAGCGATGAAGTCGCCCGTCGAGGGCAGCATTGGGCGAAGCATGGCCGGCAGTTCGTCGGGGTACTCCTGACTGTTGGGGGCCGTGCTGTAAAACCCGACCATCTCTAAGCAGATCATTGTGTGGATTGCATCGCCGCGTTCTTTACACCGGTCGGCATAGACCTGGCTGCCCATCGTTGGGGTGCCGAAGTGAGGAGGCTCTTCATTCGCGAACGCGACAAAACGAACGGTGCGAGCGAAGTGGCACCCCGCAAGCGCTTGGCAGACCTCAAGCATCATCGCGACCGCTGACGCATTGTCGTCTGCGCCGGGGGTCCTTCGAACAGTGTCGTAGTGCGCTCCGACAATCACAATCTGATCAGCCTTGGTTGTTCCAGGCCATTCAACAACGAGGTTCTTCGCCTCACCCGCAGGGGTCGCGTAGGTCTCAACCGAGACAACTTGCCCCAGTTGATTAAACACGTCGCGGATGTAGTCAACAGTCGCTGAGATGGTTTCAGGGATACTGTCGTGTCGGATGCCGATTTCGCCCGCGAGCTTTTCGACGTGACCACGCAACCTGTCACAGACGCCAGCCTCGTGCGTAGACAGGGCCGGTTGTATCGGTATGTGGTCCGGGGTTGGCATGATGCGTTCAACACGTATCGGTGAAGCGCGTTAGGCCTCACTCCCCGCAAACGCCTCGACGTCTTCCTTGGTCACGCCCAGCCACTCGAGCATGTGCTGTTCGTAGACGTCCTGATGCGCGGGGTTGCTGAAGTCGAGGCGGAGTTCGTTGATGACTTTGGTGCCCATGCCGATCCATTCGCGCCAGGTGTCCTGGCCGAAGTGGGCGAAGATGTACGCGCCGATCGGGCCGCGCATCGGCGGGTCGGGCAGCTTGCCCTGCGGCTGGCCGGTGCGCTTGTCCAGGACCTGGTCGCCGGCGGCCTCGACTTCCTGCTTGCGGGCGTTGTAGTCTTCGACCTCGGGCAGCTCAAGGCCCAGCTTCTGGATCAGCGCGGCCATGGACTTTTGCGGCATGACCTCGCCCAGCTCCGCCGCGACCTCGTAGCCGGTCAGCAGCAGCGGGCCCGCCTCGTCCTCCCGGCCAAGCTTGATCAGCGCCTGGCCCCGGGCGTGGTAGGCACGCGACATCTGCGGGTTGTGCTCGATCGCCTTCGCGTACGCGTCGGCCGCGTCTTCCAGCCGATCCGCTTCCTTGTACACATTGCCAAGCGAGAGGAACGACATGTCGTCGGGCGCTTCCCGGCACATCTGTTCCCACTGCGCGATACGTTCTTCGAGGTTGTTACTCATGCCCGGATTGTACGCGCGAAGCTGTGCGAAGTCAGGAAACAACCGGCAGAATCAAACCGCCGGGGCCTCTCTGCCACGACGCGGGCGCACGGCTGCTCACGCCTCGGCCCCAGCCGGTACCTTGTAGCGATGGGCGACTATGGCGATCCGCAGCGCGCGTTCCTGGGCTGGGCCGGCCCGGCTTTGCCGGCCGCGGCGCGTTGGCTGCTCTCGCACCCGGCCCAGCCCACGCCGGGCGACCTGTCGGGCCTGCTGGTCGCGGTGCCCGGCGGGCGGGCGCAGCGTCGGCTGGTCGAACTGCTCGCGCAGCTCGCGGTGGAGCGGGGGGTCGCGTTGGTGCCGCCGACGGTCGTGACGGTAGGCGCGCTGGCGGACCGCCTGATGCCGCCGAACGCCGCGACGCAGCCGGGCATCGCGGACCGTTGCACGGCACTGCTGGTGCGTGCTTCGGCGCTGCGCGACGCGGATGGGGCGCTGCTGTCGACGCTGACCCCCGCGCCGCCGGGGCGCGACGATTGGCCTGGCTGGTGGGCGCTGGCGGGGCAGTTGGAGACGCTCGCGGCCGAGCTGGGTACGGTGGGGATGACGCCCGAGCAGGCGGCGCAGTGTGACGCGTTGACGGGTGATGAGCGCTGGGCCGCCGTCGGCACGTTGGATCGGCGGTACCACGAAGCGCTCGCGGGGCTAGGCCTGGTCGATGCCCACGCCGCGCGGCGCGACGCGGCGGGCGATGCGAACGCGGCCGCGCAGGTGCCACACGTGGTGCTGGTCGCGACGCCTGACCTCCGCCCGATCCATACGCAATTGCTTGGACGCTATGCGCAGCGTGTCGATGCGCTGATCTTCGCGCCCTCGGAACATGCCGGGGGGTTTGATGCCTGGGGTGTGCTCAGGCCGGGCTATTGGTTGTCGCGCTCGTTGCCGACGGCGGACGACGCGATCGCGTTTGTGAGTGAGCCGGGCGATCAGGCAGAGGCCGTGCTTGATGCGCTCGCGCGCTGGAGCAGAGATGGAGCGCTGTCGGCGGACAGCGTCACGGTGGGGTTGGGCGACGCGTCACTGGCGGGCATCGTCGAGCGGACGCTGGAGCTGTCGGGTGTGCCGGCGAGGTCGGTGAACGGTCGGCCGGTCTCGCGGTCTCGGCCGGTGCTGCTGCTGGAGGCGCTGGGCGAGTACGCGGGGGCGCTGCGTTTTGATCGGCTCGCGTCGCTGCTGCGTCACCCCGATGCGCTGACGTACGCGTCGCACGCGGCACGCGAAGCCGGCGCGGTGCTTGACCATCAAGACGGCGGCTGGCTGGGCCTGCTCGACCGCTACGCGAGTGCGCACCTGCAGGGCGAAGTGACCGGGCACTGGCTGGGCGACTCGGCACAGCGCGAGGCGCTGGGGGCGATTTATGGCGCGGTCCAGGCGCTGCTGCCCGAGGGGTCTTCGAGCGTGCGTCGGCCGTTGACACAGTGGGCCAGGCCGATCGGCGAGGCGCTCGCGCGGGTGTACGGCGAGACGGCGCTGAGTCGCCACCGGCCCGAGGACCGCCCGGTGGTGTTGGGGCTGGAGGCCATCGGCAATCTGATCGAGACGATCGGCACGCTGCAAGATGGAGCGGCGTACATCCCGTCGACGACGTTTACGCAGGCGGTGCGCTTTGTGCTTGGGCAGGTGGACGCGACGCCCGTGCCCGAACCGGGCGGCTCGCCCGCGGTGGAGCTGGTTGGGGTGCTTGAGCTTGCGTTGGATGATGCGCCGCGGGTGGTGGTGGTCGGGGTCAATGAAGGGGCGGTGCCCGAGCCGATCGCGGAGCACCCGATGCTGCCCCGGCAGGTGCGTGAGGCGTTGGGTCTGCATGACGACGACCACCGGCTGGCGCGCGAGCAGTTGATGCTGACGTCGGTGGTGTCGAGCCGGGCCCACGGGGACTGCTTGCTGGTCGCGGGTCGGGTGAGCCCGTCGGGCGACCCGCTGATGCCGAGTCGGCTGCTGCTGCGGGGGAGCGACGCGACACTCTCGCGGCGTGTCGCGTGGTTTTTCGAAGAGGCGCACGACACGCCGCCGCGCCCCGCGCTGCTGACGCCGGGCCGGCACGACCGCTTCCTGATCCCGACGCCGATGCTGGATGAGCCGGCACTGACGCAGCTTTCGGTGACTGCGTTCCGCGACTATCTCGCTTGCCCATACCGGTTCTACCTGAAGCACGTGCGTAAGCTCCGGCTGCTCGATGACCGCGCGGTCGAGTTGGACGGCGGGGCGTTTGGCTCGCTCGCGCACGCGGCGCTGCGTGTGTTGGGCGAGGATGCGCTGCAGGGTGAGGACCGCCCGGACAAGATTTACGATCGCCTGAGCGCTGCGCTCGACCAGGGTTTACGCGAGCAGTACGGCCCACACCCGCGGGCCGCGGTGCGTGTCCAGGCGGAGCAGCTGCGCTATCGGCTTGAAGCGGCGGCGCGGGTGCAGGCGTTACACGCCGCGCAGGGCTGGCGTGTAACGCATGTCGAAGGCGCAGGCCGATCGGGTCGGCTGTCGCAGACAATCGAGGTCGATGGCGAGCCGTTCACGCTGACGGGCAAGATCGACCGGATCGATCGGCACGAGGACGGGCGCTATCTCGTGATCGATTACAAAACATCGAACCGCGCGAAGTCGCCCGAGTCAACGCACCGGGCCGGGCCGAAGAACGACAAGCGTTGGACGGACCTGCAGCTCCCGCTGTATCGCGGGCTGTGTGCCGAGCTTGGTGTGACGGGGGATCGTGTTGAGCTTGCGTATTTCAATGTGCCCAAGACGCTGTCGGACGCTGCGCTGTCGATCGCGGTGTGGGATGAGGCGGAGATCGCGGAGGCGTTGGCGATGCGTGACGAGGTGATCCGTGCGCTGCGTTTGCGCCTCTACTGGCCGCCGAGCGAGCAACTCCCGGGTTTTGAGGATGGCTTGGCGGGGCTGTGTGCGGACGAGGCGGAAGACCGTGCGCGGATCGTGCAGCGCAGCGGCGGGGGATCGGGGGCAGGCGATGGATGAGCGGACGCAGGATGAGTTACCCAGCGACCCGGGCGCGGTTGATGCGTTTATCCAGCGGACGTACGGGCGTTCGGGGGGCGGTGATGATCTTGCGGTCCATCCGCCGGCCGCGCCGCACCTGCTGATCCGCGCGTCGGCGGGGACGGGCAAGACGTATCGGCTGACGACGCGCTACCTACGGCTGCTGCGTGCGGGCGAGACGGCGGAACACATCCTCGCGACGACGTTCACGCGTAAGGCCGCAGGCGAGGTGCTTGGCCGCGTGCTCGGCTGGCTGGCCCGGGCGTCGGTGGATGCGCGCGAGCGTGCGGGGCTTGACGATGCGCTGGGTGGGTTCGGCTTGAGTGAGGCGGAGTGCCTGGCGATGCTGCGCCGGCTGGTCGATGGGCTCAACCGCCTCGCGATCGGGACGATCGACAGCTTCTTTAATCGTGCGGCCCGGGCGCTTCGGTTTGAGCTTGACCTCCCGGCCGAGCCGCGGCTGATGGACGCGTACCACCCGGCGGTACGCGAGATCCGGTACGACGCGATCCAGCGTGTGCTCGGCGATGCGGCCGCGAGTGACGATGGGTTTCAGACGTTGATTGAGCTGCTCCGCCGAGTCCATCACGATACGGCCGAGCGCTCGGTGACCGAGGCGATCGATGCGCTGGTGGTTGAGCTGCATGATGTGTATCGCCAGTACGACGAGCGGGCGTTGTGGTCGACGCTGGACCCGCCGGCGGTGCTGAGCCGGGATCTCCTTGTTGCGGTGGTGCAGGATGTGATCGCGCTGGGCGAGCATATCCCGTTGACCAAGACGGGCACGCCGCGCAAGACCTGGGCCACGGCGTACGAGACGATCAGCGCGGCGGCGCAGCGGCATGACTTTGATGCCATCCTCCAACACCCGATCGGGCAGCGCTTGCTTGAAGACGGGGACGGCGCGGTGTATGGCGGGTGTGCGGTGCCGGAGGTCTGGCGCGGGGCGTTGGTGCCGGTCTTGCAGCACGCCCGGGCGCAGACGCTTCAGCAGCTTGCGCACATGACCGAGTCGACGTACGACCTGCTCCACGCGTTTTCGTCGCAGTACGAATCGGCGAAACGCTCGGCGCGTGTGTTGCTTTTCAGCGACCTGACGCATCTGCTCGCGCGGGCGATGCCGGGGCTGGGCGAGGATGTCGCGGAGCAGTTCTATTACCGGCTGGATTCGCGTGTGACGCACCTGCTGCTGGATGAGTTCCAGGACACGTCGCTGCCGCAGTGGCAGGTGCTCGAGCCGTTCGCGCTGGAGGTCACGGCCGCGGCGGATGGTGCACGCAGCTTCTTCTGTGTCGGCGATGAGAAGCAGGCGATCTACGGCTGGCGCGGCGGCTGCGCGGAGTTGTTCAGTGCGGTCGAGGCGCTGCCCGGCGTGGTGCCGTGGACGATGACGCAGAGCCGGCGGTCGTCGGCGGTGGTGCTGGACGCGGTGAACCAGGTGTTTTCGACGCTGACCACGAACGCGGCTTTGGACGACAAGCATCATCGCTGGGACAACGCGGTCGGGGCGTGGGCGGGGCGTTATGAGATGCACGCGGCGCATGACACGTCGCTGCCCGGGCATGTGCTGCTCAAGACGACTTCGCCAAGCGATCAGGAAACGACGCGGGATGACGGGGGTGAGGATGACGAGGCGGGGGTGGCTTCGCCGCATGAGGTTTATTGTGCCGAGCATATCGCTGCGCTCGCCGAGGC
This sequence comes from Phycisphaerales bacterium JB063, assembly GCA_044439905.1. Taxonomy (GTDB): domain Bacteria; phylum Planctomycetota; class Phycisphaerae; order Phycisphaerales; family Phycisphaeraceae; genus JAHQVV01. Next base: position 18,771 of record JBITAC010000047.1, on the reverse strand, counting down.
GTCGCCGGGCAAAACGATTGGTGTGCTGCTGAGAAGGAAGAAGGCGGCGCGGGGTTTGCTGCATCGGCTGCGTGGGTTGGGTGTTGCGGTATCGGAGGAGGGGGGCAACCCGATCGACCATACGCCGGCGGTCAGCGCTGTGTTGTCGGCGATCCAACTCGCGGACCACCCGGGCGATACGGTCGCGGCGTTCCACGTCGGCAACTCGCCGTTGGGCGCAGTGATCGGGGTGGACTGGCGTGACCCGGGCGCGGTGGCGTCGGCGGCGCTTGGGGTCCGGCGGGCGCTGCTTGACCGCGGGTTTGGCGAAACGGTTGCGCAGTGGTGTAAGGCGGTCGCGTCGTCGTGCGATGCGCGTGCACTGCACCGGCTTGAGCAGTTGGTCGGGCTTGCGCAGCAGTACGACCAGGACATGGCGGGCGCGGTGCCGGGCGGCGGGGCGCTGCGGGTGAGTGGGTTTGTGGAGGTGGTACGACGCGCACGGGTCGAGTCGCCCACGCCCGCGTCGGTGCGGGTGATGACGCTGCACGCGGCGAAGGGTTTGGAGTTTGACACGGTCGTGCTGCCGGACCTGCACGCGGTGTTGAGCCAGAGTGATCGCAATGCGCTGGTGATGCTGGATCGGGATTCGCCGTTGGATCGGCCGCGCGCGGTGGTGCGGCGGGTCAAGCGGGACAAGCTGTCTGCGATCGGGTTGGAGCATCTGGCGGACCGCGAGGATGCGTGGCAGCGGGGTGAGGACTTGTGCCTGCTGTATGTGGGGATGACGCGCGCGAAGCACGCGCTGCACCTGCTGGTCCCGCCCCTGAAAGAAACCAAGAGCGGGCTGTCATCGGTGGGGCGGACGAACCTGAGTTTTGCGGCGATCTTGCGGCAGGCGTTGGCGTCGGATGTTGATGAGTCCGCTGCGGGCGATGAGGTGCTTTACGAAATCGGCGATCCGGATTGGGCGTCGGGGGGCGCGCCTGTTGCCGACGCAACGGCCGGCCCTTCGGCTCCCGGAGTCGCAGAGGTCGCGCGGGGTGTGATTACGCTTGCGCCGAGCGGTCCGCCGACGCGCGGGATGCCCGAGCGTCGGCCCAGCGATGGCGCGGAGGACACGCGGGTGCTTGCGGCGGACCTGCTCAAGCTGAGCCCGTCGGGTGGGCGTGGGTTTGGCAGCGCGATGCACGCGGTGTGTGAGTTGTTGGGTTTTGCGGGTGAGGATGCGCTGCCGGACGCGGATGCGGTGGTGTCGGCGCTGGGTCGCGCGGGGCAGCCGAGCGGGTCGGGCGAGGTGGAGGCGTTTGGGCAGCGGCTTTCGGCGTTGTTGTCACACGACGCGGTGCGGTCTTGCTTATCACGCGCGGGTGCTTGTGAGCTGTGGCGTGAGCGTGGGTTTGCGGTGGTGTTGGATGGCCGGCTGTTGCGTGGGGTGTTTGACCGGGTGCATGTCTGGCGAGATGAGGATGGCATGGCAACGCGCGCCCGGCTGATCGATTTCAAGACAGACCGTATACCTGACGCCGGCCCGTCCGCGCTGGCGTCGCTTTACGCGGGCCAGGTCAATGCGTATCGCGCGGCGCTGTGTGCGATGCTGTCGATCCGGCCCGAGGCGGTGGAGGCGATGCTGTTGCTGACGGGCGACGGGGTGGTGGTTCCGGTTTCGCCGGGCGCGGCTTGAGTTTGCGGGCGGGCTTTTTGCGGTGGTGGGCTATCTAACCGATCATGCACGGGTATGGCTACGCCCCCTAACACGCATGTCTCGCCGGTCGAGTTGATCGCGCTGGCGGCACGCCTGAACCATGACGAGCAGCGGCCGCGTGGCGAGCTGGTGACGCGGGACCGCGCGTTGTCGGCGAAGCTCGCGTCGCTGGACGGGGGCGATGCGCTGGACGACGCGGCGCGGCTGCGCTGGTGGCTTGAGCACGCGGAGGACGCCGAGGCCGATGCCGTGTCGGACCAGGTGCATAGCGCGATGTCGCTGGCGGGTTTTGGGCTGGTGTTGCTTGGCCTGTTGATGGGTTCGGGGGTCGCGCTGGGTGTGTTTGTGTTTGACGGCGAGCGGCCGGTGAACGTGGTGGCGGCGCTGGGTGTGTTTGTTTTTCTGCAGGCGGCGACGCTGGTGCTCGCGGTGCTTGCGGTGTTGCCGGCGGGGTGGACGGTATGGCTGCCGGGTTTTTCGTCGGTGCAGGAGGCGCTTCGTCGGCTGAGCCCGGGCCGGCTGTCGTTCCTGATCGCGCGGCTGATGCCGCAGGGGATGCGCGAGGCGCTGGCGGCCTCGATCGGTCGGGCGGGGGCGCATCGGCGTGTGTACGGGCGGGTGCAGTTGTGGGCGGTGGTGCGGTGGTCGCAGCTTTTTGCGGTGGCGTTCAATGTCGCGGCGGCGGGTGTGTTTGTCTCGATGGTGGTCTTCACGGACCTGCTCTTTGTGTGGAGCACAACACTCGATATCGAGCCCGATTCGTTCCATGCCTTGACGTCGGCGGTGTCGCTGCCCTGGGTGTTTGTTGCCGAGGCGGTGCCGACGTTGGAGCTGGTGCACGCGACGCGTTTTCAGCGGGGGACGGGCGATTTGCCTAGCCGGGTGGGTGGGTCGTGGTGGTCGTTTTTGCTGCTGTCGATGCTGGTTTACGGGCTGCTGCCTCGGCTGGTGGCGTTGGTGTGGGCGCAGGTGGCGCTGGGGCGTGCGTCGCGCCATGCGTTGGTCGCGACGCCCGGCGCGACGGCGGTGCTGCATCGTCTGCGCGGCGGTGCGGCGGCGCAGGACACGGCGGAAGAGGTGGACTGTGCGGCGGGCTCGGCCTGGCCCGAGGCGGGGGTGGGGACGCACCCGGTGGTGGTCGACTGGTCCCGCGCGGCGGGGACGGTGGGGCGGGCGCGGCAGGTGCTCGGGCTGGAGGTAGACGACATCCTGCCGGCCGGCGGGGCGCGGACGATGGATGAGGACACGGCGGCGGTTGAGCAGGTCGGCACACTGGTGGTGCCGGGCGGTGGGGGCCCGCCGCGTGGGGTGGTGGTGTTGGTGAAGCTGTGGGAGCCGCCGATGCTTGAGGTGTTGTCGTTTTTGAAGGCGCTGCGGTCGTCGGTGGGGGACGCGGTGCCGGTGCGTGTGTGTGCGGTGTCGCATGATGCGTCGGGTCGGCTTGTGTCGGACGACGCGGAGCATTTGGCGCAGTGGCGTCGCCGGGTGCAGACGCTGGGCGACCCGTGGCTGACGGTAGCGATGTCCGAGGAAGGGGCCGGCGATGACGGATGAGTTGACGCGTGGCGTAGGCACGCCGGGCAGCGGTGCGGATGCGCCGTTGCTCGTGGTCGTGGGCCATCCCAACAAGGGCAAGTCGAGCATCGTCGCGACGCTGGCGGAGGACGCGTCGGTGAAGATCGCGCCCCGGCCCGGTACGACGGTGCGCGCGGACCACTTCCCGATGCGCGTGGATGGGCGTTTGCTGTACACGCTGGTCGATACGCCGGGCTTCGAGAACGCGCGGCGGGCGCTGGACTGGATGCGTCGGCACGACGAGGGGGTCGATCGTCGAAACGAGGTCGTGCGGAAGTTCATCACGGGGCACCGCGGGGATGCGGAGCTGCGCAACGAGGTCGAGCTGTTGACGCCGTTGGTTGCGGACGGAGGGCAGGCGGGGGTGTTGTATGTGGTCGATGGGTCGATCCCGTTCAGCGAGGAGTACGAGGCGGAGATGGAGATTCTGCGCTGGGCGGGTCGGCCGAGGATGGCGCTCATCAACCAGATCGGCAGCGCGGACTACACGGGTTCTTGGCGGACGGCGCTGGACCAGTACTTCAGCATCGTGCGAGAGTTCAACGCGGTGACCGCGCCGTTCGAGAAGCACCTGGAGCTGCTGCGTGGTTTTGGCGAGCTGCGCGAGGGGTGGGCGGCCCCGATGCGTGATGCTGCCGAGGCGTTGGCGGATCAGCGCGCGGGGTATCGCCGGCGATCGGCCGAGCTGATCGCGGGGCTGCTGGCGGACATGCTGACGCTGACCGAGTCGAAGGTGTTGTCGCGTGAGGAAGAGGCGACGCCGCACAAGGAGGCGTTGCAGGGCAAGCTGCGTGGCCGGCTGCGCCAGCTCGAACGCCGTTGCCGGCAGGAGGTCGAGTCGGTGTATGGCCACGATCGGCTTGAACGCGTGGAGGGCGATGTCGAGTCGCAGGCGCTGCTGGAGGGCGACCTGTTTTCGGAGCACGCGTGGGTGCTGTTCGGGCTGCGCAAGAAGCACTGGGTGCTGGCGGGCGTGGCGGGCGGGGCGGCGACGGGCGGGGTGATCGACGCGTCGGTCGGCGCGGTATCGTTTATGGCGGGGGCGGTGGTCGGTGCGATCGTCGGCGGCGGTCTCGGCTGGTACTCGGCTGGGCGTGTGGCGAAGATCCCGACCAAGAGCCGTTGGCTGCCCAGCCCGCTGCGCGGCGCGATCGGCGGGAAGAAGCTGACGTGTGGCCCGATCCGGAACGTCAACTTCCCCTTCGTCGTGCTCGGGCGTGCTCGGCATCACCACGGCCTGATCGCGGACCGCAACCACGCGGCGCAGGGCGTGCTCAAGGTCGAGTACCAGGAAGAGGACGCGGGCCGGCTCAACCCTCTGACCGGGGAAGAGACGCGTACGCTCAGCCGGCTGTTTACCAAGCTGGGCAAGTGCCGGCCCGACAGCGAGCAGGTGCAGCCGCTATTGGATCAGCTGGCGGACCGCATCGCGGCGCTGCTGGGGTAGGGCAGGGCGATGCTTCTTGCGTTTTTGTTACGCATCCTAAAACAGAAGCGACACCCATGCGGCGCGTGAGCGTCGTGCGTGGCACGTGCGTTACTGCGGAGCCGGTGGGGTGTGGTCGGCTGGCGGATCGTGTGGTGGCGACGCCGGTGCAGGTGGCGTGGGTTGGGGCGTTGGTGCGGGCTCGGGCGGGAGCGGTTCGATGTCGGTTTTGGACATGGGGAACGGCGGGCGCTGGCGGGGGAGTCGGCGGGCGAGCATGCGCAGGACGCGCGGGGACATCGCCCACTGCAGCGTCGCGGGTTTTTCGGGGTAGCGTTTGACGCGGAGCAGGACTGCGCCGGCTTTGCTGATGGGGGTGAGCTTGCGTCGGGGGTCGCGTCCGCAGAGCAGGGTGACGATTTCTTCGAGCTGCGGGTTGTGGCCGACCAGCGCGATGGAGGTGTCAACGCGGTGGAGGATGGCGTCGATCGTGTCGCGTGCGGGGCGGTCGGCGGCGAGGGCGTCGAGTGTTTCGGGTGTGCGGCGCATCGCGAGGCCGAGCACTTTGGCGGTTTGTTCGGCGCGGGTGTAGGGGCTGGTGAGGATGAGGTCGACGGGCCGCATGAGCCGGGTGAGACCGATGACGGCGAGTTGGGTCCGGCCGTAGCCCTGCCGCGTGAGTTGGCGGTTGGGGTCGTCGAGCCCATCGATGCGGGGTTCTGCGATGCCGTGACGGAAGATCAGGACCTTCATGCGCTGTGCGTGCCTCGGTGGGTGGGCTGGTTAGTGGATGAAGACCAGCCGGAGGATGTAGTAGAAGACGATACACAAGCCTGCGCCGGCGGGGATGGTGATGACCCATGACGCGGCGATGTCGCGGACGGTGTTGAGGTTGATGGCGCCCAGCCCGCGCGCCATGCCGACGCCGAGCACCGCGCCGACGAGGGTGTGTGTGGTGGAGATGGGGACCTTGGCCCAGGCGAAGGGGAGCGAGGCGATGAGGATGGTGGTCGCGGCGGCGAGTTCGGCGCAGAAGCCGCGGGTGGGTGTGAGCTCGGTGATTTTTTTGCCGATGGTCTGCATGACGCGCCAGCCCCAGGTCGCCAGGCCGATGATGATGCCCGTGCCGCCCAGCAGCAGGGCCCAGGTGGGGACGGTGGCCTCGCTGCCGATCGTGCCGTGCAGCGCCTGCACCGCGGCGGAGAGCGGGCCGATCGCGTTGGCGACATCGTTTGCGCCGTGGGCGAAGGCGACGAAGCACGCGCTGAGGATCTGCAGGTACATGAAGATCTTTTCGACCTTGCGGTAGACCGAGTGCGTCGCGGCGGGGTCGGTCTGTTTCTGTGCGAGCTTCTCGAGCTTACGGACCTCGGCGAGGATGTGGTCGGCGCGCTCGCCCACTTCGCCGTGCGCCGAGGCCTGGACCCGGGCCATATGCTTGTGCATCTTGCTCAGCGAGCGAGCGACGTAGGCGGCCTCGAAGCGTTGGCGGGTGTCGAGCGGGACGTCGTCGATGCGGCGGACGATGGCCCAGGTGATGACCGCGCAGACGAGCCCGAGCACGGCCGCGAAGCCGAAGACGAACACGGGGTCCTTGCCCCAGGCCGGGTCGAGCCAGCCCGCGTTCTTGACGAAGTCGCTCTTCCAAAAATACTTGAGCCCCTTGAAGGCGGTCATGCCCGCGAGGATCATGACCATGAAGAAGACGATGACGGGCGTGACGCGCTTGGCGGCCTTGACGGGGTCGGGTTTGTTGAGGACGCCTTTTTGGATGAAGCGGAACATGAGGTAGGCGATCGACCCGGCCAGGAGGGGCGAGACGACCCAGCTGGCGGCGATTTTCGCGACACCGCCGCCCTCGCCCGCCCAGTTGACCTGGGAGACGCCGACGGAGACGCAGCCGAAGCCGACGACGGCGCCGACGATGGAGTGGGTGGTGGAGACGGGCCAGCCGAAGTAGGACGCGATTTGGAGCCAGACGCCGGCGGCGAGTAGCGCGGCGATCATGCCGGCGGCGAGGATGTTGGGGTCGGTGATGAGCCCGGGGTCGAAGATGCCTTTGCGGACGGTCTCGGAGACGTTGGAGCCGACGAGGGCGGCGCCGCCGAACTCGAAGACGGCGGCGAGGATGATGGCCCACTTGAGGGTGAGCGCGCCCGAGCCGACGGACGTGCCCATGGCGTTGGCGACGTCGTTGGCGCCGATGTTCCAGGCCATGTAGAAGCCGAACGCGACCGCGAGCACGAGCAGGATCGATTGGTTCGTCGTGAGGCCGGCGAAGGGGTCGAAGGCGAGAAGCAGGGTCATTCCGTGTCGCTTCCGGTGGGGGGCGATAGTGGGGGCCGGGCGGGTCGAAGGCCTTGGGCGTTGGGACAGGTCGCGTCGGGGGGGCGGGGTTGGGTCGCGCTACTTGAGTTGCAGGATGCCGCGGATGCGGTTGCCCAGGCGGTTGCTGCGGTCGCCCAGGTCGCTGACCTGCTTGAAGATCTTGGTCCAGAGGAAGAAGCTGCCCACGGTCAGGTCGGTCTCGTGCGCAAAGAGCAGCTTGAGCAGGTCGTGCTGCATCGTGTCGGCCTCGTCTTCCAGCTCACCCACCCGGCGGATGAGCTCGACCGTCGTCTGCGCCTCGCCGCCGGCGAACCCGGCCTCGAGCAGGTTGTCCAACTCGTCGATCACCTGGCGGATCGCATCGAAGGTGTCGAGGTTGATCTGCACAAACGCACGGAACTCCTCCACAAAAGGCGGGACATCGCCGCACGCCCGCAGCGTCAGCAGCTTGCCGAGGTTCTGCATCTTGTCCGCGATCGAGTCCTGCACGACGATGATCTGCCGCAGCCGACCACGGTCGACCGCCATGAACACCCCGCCGCGGAGTTGGCCCTCGATGTCGCGCTTCAGGTGGTCGGCGGTCTCCTCGATCTCGTCGATCTCGGCCGCGAGCTTCTCGACCGTCTCCTGGTCGTTGGCGAGGTAGGCGTCGATCATCGCCTGGGCCTTGGACACGCAGCGGGCGACCCGCTCCATGTGCTGCTGGATCGGGACAAAAGGCGATCGGCCGAAGAGTTTTGCAATCGTTCGCATGGCGAAATCCTTGGAGCTTTATAATTCTAACCTATTCTGAACACGCCTGATATGGCTTGCAGGCGTCATGCGGGACAACCACCCCACCGCCTTGTGGCCGAGATGGATCGGGATCGAGTGTCCCCCTCCACCGCGCATGACGACTCGCCCCGGCCAGCCAAAGCCCGCGAAGCTCGGCGCAACACGCTTGTAACGATTCGACAGCGAACGCCGGGCAGGGCGGTCTGCACCGCATTCGGCCGCCGATGATATCCACGCCGGACAGAATTGGAAAGTGAAATCGACCGCGCGTCGCGCGCGGAAGCGGCGGTTTAGCCCGGGCGGATCACAAGCGTGAACTGGCTGCCTTGACCCAGCCGGCTTTCGACCTGGACCCGGCCGCCGTGCGCCTCGGCGATGTGCTTCACAATCGACAGCCCCAGACCCGTGCCGCCCATCGCCCGGCTGCGCGCCTTGTCCGTCCGGTAGAACCGCTCGAACAGCCGGGGCAGGTGGCCCGGCTCGATCCCCCGGCCCTGGTCGGTGACTTTGATCTTCACCTCGCTGCTTTCCTGCCGGGCGTCGACCTCGACGACCGTGCCCTCGGGGCTGTACTTCACCGCGTTGTCGACGAGATTGATGAGCGCCTGCTCGAGCAGCATCCGGTTCATCCGCGCCATCAGCCCGGTCTCGCATCGTGTTCGGATCGAGATATTTTTAGCGTCGGCTTTGGCTTGGACGGTTTCGACCGCCGCGGCGATCAGCGGCGAAAGCGGCGCGGAGGTCATCTCCAGCGAGTCTTCACGCTTGCCCTGCTCGATGCGTGCGAGGGAGAGCAGGTCCTCGACGATCGACTGCAAGCGCTCCGCCTGTCGGTTGATGATGCCCAGGAAGTTCATCTGCGTCTGCGCGTCGGGCGGCTGGCCCTGGGCGTGTTCGATGTCTTCGATCAGGGTCTCGGCCGCGGCTTTGACGGCACTGATCGGGGTGCGCAGCTCGTGCGAGACGTTGGCGACAAAGTCCTGCCGGATGGACTCGAGCCGGCGAAGCTGCGAGACGTCGTGGAGCACGAGCACGGTGCCCATGCGTTTGCCCGTCGCGTCACGGAGCAGCGCGGACTGCGCCTCGATGATGTGCGTGCCGGCCTCCGGGGTGAGCTCGGCGGTGTTGGTCGTGCGTGTCGCCGCGGGGCCGTTGGGCCGTCGGGTGAGTGTGATCTCGCCCTGCACGCCCTGGCCCGTCTCGAGCGGCTTGAGCAGGTAGTCACGGAGGATGGGTTCTTGCAGGACCTGGTCGATGGGCTGGTCGATGGCGCCGGCCGGGTCGAGCTGGAGCAGCACGGCGGCGGCGCGGTTCATGCTGATGATGTGCAACTGGTCATCGACCGCGAGGACGCCCTCGTCCATCGACGACAGGATGGTGCCCAGCTCGTTGCGTTGGCGCACCACTTCGGACAGCCGGCCGTCGAGCTGCTCGGCCATCTGGTTGAGGGTGTCCGCGAGGGCCGCGACGTGAGGCGGGCCGTTGGTCGGGACGCGCGTCGTCAGGTCGCCCTGCGCGAGCTTCGCCGCCGAGCGCCCCAGGTCGCGCAGCCACTGGCGGTAGCGGGTCATCAGCCAGATCGTCACGCACAATACGATCACCGTGCCGACAAGCAGCCCGACCAGCGACAGCGAGGCCGCGTCGGCGAGGGCGATCGGGTTGGCGGTGAGCGGTTGGGGCATGGTGGTGCAGGGGGCAGCGTCCAGCGCGTGGCCGGGCAGAGACGGGTTCGCAACAGGATAGGTCAAGCCGCGGCACGGTACGGGCATCACGGCACGGGCATTCAACACCGCGCGACTGCGCGACCACGCAACTCAGCCGACGCCGAAGTGCTCGGCCGGCTCGGCTACTCGTCACGCAGGCGGTAACCCACCCCGCGGACGGTCTCGATCTGTCGCCCCGTGTCGCCGAGCTTGCGACGGAGCGCGACGACCTGCACATCCACACTACGGTCGGTCACCGCCGCGTAGCCCTCGTGGATCGTCTCGATGATCTGCTGACGCGTGAACACCCGGCCCGGCTTGGAGGTGATGAGCGAGAGCAGCTTGAACTCGGTCGCGGTCAGCGTGACGCGGTCGCCGTTGGCGTGGACCTCGTGGCGGTCCTTGTCGATCGTGATCGGGCCTGACTTCACAACGCTGGAGGGCGTGGGCTGGTGGTCGCGCTCGGCCCGGCGGAGCACGGCACGGACCCGCGCGAGCAGGACACGCGGGCTGAACGGCTTGGTGATGTAGTCGTCGGCCCCCTGCTCGAGCCCGCGGACGATGTCCTGCTCCTCGCCCTTGGCGGTCAGCATGACGACCGGCACGCCGCTGGTCGCGTCGCGGGTCTTGAGCTGGCGGCAGACCTCGAGCCCATCGATGCCCGGGAGCATGAGGTCCAGCAGCACCAGCGCGAGATTGCCCGCCAGCTCCCGGGCGCGCTTGAGCCCGTCTTCCCCGGTCGCGGCGGTCTGCACGACATACCCCTCCCGCGCGAGGTTGTAGCGGAGCAGTTCGAGCAGGTCCGGCTCGTCCTCGACCAGCAGGATCGTCGTTTCGTTGGCGGGCTTCTGCGTCATCGCGTCGGGGTTCCGTGGGGGAGGGGGGTGGTTGACGCGGGAAGAATAACACGCAAATTCGCAATGCTCGCGACGCTAACATATTTCACATACATGGGCTGTTGGGGCGCAAAAAACAAGACGCGGGGCGTGTGCCCCGCGTCTTGCGGTTGAGTCGTGTTGCCTGTGTTCAGGCAGCGTTTGACTTAGAACAGGAGCTGGAGCTGTGCACGCCAGGCGAGCTGTTCGTCGTCGTCGGTGAAGCCCGACTGCATGCCGAGGCCGGAGCTGGACTCACCACCGTTGATGGCGCCACCTGAGGACGGGTCGTCGCCGGAGATGGTGTAGATGATGTCGGTGGTGAACTTCACGTTGTCGTTGAAGTGGTAGTTCAGGCCGACGGTGAGAGCGAGGAGTTCGTCGGCGGCGGTGTCGTCGTCGATGTACTCGAGACGGCCAAAGACGTTCCACTTCTCGTCGAGGATGTAGCTGATCTGGCCGTAGGCGCCGAACTGGTCAACGTCGGCGACGCCGGGGGCGCCGAAGACGTGGTTGCCGAAGACTGCGGCGGAGATGCCGAAGCCGCCGGTCTTCCAGAGGGCGTCAACGGTCCAGACGAACTGGTCGTCGATGGTTGCGCTGCCGTCGGCCTTCTGGTAGTGGACGGCACCGCCGACGAACAGGGCGTCGGAGTCGCTGCCGAACTCGTGCTTGGCGTCGCCCCACTCGCCGTCGAGACGGACGTCAGCGCGGGCGGTGATGGCGAAGTCGTTGCTGGCACCGCCGGGGAGGTCGGTGTAGCCCGAGTTGGCACCGTCGCTGAGGGCGACAGCGAACTTCCACTGGTCATCGCTGTAGTTGAACTGGACCTGCTCGGCACGGTTCAGGGTGAAGAACTCGGTCGCGAGGCCACGGTCGACGGCGACCTGGCGGGTGGAGCTGATCAGCTCCTGGCGAGCGAAGGGGAGCTTGAAGATACCGGCCTGCATCTTCCAGCCCTCACCGAGGTCGTGGCTGATGATGACGTCTTCGGCGAAGACGTTGCCGTCACCGCGGTCGGTGGCCAGGACGATGGTGTAGTCCCAGTCCTCGGCGACGGAGCCGGAGAACTTGACCTTCGCACGGCGGACGTTGAACGTCGAGCGGGCTTCGTCGGAAGTGCCGCCGCGGTCGTCCTGGAAGTTGAAGTAGTAGCGGAACTGGATCTGGCCGGCGATGTTCATCGAGAACTGGCCGTTGGCCGACTGCATGAACACGTGGCCGTTGTCGTCGATGCCGGCGGCCATGCCTTCCTGAAGCAGGGTGGCGCGGGTGGCCGAGTCGGCCAGAACGTCCTGGACCAGGCCACGGACTTCGTCAGCGCGGGCTTCGGTCAGCCAGTCGCCCTGGGTCTGTGCCTGGAGCTGGGCGACCTGGGCCTCCAGCTGGGCGATCCGGGATTCATCATCTGCCGAGGCGGTACCGGCGAAGCCGGCTGCCATGGCGCCTACGAGTGCTGCGGTCGAGATCTTGCTAAGCATCAATGCGTCTCCTTGGAAAGATGCATCCAAACGTGCCGGGTGAAATAGCCCGGCTTACTAACGGCGTGTCATCCCCTGTGGAACACGTGTTGCACAAAAATGGAGAATGATCCGCTTCGGAGCTTGGCCAACACCCGCCCCCGAGCGCTGGCCAATGTCTTGTATGGGGGGCTCTCCTGTTTGAGCCACCCGACTAGTGTCTAACTGAACTGTTGCCAATGTCGGTTTGATCCGATTGCCCCCTTGAAACTTAGGGGGGGTCGGTGAGCATACACAGCATGCCCTGCATCGTCACATTCGGCCGCCGGGCTACAGGGTCAGTAGTATGGCGTCCTGTCTTATCGGTCGGTGGTTCTGAAATCGCGGCGAGGCGTGATCCGGTGACCTGCTCTTTTCCCGAGAATCTCCTTGCTCCGGGGGTGACCTATGTTAGCGGGGATGCAAACGGGCGTCACCCCGCGCCGCCCCCGTCCACCGCCGGGTCGATCGACCGCAGGTACGCCCAGGTGTAGAGCCCGGTGTCGTGGCCATCCGAAAAAACCAGCCGAATCGCGTAATTCCCCACCATTTCCACCGATTCCGCCCGCAAAGGCCCGCCCGATCCGGCCCCCGAGGGCAGCACGGTCAGCGGATTCTTCGCCAATTCTTCACGAAACTGCCGCGCATCCGCGGAGGGCGAGTTCCGACGCAAAAACGCCACGGGGTACGTCGAGACCCGGCCGTCGGACCAGGTGATGGTCAGGGCCTTGGCACGCTCTAAGTCGATGTCAGTCGGGTAGATAGCCATGATCGGCGTTCATCGCGGGCGGGTCACTCGACCGGGCGGTCGTTGAGCTCGCGCAGCTGCCGGGCGTGGTCCAGCAGGGTGTCGGTATCGACCGCTTCGGCGGCCAGGGCGGGCTCCAACTCGAAAGACCAGCTCCGCTCGACCCGCTTGCCGGGGATCGCCTCGGCAAAGAGGTCCGGGCCCGGGTGCTCCCACCACGGCTGATCAAGCCGCTGCTCGGTGTGCAGGGTCTGGTAGCCCGCCATCTCCAGCCGGACGTCGTAGGTCCCGTACCAGGTGAAGGGCACGGTCACGGGGGTTCGGCCGACCTCCTGGTCATTCAGATAGACCAACGCCCCGGGCGGATCGGACTGGATGCTCAGCACCCGCTGGACACAGCCCGTGGAGAGCAGGGCGGCGAGCGCGAGTGTTGCGATGCCGGCGGGTGTCGTGTGTCGTGCCATGGCGGGATTGTAACGCGAGGGCAAGTTTGAGTGTGCCATTCGGACAGCCGGTGGCCTACGGACGCCGGATTTGTGATCCGTTTCGAACCGTGGACCGATCGGCGTCCGTAGACCGCCGGCTATTCACCCTCCTCTTCGCCGCGCAGCTCGTCACGCAGGGATTCCATGACGTAGCGGATGGTGTCGCTGTTGAAGCCGCGCCGCGCGAGTTGGCCGTAGAGTCGGCGGTAGCGGGCGTCGGGGTCGAGCCGAGCCATTGCGCCGATTTTTTTCTGCGCGAACGCGAGGGCGGTGTTGCGCTGCTCGTCGGGGTCGTCGGTGGCCTCGGCAATCAACTGGTCCGCGAGCGCCCCGCTGATCCCCTTGGCGAACAGCTTCTGCTTGAGCAGCATCGGCCCGGCGGGCTTGCGCGACATCTCGGCCCGCACGAGCATTCGGCCAAACTGCGCGTCGTCGATCAGCTCGAGTTGTTCGAGGCGTTCGAGCACGGCTGCGCGGGTCCCGGCCGGGTGCTCGAGCTGGCGCAGCTTGTCGTCGATCATCCGCCGACTCATCGCGCGGCGGGCGAGGCGTCGGGTCGCCGCGCGGAAAGCCTTGTCAAACCCCTTGGCGTCCTCGACCCGCTGCGCGAGCTGATCGCTCCAGGGCTGGCCCTTGTAGAGCCCGAGGTCGTTGATCAGCCGGGTATTGAGCGTGGCGACGACCTTGCCCTTGGTGCCGGCCTCGGGGTCGCCGACGCGGACCATCGTGCGGTGGGTGTCGCGCGCGGTGGGCGAGAGCGAGAGGATCTGCAGCCGGGCGTCGGAGGGGAACAGGGTCACGCTGCTACGATAGCAGCGCGGAACGGGATGCACGACACGCCGCTTAGCCGTCGCCCAGCGGGCGGCGCGCTACGCAGGCCACCGACGCGCCGCCCGCCGAGCGTCGGCAAGCAATGCGAAACAGGAGCACGGCATGGGGCATGATCTGGGTGCAGTGGTGCTGGCCAGCGCACGCGAGACGTTTGTGTCGCAGCGCGATTTGGCGGAGTCGGCGATCGCGCAGGTGACGTTCGAGCAGTTGCGTGTCGTGCTCGATCCCGATGGCAACAGCGTCGCAGTCATCATGAAGCACATGGCGGGCAACATGCGTTCGCGGTGGACAGATGTGCTTTCGAGCGATGGCGAGAAGGCCTGGCGGTATCGCGACACCGAGTTTGTGGATGACTACGCCGACAGAGACGCGCTGGAAAAGGATTGGGCCTCGGGCTGGGCGGTGCTGTTGCAGACGCTCGATGCGCTGACGGGCGACGACCTCACGAAAGAAGTCACGATCCGCGGTCAGCCCCTGACGCTCGCGCGGGCGATCCACCGCCAGCTCGCGCACTACGGCTACCACGTGGGCCAAATCGTCAGCCAGTGCAAACGCCTCGCGGGGGCGGATTGGCGAACCCTCAGCGTGCCGCGCGGCGGGTCCGAGGCGTACACGCGGTCGCTCCAAACCCCCAGGCCGGGCAGCGAAAGCGGGGGCCCAAGCAAAAACCCCGAAACCGCGTAGGCCAGGCCGGCGTATGAAGCGTAGAGTTTTGCTAGTGAAAACGGCCCGGCTCGGCTACGCTGGCGTCGTCCGACACATCGATGGAGCCGACACCATGAGCCTTGCGATCCGGTCCGCCCGCGTCCTGCCCGCCTTGATCGCGCTGGTGTTGTCGGCCGGCCTGCCTTGTTTTACCGATGCGGCGCAGGTGCCCGAATCGATCAGCGAGCTCAACCAGCAGTCCACCGCCCTGGCCGAGCAGTGCCGCGCCGCGACCGTCGGGATCATGATGCCCGGCGGGGGGATGGGCAGCGGCGTCATCATCAGCGAAGACGGCCTCGTGCTGACCGCGGCGCACGTGCTGCCCGAGGTCGGCGGGGCGATCACGATCGTGCTGCACGACGGCCGACAGGTCCCCGCCCGCGCGCTGGGCGCAAACCGCCAGGTCGACTCGGGCATGGCGCGCATCACGGAGCCGGGCGCCTACCCCTTCGCGCCCGTCGCGAAGGCCGGCGGGCTTTGGGAGGGCGACTGGTGCATCGCGTTTGGCCACGCGGCGGGGGTGCAGACCGACCGGCCCGCGCCGATGCGGCTGGGGCGGATCGTCCATGTCTCGTCCCGCGCCGCGATGACCGGCGCGATCACCACCGACTGCACCGTCGTCTCGGGCGACTCGGGCGGCCCGCTCTACAACATGGCCGGCGAAGTGATCGGCATCCACAGCAATATTGAGATGAACGTGCTGGTCAATCGGCATGTGCCCATCGACGTCTACCACGCGCAGTGGGACGCGCTGCTCGAGCCGCAAGAGATCAGCGCGATGCCCCAAGGCGCGGGCGAGGTCGTGCCCGGGCTTGAATCGCTGCCCGAAAACATTCAGCGTGAGATCACCCGCCGTCTGGCCGAGGGCGACGAGGCCCTGCGTGCGGCGCTCGACGCGAGCCGGGACGATGCGGGCCAGGTCAAGCTGATGCCCGAGGAGTTGGCGACGCTGCTTGGCCGGGAGGACTTGATCGCGGGTATCCGTGAGTACGAAGAACGCTTGGCCGAGCGTGAACGAAGGACGCGCGAGCTCAACGCGGTCGAGGGGTCGCCGCTGGGGGATGGGCCCGACCGGATCGACGAGCGTTTGGCGGAGACACGGCAGATTATCCGCGGCGCGGTGCGCGAGCGTGCGCTAGAGGAGATCGCCGACGAACTTCGCCGGGCGCACGGCAAGATCGCGGACCATGTGCTGGCGCAGTTTGATGGGGTGGCCTTGTCGGCCGGGGCGTGTACGGTCGAGGTGGTTTGTCAGCGGCGCGTGGTGGCGCTGGGCACGATCGTCCGAGCCGACGGCTACATCGTTACGAAGGCCAGCGAACTCAACGGCCCGGTCGCGGTTCGGCTGCACGACATGGACTACAGCGCCCGCATCGTCAACGGCGATTGGGCCAACGACATCGCGATGCTGAAGATCGATGCGGAAGGCCTGGTGCCCGTGCGTTGGTCGTCGGCGAAGCCCGTGCTGGGCGAGGTCGTCGTTGCGCCGGGGGCCGACGCGATGCCATTGGCGTTGGGCATCATCGGTGTGGATGCACGCCCGATCCCCGAGCGCGTCAGCAACCTGCGCGAGACGCCCGAGTCGGGCCCGTTCCTCGGCGTGTCGGGCCTGTCCAGCGCAGGCGGCGCAGTCGTCGAGTCCGTCATCCCCGGCACCCCCGCGCAGGAGGCCGGGCTGCGGGCGGGCGATATCATCATCGCGGTCGGCGAGCAGGCGATCGAGGATCGAGATGCGCTCGTGCAGCTGCTGGGCGAGCAAGCGGTTGGCCAGGCACTCACGCTTACCGTCCGTCGCGGCGAAGGCGATGCGGCTGAAGAGCTCGCCCTCGACGTCACGCTCGGTGACCGCGCCGACTTCGCCGAGCCCACGCCCGAGCCCCAGGGGCCCAGCGCGGCCGAGACCTACAGCGCCCGTGGCGGCAAGCTGTCCGAACGCCGGACCCGCTTCCCGATGGCGCTCACGCACGACACAATCCTCTGGGCACACGACGTCGGCGGCCCGCTGCTGAATCTTGAGGGCGACGCGGTCGGGCTCAATATCGCCCGCTATGGCCGAACCGCGACGTACGCCATCCCCGCCGACGTCGCGCAGGGCGTGGTCGACCGGATGCTGCGCGGGCGATGAGTAAGATGAGTCGTCAGCGACGTTGAGCCGTAGGGCAGGCCGCCAAACAACTGATTCGAATGCTGCCCCCACGATCCAGATGGAGTTTTCAGTGACCGCCCTTTACCCGATGAACCGCTTCGCCCTCCCCGCGCTCTTGTTGTTGGCGGTCACATTGCTGACGCCGGCCGCAAACGCCCAGCCCGCCGTCGCGGTTGAGGCCGAGACAGAGCTCCAGCACGTCGAGCAGCGTGCCCGCGCGATCGCACCCGACGCGATCGGCGCGACCGTCGGCATCATCGTCCGCGACAGCAACGGCAGCGGCTCGGGCAACGGACGCGGCATGGGCAGCGGTGTCATCGTCAGCGAAGACGGGCTCATCCTCTCCGCCGCCCACGTGGTCCTCACCCCGGGCGCCGAACTCATCATCATCCTCGCCGACGGCACACGCCTCGCCGGCGAAACGCTCGGCGTGGACCACGATGTCGACGCCGGCATGGCCCGCATCACCCAGCCGGGCAAGTACGCCTTTGTCCCCGTCGCCGCACGCTCCGACTTCGCCGTGGGCGACTGGGTCCTCGCGGTGGGCCACGCGGGCGGCATCCAGACCGACCGCCACCCGCCCCTGCGATTAGGTCGGCTGCTGCACCACATCACCGATGATGAAGACGCGGAACAGGCGCAGGAAATCTTCGGCAACCTCGCCACCGACTGCACCGTCATCTCCGGCGACTCGGGCGGCCCGCTCTTCGACCTGCACGGCCACGTCATCGGCATCCACTCCAACATTGGCATGCGCGTCACCGAGAACCGGCACGTCGCGATCGACGAATACCTCGCCCGGTGGGACGCCTTCCTCGCCGGCGAAGACCTCAGCACCCACCCCCACCGCGAGCCGATCGACCCCGCCGACATCGAAGAACTCGAGCCCCGGCTCGACGAGGACGGCAACCCCATCAACCCGGCCGACACCGACGGCGACGGCGCGATCTCCGACGAGGAGGCGGCCCGCAACGTCATGCGCATGAACCTCTACCAGCAGTTCTCGCACGCGCTCACCCGTGACGAGAT
The DNA here is from genome assembly GCA_044439905.1 of Phycisphaerales bacterium JB063. GTDB lineage: Bacteria > Planctomycetota > Phycisphaerae > Phycisphaerales > Phycisphaeraceae > JAHQVV01. The sequence continues at coordinate 963 of JBITAC010000047.1, read as the reverse complement.
CGAGCTGCTCATGAGCGTCGCGGTCTTCGGGGACAACGGCCAGATGCGGCTCGATATCACCCCACAGAACTTCGCCGAGGTCTCGGGCGTCCTCGAAAAACTCAACGCCGCGCAGCAGCAGGGCGCACGCATGCCCGGCCCGCTGCCCCGCCGAGCGCTGCGTTATACCCGCACCGGCGAGCAGGTCCGCCCGATGCTGGACCCGATCGCGGAGCAGGGCGGCCCGAGCGTCGTCGCCGTCCGCAGCGGTACGCAGTACGTCGCGCTGGGCACCGTCGTCGGCGAAGGCCTCATCCTCACCAAGGCGAGCGAGCTCGACAGTGACACCCTCGCGATCCGTGTGGGCCGGGTCCGGCGGGAGGCCGAGCTGGTCGGCATCGACGAGGCGACCGACCTGGCGCTGCTGCGTGTCGAGCGGTCCAATGGCACGGCGCCCGTCCGGTGGCACGCCGCCGACCCTGGGCTCGGTGGGCTGCTGGGCACACTGCTTGTCTCCCCGAACGCCGAGGGCGAGCCGCTCGCGCTGGGCGTGGTCAGCGTCGAGACCCGCGCGATCCCGCAGACGATCCAGAGCATCGGCAACGGCAACACCGCGTTCCTCGGCGTGTCCGGGCTGGGCGGCAGCGGCTCCGCGGTGATCCAGGAGGTCATCGAGGGCGGCGCGGCCGAGGCGGCGGGTATGCTCGACGGCGACGCCATCATCCGCATCCAGGACATGCGTATCGAGAACCATACGGAGCTGGTCGAAGCGATCGGCAAGTTCGAGCCGGGCACGACCATCGAGATCGAGGTGCTGCGTCACGGGCAGTCGGTGGTGATGCACGCGACGCTCCAGGACGCGACGGGCAAGTTCGATATGGAAGCCAACGACGACCTGCCCACCGCGCAGCTCAGCCGGCAGGCCGGCGCGATCAGTACCCGGCGGACCGACTTCCCCGCGGCGTTCACGCACGACGGCGTGGT
>JBITAC010000046.1:0-33852 GCA_044439905.1 Phycisphaerales bacterium JB063 | reverse complement strand
ATTGGGGGTTAGGGGAGCGAGATTCGGAAAGTACTGCGATTTCTAAAGCGGCCAGTGCGCGTCTTGCGTCCCCGTCCGACATCGTGGCCCAGTGGGAAAGGGCGTCGTCGTCGAGGGTGATACTGAGTCCGCCGTAGCCGTGGTCCTTGTCCGCGATCGCGCGGCGGATGAGCTGCGAGATGTCGTCCTCGTTGAGCGGTTCAAACTGAAAAATTTGGCTTCGACTCACCAATGCGTTGTTCACGGCGAAGTAGGGGTTCTCCGTGGTCGCGCCGATCAGTGTGACGATGCCGCGTTCCACATCGCCGAGCAGGACATCCTGCTGCGCACGGTTGAATCGGTGGATCTCGTCGAGAAAGAAGATCGTACGTCGGCCGTCGTACTCGAGGCGTTTGCGGGCCTGGTCCAGAACGTGCCGGACATCCTTGACGCCGACCGCCGCGGCGTTACCCCGGTCGAAGTGGCGCTGCGTGTACCCCGCGATGAGCTCGGCCAAGGTGGTTTTGCCGGTGCCCGGCGGGCCGTAGAACAGGACGCTGGTGAGCTGGTCGGCTTCGAGCATCCGCCGCAGCAGCTTGCCCTCGCCCAGGAAGTGGCGCTGGCCTGCGAAGTCGTCCAGGGAACGCGGGCGCATGCGCGACGCCAGGGGCTCGGCGGCCTTGCGTTTGGTGTCACGCTCGTCTTGCCATAGGTCGGACATGCGGGGATTGTAGGGCGCTTGTTGCAGGATGCCGGGGCAGGGCCGACGTATGGTCGGCCGAGGGCTGTTTGTGCGGTAGCATGTGGCGATGGCAGACGCGAAGCCCCAAGGCATCCCGGTCATGCTCGATGTCGCTGGCTGGCGCACGCTGATCGTCGGCGGCGGGGCGGTCGCCGCGCGGCGGGCCAAGGCGCTGGTGGAGGCGGGGGCGGTCGTGACGGTGGTCGCCCCCGCGTTCGATGACCGACTTCGCACGCTGCCGGTTGAACGTCTGCAGGCCAGCTACGACCCGACGCAGCACCCGCTCGCGGGGTATCGGCTGGTGGTTGTGGCGACGGATGATTCACCGACCAACGCGTTGGTCGCGGCCGAGCTGGCGCGACTCGCTGACCCGCCGTTGTGCAACCGCGCGGATGAAGGGGACGCGGGCGACATCACGTTCATGGCAAATCATCAGGCCGGCCCGCTGACTCTCGCCGTCTCCACCGGCGGGGCGTCGGCCGCTGCGGCGGGGGCGATCCGCGACGACCTCGCAGGCAAGCTCGACCCGTGCTGGCCGGGTGTCCTGGCCGAGGCCCGCGATGCCCGTCAGCAAATCCAGCAGGAAATCGACGACCCGGCGAAACGCGCCGACCTCCTGCGTCGTCTCACTGACACCCATACCCTCGACGTCTACCGCGCGGGCGGGGCTGTGGCGCTGCGAAACCATTACCGGGATATCATGCAGGGCTCGGCCTAGTCCCGTCCGACCCGACCCACCCCGATGACCGACGCCGCGACAAGCATCCCGCTGATCCTCATGACCGCACTGAGCGCCGGCGCATCGTACGCCGCGATCAAGCGTCTGCGCGCGGGGACGGGTGAGCAGGCCGACTCAGGACCAACCCCCGGGCAGCACTTCGGCGTCGGCGCGGTCGCGCTTGGGTCGATCACGGTGCTCCTGGTCCGCTGGTTTGGGCTACGTCATTCATGGAGCCCGGTCGAGTCGCACGTCGACGGCCTGCTGCTGATGTGTGCGCTCTTCGCCGGGGCGGTGCTTTTTATCCAGCACAAGCCCAAGCTCCGCGGGCTCGCGGCGTTCGCGTTGCCGCTACTGACGCTGCTCCTGCTCTGGGCGGTCTGCGCGTCGTTGTGGACCTACCGCCCGTTCAACCAGGCCTCGATCGCGTCGGTTTGGCTGGTCTTCCATACGGTGAGCACGTACCTCGGCCTGCTGTGCTGCGCGATCGGTGCGATCGGCGGCGCGATGTACCTCTATGTGCAGCGGCGCCTGAAGTCCAAGCAGGCCGTGCCGGGTCGGCTCGCGAGCCTCGAAACCCTGGAGACGTTGATCATCCGCGCCGCGACGCTGGGCTTTGTCCTGCTCACGCTTTCGCTGGTCTCGGGTGTGATCCTGATCACGCGCAGCGACACACCCGGCGCAACGCCGCTGGGCGTGGAGTGGTGGCTGTCGCCCAAGGTGATCCTCGCGACGCTGGCGTGGGGCGTGTATGCGCTGCTGATGAATGTCCGCCACGCCACGGCGTTCCGCGGCCGACGTGCCGCCTGGCTTGCGATCGCTGGCCTCGTGCTGGTGCTCGCGACCTACGGCGTGGTCGAGGCGATCGAAAAACGCGCCGCACGCGAAGCCGAAAAAGTAACCGCCAACGGGGAGGCAGGCCTCCCCGCCCATCATCGGTCCCAGGCCGTAAGTGCGTCTTTTCCCCTGGCTGTGCCAGAAGGCGGGCAGGAGTGTCTGACCCGCGGTTGGTGTGCAGATACCGATTCAAAGGAGCGTGTCTGATGCGCATCCTGATGGTCGGGCTCAACCACAAGACTGCAGATGTCGCGGCGCGCGAGGCGGTCGCGATGGATGACATGCAGGCCTGCGCTTTACTCGGTCGGCTACGCGAGCGTTACGCTGCGGCCGAGGGTGTCGTGCTTTCGACCTGCAACCGGACAGAGTTCTATGTCGCCCGACCGGTGCACGGTGCGCCCTCCGCCGACGAGCTGCGCCAGCTCCTTGCCGAGCAAGCCGGGGTCGCGTCCGACGCGCTCGCGGCGATGACGCTGCAGCGTGAGCAGGAGCAGGCGGCGCTCCACCTGTTTCATGTCTGCGCCGGGCTCGACTCGATGGTGCTCGGCGAGCCGCAGGTACAGGGGCAGGTCCGCCGGGCGTATGAGTTGGCCCAGGAGGTCGGCAGCGTCGGCCCCGTGCTGCACCGCCTGTTCCAAGGCGCGATCGCGGCGGGCAAGCAGGCCCGGAATGTGACGGGCATCGACGCGGGACGCACGTCGGTCAGTTCGGTCGCGGTGGCGTTTGCGAGCAACATCTTTGACCACTTCAATGATAAAACCATCGCGGTGATCGGCGCGGGGGAGATGATCAAGGGGGCCGCGCACGCGCTGCTTCGTGAGCGCCCGGGCAAGCTGTGGATCGTGAACCGTTCGCCGCAGCGCGCTGCCGACCTCGGGGAGCGACTCGCCGAGCGTGACGGCGGCGGGACCCACATCGCGCCGCGCCCGTGGGCCGACCTTGACGAGCTGTTGGTGGAGGCGGATATCGTCGTGAGCTGCACCGGCGCGAACGAGCCCGTTGTCACCGCCGAGCGTTTCAAGCCGCTGCTCAAGCGTCGTCGAAACCGCCCGCTCTTTGCGATCGATATGGCGGTGCCGCGTGACATCGACCCCGCGATCGGCGCGTTGAACAATGTGTACCTGTACAACCTCGACGACCTCCAGCAGGCCGTGGGCGTGACCACCGACGACCGCCACGCGCAGCGTGACCATTGCGAGCAGATCCTGCACGAGGCGTGCGCCCGTTGCATGGGCGAGATCCGTCACCGCGACCTCGGGGCGCTGGTGAAACAGCTCCGCCGTCGGCTCAACCAGATCGCCGACCAGGAGCAGCAACGCACACAACGCAAGCTCGCCGCGCAGGGCGTCGAGAACGACCGACACGACGCGGTGATCCGAGAGCACAACCATCGGCTGATCAACAAGATCCTCCACCTCCCGCTGTCACAGCTCGATCGCAGCGACCCCGATGCGCCGGTCGGCTTCTACGCCGCCGCGCTGCGCCGCTTGTTCGACCTGGAGGATGAGCCCACGATCCAGGCCCCCGCGCCGCCCGAGTCCAAGCCGCCCGCCGGGTAGTGTCTGCTGTTGCTCGTTGGCATTGGCGATACGATGCCCAAAATGCTGGGGACGCTGCAAAAAATCCATGACGCTATCGACGCCCGCCGAGCCGCCTGCTTGTTTTATGTCTTCCAGGCGCTGGCCGTGCCGGCTTGGTGGTTCTTGCTAGTGCTGTTACCCACAAGCCGTGACTGGTTCTTCCCCACGCGTCTGACCGGCGACCCGTTGATGAGTTTCTGGCTTGCGGACCTCACGCTTTTGGCGGGCGGTTCGCTGCTCGCGTGTTACGCGGTGGCCATGCGTCGCGCCTGGGCGACGGCGGTGTCGTGGTTTGTGGCCGCGGCCGCGGCGTACCCCACGCTCTATACCCTGGTCCTTGCGGGGCGATACGGCGAAGGGATGGTCGGTGCTGGGCTCATGGGGCTCGCCGCCGGCCTCGCTGCCGCGTTCGCGACGATCGTTGGGAATGATGCCAGGCCAGCCGGCTTCCGCACGGCCCACACCTCCTCGACCCCGGTGCTTCTGCTTCGGGTGCTGGTCCAGATCGTCCTGTTCTGGGGTTTGTTCCTCGGCCTGCTCCCCCTCGCGATTGCCGAGGCCGAGCAACGCCTGGGCTTGCCTGCGTTCGTCCTGCCGGTGCAGCGAGTCCTCGGCCTTGTGCTGTTTTTCTTGGCCGGTGCGCTGGGTGTTTGGAGCGCTTGGTCAATGGCGACGCTAGGCCGAGGCACGCCACTGCCGACCGACTGCGCTCCGCGCCTTGTTGTCACCGGTCCCTACCGCTACTTGCGCAACCCGATGGCTTCGGCAGGCATCGCGCAGGGAGTCGGCGTTGGGGTCACGATGGGGTCTTTTGCGGTGCTGGCCTATGCGTTTTTGGGGGCGCTTGTCTGGCACTGGGGCGCGAGGCCGGCCGAGGAACGCGATCTGCTTGAACGCTTCGGCCAACCCTACTGGGAGTATCGATCCGCCGTGCGTTGCTGGGTCCCCTCGCGAGGTTTCTCCAGTTCAACATCGGCGGATTCTTCTTGCAATCCACCGGGTGAGTCGGCATGATGGTGTTCCCGCCTGATCCTCCGGAACCCAACAGGGAATCACAAGATGTTTGATCGCTTTTTGCCGTGTCTGACGACGCTGTCTGCTTCGTGTGCGCTGTTTGCCTGTACCGCTTGGGCACCTCCCGCGATGGCGGGGCCGACGGATGACGAACTGGGCGACCTGGCCGAGCCGCTGCAGACGCGGGTGACGACCGAGTTTCTGGACACGCCGATGGACCGCGTTGTTGAGTATTTTCAACGTGAAACAGGTGTGACGTTTGTGTTGGACCCGCGCGAGATTGCGTTTCTTGAAGACATTCCGGTTTCATTGAAACTCAACGATCAGAGTGTTTACGATGCGCTGGAGCTTGTTGCGCTCGCGACCGATATCGACTGGGTCATACGCGGCCAGGTTGTGATGGTTTCCTCAGATACGGAGATCATTCGTCAGCGGGTTTTGAGCGGGACGTACAATTTACGTGGACTAATGGTGCATGTTCCAAACTTTGAGAACAGCCCGAACATGGACCTCGACGAAACCCTCTCGAATACGAATAGTGGCGGAAGCAATGGCGGGGGTGGCGGCGGCGGTGGCGGCGGCGGAGAGGGCGGTGGCGGTGCTCTCTTCGGGGACGAGTCGGACGTACGGAACGTCGGGTCGCCAGAGGATTTTTTGAAGTTCATCGTCGCCTTGGTTAAGGACACCACCGGCGAACCCGAGCTTTGGCGCGATGAGGTGTTTGCGATCCGATCGGTACAAAGCACGCTGATCGTCCGCGCGACCCCCGAAGTCCACGCCGAGGTTGAGTCGCTTCTCACGCAACTCGATCGGTCTCTCTCGACCATGCTTGCTGTGGAAGCGCATTATCTCGTCGTCCCGCGTTCTGCGATCGATAACCTGGACGGGGACTACATTCTCAACAAGGCCGACTGCGATGCCTTCCTCGCGGAACTGGATAACGGCAATGTGCGTCGTCTCGGTTCGATGCGTACCGTCTGCCACAACGGCCAGCGTGTCTATACATTCTCGGGGGAAAACACGGGCTTTATCAGTGATGTCGAGCCCATCCCCGATACGGCGAGTGTCGATCCAACAATCAGTGTCTCACGTACTGGTGTGTCAACGGACGTGATCCCAACAGTTACATTTGACGGTCAACACATCGAGGTGGCGGTGCGATCGGATATGGTCCATGCCAGCGAGATTGCGACGACTCCCGTGCCTGTTGTGTACAATGCCGAGGCGGGGGCCGTGGTCGAAAACGCGGCAGTGGGCGAAGTTCAGGTTGGACTGGTGACGCAGCAACTTACTCGCTTCCGTACGAACGTCCGGGTAAACAACGGCGGGGGGGTTGTTTTGACTGCATCGACGAATGTCTTTGACGGTATCGATGCGGACCAGTTCGAGGTCATTTTGCTTGTGCGAACGCATATCCTGGTTGAGGATGAAGACGAGTAAAGTGACTCATTCATTCGCGTGGCCATGAGTCGATAGATGAAACTGCTCTATCGTTACGCCTCGTCATTACCTCGATCGAATAGTGACTTCGCCTCGGGTTTACTGAGCACGATGATCGTGAAGATCCCCAGCACGGTCCCCAGCGGCAGGTTGATGCAGTGGAGCCCAGCGATCACCATGCAGAACACCCGTCGGCGGTGACGCATCAGGTCGAGGGCGGTCATCACGGTGAGCAGGGTGAGTGTGCCGGTGAAGAGCAGGACCAGTGCGCCTACACCGAAAAAGATCCAGCCGAACATGGTGGGCGGCATGGCGTTGGGGTCGTTCTGGTACTGCTGCACCAATTCAGCCGGGGGGTTGGCCACGAGGAAGAGGCCGATGCCCGCGTACAGCAGCCCGAGCAGGACGCCGAGCAGTTCGAGCCCGGCATAGACCCAAGTCAGGATGCCCAGCAGGCGGACGTGCTCGGCCACTTTGTGGTTAGGGTCGGCAGCCATGCCCGCAGGCGGGGCGTAGGGCATCGCGGGGGCTGAGAAATCGGGCTCACGGGGCGGATCGGTGGGGTAGGGGTCCTGTGGCATCGGTATAGGGTATCGGGTGGCCTGGCCGTGGTGTGCGAAAAGTTAGGCCGGGGATCGCAAGTGCGGCATTGCCCGGCCACGCGACACCGGCTACACTACGCGGCTCGCCAACGCCGCCCGGCCGACGCTCCGCCGTGGAGCCGCCGGACCCAGGCCCCACCGATCCGCGAGTCGGCGGGGGATACCGGGCGGAAGCACCCCGCAGCCCCGACGCATGCGTCACACGGGCAGGAGACCCTCGCGATGTCCGATACCGACAAGACCCACCTGTACGAAGGCCTGTTCCTGATCGACCAGGGCGCACTCGCCAGTGACCCCGCCGGCGCCGCCCAGCACGTGCAGGACATGCTCGACCGCGCCGAAGCCACGACCCGCGTGATGCACAAGTGGGAAGAGCGCAAGCTCGCCTACCCTATCGCCGGCCAGAAACGCGGTACGTTCTTCCTCGCCTACTTCGATGCTCGGCCCGCGCAGATCGCCAATATCGAACGCGACTGCAACCTCTCCGAGCAGGTCCTCCGCGTCATGATGACCCGCTGTGACTTCATGGGCGAAGAAGAAATTGCCCGTGCCCTCGCCGGCGAGCCGCTGCACAAAGAAGAGCCCGCCCCCGAAGGCGCAGGCGTCGGTGCAGACAACGACGATGACGATTGATTGAGCAGGCCCGCTCCATCCCCCTGATTGCTGTGCGACACACCCGTCGCGAATCTACACCTACCTACCCATGAAAGGCACAGCACCATGGCCGCCAACTACAACAAAGTAATCCTGATGGGCAACCTCACCCGTGACCCCGAGATGCGTATGCTGCCCAGCAACATGCCCGTCGCGTCGTTCGGGTTGGCCGTCAACGACCGCTTTAAGAACAAGCAGACCGACCAGTGGGAAGAACGCCCCAACTTTATCGACTGCGAGGCCTTTGGCCGAACGGCTGAGAACATCAGCAAGTTCTTCAGCAAGGGCAAGCCGATCTTCATCGAAGGCAAGCTGCGGTTCGACCAGTGGGAAGACCGGCAGTCGGGCCAGAAGCGATCAAAGCTTAAGGTCGTCGTGGATACCTTCCAGTTCGTTGGTGGACGCGACGGCGGGGGGCAGCAGGGCGGCGGCGGATACAACCAACAGAGCAACTCCGGCGGCTGGGACAGCGGGCCCGCCGCCGCCTCGACCGGCGGGCACGAGCCGGTCAACGAAGACGACATCCCGTTCTAAATGAAGGCATGAGAGCCGAGGCCCGGAGTGTGACCTCGGCCTCATCGCCCAGGGCACATGCCTCACCCAACGCTGGTGTACCGCCGGCCGCACGTCGCGGACGGGCCGACGCCTAACTTTCCAACAAAGGACAGCACGATGAAAACGATTGAACTCCTCCTCCTCGACACGATCGAAAACCTCGGCATCATCGGCGATGTCGTCAAGGTCAAGCCCGGGTACGCCCGCAACTACCTCCTCCCCCACGGGCTGGCGGACATCCCCTCGGAAGAAAAGATCCAGGAGCTCGCCGCCCGGCGTGCCGAGGTTGAGGCCGAGCTGAAGAAGCTGCGTTCCGAGCAGGAAGTCATGATCCAGAAGCTCGAAGAGTTCGAGCTGACCCTCGAGCGCGCCGCGAACGAGCAGGGCGCGTTGTTCGGCGGCGTCACCCAGCACGATATCGCCGAAGGCCTCCGGGCCGAGGGCTTCGCTGTGGAAGACCGCCACATCCGCATCGGCGAGCGCATCAACCGGCTGGACACCTACACGATCCCCGTGCAGGTCGCCAAGGACCTCAAGACCGAGATCAAGCTCTGGGTCGTCAGCGACAAGCCGATGGAAGCTGAAGAAGAAGACGGCGGCTCGGACGAACAGGCAGAGGAGCAGCCCGCCAAGCGCGAGCGGGAGTACAACTCGCCGGTCAACGCGATCGACGGCGTCGACGAGTAAACTCCGCCTCCGATTCATCGTGGCCAAGATACACCCGGCAGGGCGGCATCAGCCGTCCTGTTTTTTGCGCGCACAGATGACTTCGTAGAGTGCGGGTGTCCCCGGCAAAACGGCCAAGCCGATACGTGCTTCGATCTCAAACCCCAGCCCCGTGGCGACCGGCGCGTAGTCGTAGATCGGGTGCAGCGCACACATCCCAAGCCCCCAGCCCACGAGGTTCAGCGGGCGATAGTAAGCCGAGCGCAGCACGCGTTGTGTGGTGGAGCAGCCGCCGGGCATGAAGTCTGCGAAGACCATCCGCCCGCCGGGCTTCACATGCGACGCCGCCATCGCCACCACCCTCGGCATGGCCGCCGCATCAAACACGTTGAAGAAGAAGTGCCCACACACCCAGTCGAACGCACCGCCGCCCACGCCCTCGCTCAGCGGCTCTTCGATGATCGTCACACGATCGGTCCAGCGTGTAAGCCGACGACGCAGCCGAGCCGCCATCGCCGCGCAGGGCTCTACACACACCACCTCCGCCCCCGGCTGCGCCGCGCACAACATCGCGACCTCGCGCCCCGTCCCCGCCCCGAGATACAGCACCCGGTCGCCGGAGCCAACCCGCCCAACATGCCAACGCTTGGCACGCGCAATTGCCCCGAGCGAATACGCCGAAGCGGCCGCGTCATAGCACCAGGCGACATGGCTGTATGAGCGTGGCGGCTGAATCATGCCGACAAGCTACAGTCAAACCGATTCATTGCCAGCGATGCCCAATAGTTTGCAAGCCGGAGTGACCACGATGACTTGGCTTGCGATCCTGGGCATAGAGCAACTCCGGCAGCAGGATGTGTCGGGAGTGGGGTTTGCATGTTTGAGGAAATGGGATCACCCCGCCGAGGACCGATTCGCGTGGACGGCCTTCATGTCGATGATCTGCGTCTTTTCTTCGTCGGGGTACTTGATCCGGCTGTGGTACATCGCGCACAGGGACTTGGTCACCGCCTGTTCGATGCGTGAGAGGTCTTGCAGCGTGAGGTTGCAGTCGTCGAACTGACCGTCCATCAGGCGTTTATTGGCCATCGTCTTGACCAGCGTCTCGAGGCGGTTGGCGTTGGGGTCGTCCATCGCGCGGGCGGCACCCTCGACGGCATCGCAGATCATGAGGATCGCTGCTTCCTTGGTCTGTGGCTTGGGCCCGGGGTAGCGGTACTCGAACTCGCTGGGGCAGGGCTGGTCCTCGGCCTGGGTGCGTTTGCGTGCCTCGGCGAAGAAGTACTCGACCAGTGTCGTGCCGTGATGGCTCTCGATGAAGTGCCGGATGACCGGCGGCAGGCCGAACTCGCGGGCCATGGCGACGCCGTCTTTCACGTGCCCGACGATGATGAGCAGCGACATCGCGGGGGTGAGCTTGTTGTGCTTGTTGGGGCCGCCGCCCTGGTTCTCGATGAAGTACATGGGCTTGATGGTCTTGCCGATGTCGTGGTACATCGCCCCCACGCGACAGAGCAGGCCGTCGGACCCGATCGCCTCGGCGGCGGACTCGGCCATGTCGGCGATCCGCAACGAGTGCTGATACGTGCCGGGTGACTCCTGCGCGAGCTGCTTGAGCAGCGGGTGGCTGGCGTCGTTGAGCTCCTTGAGCGTCATCGCGGTGGTGACGTTGAAGGCCCGCTCGATCAGCGGGAGGATGCCTTGCACCAGCAGCCCGGCGAGGAAGCCGGAGAAGAATGCGAGGCCTGCGTCGATGAAGATCAGCCAGGGGACGCCTTCGAGATGGACCGGCCGGGTCGCGAAGCCCACGATCGTCGCTGCGCCGGCCATGGCGAGGCCGGCGTAGATGCCCACGAGGACGAGCTTGGATCGGCTTCGGATATCGCGGAGCTGCATGACGGCGACGCCGAGGCCCGCGACGACGATCAGCGTCGAGGACAGCGGCATCCGCAGCGTGATGCCTTCGAGCAGCGCGAGGATCACACCCATCGCCAGCGCGAACCGCTGGTCGTAGGCGATCGCCAGGACGACCGATGCGAAGAGCGCCGGGAAGGTGAATGCGAGCACGGCGAACTCGGGCTTGAACACCGCAGTGGTGATCGAGGCGGCAAGGCAGATCAGCATGAGCCCGGTGATGGCCAGGCCACGCATCGGGTTGGCGACGATGCGCGGGGCGTAGACGAAGAAGTAGGCCCACATGCCTGTCGCGATCATCAGCATCAGGCCGAAGAGCCCGACGCGGGGGAACCAGACCTCGTCGGCCGAGCGGGTGTCGAGGTATGCTCGCTGTTCGGCCTTGACGAGCGCGAGCTGCTCGGTGGTGAGCTCATCGCCTGTCGCGACGAGGACCCGCCCGGCGGGCAACTCGATCCGGCGCGGGAGCACGGCGTCGGCGGCGCGCTGCTGCGCGGTGGCGGTCGCGGACTCGCTGTAGGAATAGGTCGGGCCGATCTGCGACATCAACTGATCGACCAGCAGGGCCTTGAGCGGCGGGCGGAAGCGGTGCAGGATCGCCGCCAGTTCGGCGCGGACACGCTCGTCGTCCTCGAGGGTGATGATGGCCCGGCCCTGCTTGATACGTGCGGCCGAGTTCGCCTCACGCGGGTTGGGGTGGATAAACGTCAGGCGGGCCGGCTCGCCGGTGATGCGCTTGGCGGACAGCAGGTCTTCCTGCGTGATGATCGCGGTGTCGAAGAGAATGCGGACGGCCTCGGTGGTCGAGATGCGCCAGAAGTCGGTCGGCTCGCCGGTCGTGCGGTCGATGTTTCGCGCAAGCTCGTCGAAGGCCTCCTCGGTCAGCCCAAGCTCGGTGCGGGTCTGCTCGTCGAGGTCGGCATAGGTCGGCGCGTCACGCACAATCGCGGGCAGCAGCGAGAGGGAGGACTCGATCTTGCGTCGGAGCGGCTCGTTGATTTCGAATTGCGGGAGCACCGCACCGGCCCGCTGCCGGCGGTCAAGCAGTGTCGCGTCTTCGTCGATGATCTCGAAACCGACCCGGCTGACGATCGGCTTGACCGCGAGTTGGCCGGCCTCGAGCGGCTGCTGGCGGTCGAGGATCGGGACCGCGATGAGCGAGGCGATCGTCGCGAAGCTGAGCACGAACAGCGCCGCCCAGGCGACCTCGCGCTGGCGCAGCAGATCACGCCAGGCCGCGGTCGGCTTGTGGAGGTTGCGTCGGACCTCGCGTCGTCTTGCGGTGGAGGATTTGCCGTTGGCCATGCGGGGAACTGCGGGGGATGGTCGGCCAAGGCGTTGCTCGGCTCGGGAGACGCGCGGCGCGTGCCGCTTGTCTATAGATCATCGACCACTCAGAGGGCCGACTCTCCGACCGATATTGTACCCGTCCCGGGGGCTTTGATGCGGTTTAGCGGGGGGATTCCGTCGAAAAAGCGTCACTCATAACCTGCTGAACGACAGGGTCTTGTGGCCGGCCATCCTGTTCGCCGTAGGCCTCGACAACACGCTGGACCAGCGCGTGTCGAACGATGTCGGCCGCGTCGAGCGCACACATCGCGATGCCCTTGACCCGCCTCAGCCGACGCACCGCGTCGATCAGCCCGGAGTCGCGCGGGTCTTCGAGGTCGATCTGGCTGGTGTCGCCCGTCACGATGAGCTTCGAGCCGTGGCCCATGCGCGTCAGCAGCATCAGCATCTGGCTGCGCGTCGTGTTCTGGGCTTCGTCACAGATGATGCAGGCGTCGTTGAGCGTTCGGCCACGCATGAACGCGAGCGGGACCATCTCGATCAGGTCGACCGCCATGAATCGCTCGATCTGCTCGAAAGGCATCATGTCGTGCAGCGCATCGAGCAGCGGGCGCAGGTACGGGTTGACTTTTTCCTGCATCGTGCCCGGGAGGAAGCCGAGCTTCTCGCCGGCCTCGACGGCGGGGCGGACGAGGACGAGCTTTCGCACGTCACCACGTTTGAGCATCGACACGGCGACCGCGACGGCGAGGTAGGTCTTGCCCGTGCCCGCGGGACCGACGCAGAAGGTCAGGTCGTGGGTGTGGATGCTTGAGAGGTAGTGCCGCTGGCCGGCGGTGATTGGTTTGACGCGTCGGCCGTCGAGGTAGACGTCGAGCGTGTGGTTCGTGCTGCCGTTGCTCGAGGGATGGTCGCCCTGAGCGGCGGGCCGGCTCGCGTTGGGGCGGGTGCTGCTGCTCGCGGCCGCGATGAGTTCCAGGAGCTGTTCGTGAGAGACGGGGCGGTCGTGGCGTGCGGCTTCGCCCAGCCGGTCAAGGACATGTGCCGCCCGGCCGACGGCATCGGACTTGCCCGATAAGCGGAGTGCATCGCTGCGTGCGCTGATCGCGACCCCCATCGCCTCGCGGATGATTTTGAGGTTGCGCTCGCCGGGCCCGGTGACACCGACGCGCTCGGGGCCGTCGGGGATTTTGATCGTGAGTTCCATCGGCGGGTATCTCGGGGCGTCAGTGGGTCGCTGCAGGGTGCAAGTGTAGCGGTGTGGGCAGGCCAAGTCGCTTCAAAACGAGTGCGGTCGTGCGGCGATGCAGCTTTTGGAGGTGCCTGCCGTCGAGCCCCGCAATACGGGTGCGACGGCATGACTAATCCCGTGGGACTCGGACATTCCAGATGCGTGCGAGTTCTTCGCGGGTGGTCTGCACCATCGATCGGCCGTCGGGGAAGAGCCAGCGCACCAGCTCGCCGTTGGCGTCAAACTCCATGGCCTGCTCGGCGAGGTCGATGGTGGGGCGGACATAAACGATCTTGCCGCCACCGTCGCGCGGGACGACGCGCATCACACGGATGGCAAGGCGGGACGAGTCGGGGTGATAGACGAAGAAGCCGTAGGTCTTTTCTTCCGCAGGCAGCATCGCGGGCAGTAGCTGCGCATCGACCTGCGAGAGGTAACCGCGTTCGGGGGTCTGCCACTGCATCGTTTTGATGTCACCCGAGGGTAGTGAGCCGGGCACGGCCGAGGGGAATCGGAGACGTCGGCGTGGGTCGCGCTCACGGGCGAGGACGTACTCGGCGATCTGTCGCGGGGGCGTGCCTTCGCGCACGACCTGGATCCGGTTGAGGCGTTGGCGTCGGGCGTTGCCCCCGCCGACGGTGAGGTCGTCGCGCACGCCGGTCTCGACCCAGATGCCTTCGTCTCTGCCGAAGCGTCGTTCGCCGGGCTGGCGCAGCTCGGTGCGGAAGTTCCAGAGTTCCTGGATGTCGTTGACCTGGTCGGCGGCGATGTACTCCTGCAGCCGTGTGATCTCGGAGCCCTGCGCACGGTAGAAAGACTGGATGACGACGGCGTTGCCCTGGGTATGGAAGCTGTCGATCCCATCGAGCTGGGCGTCGGGGTTGCGTGTTTCCTGGCGGAGGTTGCGTAACAGGTCGGTGTAGTAGTCTTCGTCCTGGTAGCGTTGCCAGATGCGCATGTAGCCGATGTCGGGGTCGTCGATTCGGCCGTTCCGGCCCGGGCGCAGCTCGCGGATGCGGTACAGACGGTCGGGCTTCATCGCGGCGATGCGGTCTTCCTGCGTGAGATTGGTCATGAACTCGTCGCCGGCCAGCATCCACGAACGCAGGCGTGTGCGGACTTGTTCGGAGGTTTCGACTTCGATGCTGTGCAGCATGCACTCGAGGATGCTGATGCCTTGCTCGGCAGCGCTGGGTGAGCACTCCAAGCGGAGGACGACGACGTTGTACGGGTCGAGCTGCAGCAGCGCGATGCCGTACAGCCAGGGCTCGGTGCCGACGGGGAAGGGGTGGACGATGAAGTAGTTGATGTAGCCGATGAAATCGCCGACCTCGACCCACTCGTGCAGCTCGGTGTTGTTGATCTCGCGTGCCCCGGCGGACTCGAGCGCACCGGTCATATCGGTGATGAGTTCGTTGAGTTTGAGTTGGTGGTGAGCATTGAATGCACCCCCGCCCGCGCCGCCGACCGCGCCACCCTCCAGTTCGATGTCACGGTACAGCCGGCTGTCGGCCATCATGCCCTGGTGGGTTTCAAGACTGATGCGGATGTCGCCGGTGGGCATCACCCACCGCGCGATCGCGCGGTCGGGGGGTTGGTCCATCCGCAGCGAGTCGATCGGCTGACGGATCGAGAGCCCGTAGCGGTCTTCGCTCCAGCGTGTCTCGGTGAGCCATTGGTCGGGGTCGGCGGTGGGGTCGTCGGCTCGGCCATCGACTTGCCCGAAGGTGATGCCCGCGGGCAGCAGCGAAAACAGCAGCACATAAGCCAGCAGGGTGGCCGACGACAAGCGGGACAACAAACGGGCAGGATTCATGCGTCACTTTCAGCAGGGGTACAACAGCCAGCACGGATTATACCCCGGGCACTGCGAAAGCCGACGAGTTGTTTCGTGGATTGGTGGCGGGTGTAACGGCTACCGATGCGGCGCGTGGGCGGGCGTTTCACCGGGGGTGGCCGTGAGCTGAAACACCGGCGCACCGGTCACGAGGAGCGTGATCAGGAGACTGGCGAGCAGGATGACGCCCATCACGACCGCGATCACGATCTCGCGTTTGGCGGGGTCGGCGATGAGGGCGGGCTTGGGCATGCAGGCATGCTACGCCGCCGAGGTGGTGGTGGCAATGGTGCCCTGGTTAGGCGGCGCGGCGTGAGCGGCGACGCGACGGGGTCTTGCCGTCGGTGTACGCGTAGTGGTAGCCGTAGTGGTAGCCGTATTTGTAGCCATAGCCCCGGCCGCGGGTGCGCGGGTTGTCGGTCGCGATCATGCCGTGGACCTCGGCGTTGTAGCTGGTCAGGGTGCGCACGGCCTGCTCGATCAGTGGGCGAGGTGTTCGGCGCATTCGCGCGACCAGCAGGACCTCGTCGCTCTGTGCGCCGAGGATGCCGGCGTCTGCCAACTCGAGTACCGGGGGCGTGTCGATGATGACATGGTCGAATTTTGCGCGTAACGCCTGGATCAGCCGGGCCATACGCGGGCTCGAGAGCAGCTGCACCGCTTCGTCACTGACGCGATCGCCCGCGGTGATGACGTGCAGCCCGCCTTGGTCGAGCTTGCAGATGGCCTGGTCGAGTGTGCACTCGCCACGCAGGTAGGGGATCAGCCCGGCCTTGTGGTCAAGCCGGAGCAGCTTCTCGAAGGTCGGTAGACGCAGGTCGCACTCAAGGATGATCGTCGTGCGGTTACGCAGCTCGGCGAACGCGAGGCCGAGGTTGACGCAGGTGATGGTCTTGCCTTCCTGCGGGGTCGCGCTGGTGATCGTGTGGACGATGTTGCGTTCCTGCTGGTGCCGGGCGAGGATCGACGTGCGGATCGATCGGTATTCCTCTGCCATCGACGACGCGGGGCTGGTCTTGGTCACGAGCCGATCATCGACCTTGCCGGCTTTGTCGCGACGCCAGAACTGCCACCACGGCTGGGCCTGCATGGGCACGATGATGCCTGCGGTCGCGGGTGCGGGCTCGGTGTCCTGCGTGTCGTTGGCGAAATTCAGCGGCGCGGGGGCGTCCGCTTCGGCCGGCGGACTTGCAGGATCGATGGCCCCGGGGAAGAGCAGGGGCTCGTCAGGTGTCGCGTCTTGCGTAGTGGGCTCGTCGGTTGGCATGGCCGGGTTGTCTGCGTTGATCTGCTTGCTGATTGCGTCAAAAATGTAGCCCATCGTTTGCGCCCTCCGTTTCGGGTCGGCCGGTGATGCCTGAGTTGCCGCCGGGGATGATGTTGCCCACCCAGTCGCGGGTCTGAATCTTGAGTTTGAGCAGGGTGTCGGGCTGCTCGAGGTCGAGGTAGAGCATCCCGCCGACCAGCAGGAGCACGGCCGCCATCGCGGTGCCGTAGCACGGGTAGAGCAGGTACCGCCGGGTCTTACGGGTGCGGCGGTGTTTGCGGGTGATCAGCTCGCTGACCGAGCCCAGCAGCGGGAGCGAAAAGGCGTCGTTGAGTTGGCTGGCGTTTCGGAACGAGTCGTCGGTGCGGTGCGCAAAGAAGACGCTCAGCGCACCGCAGGCACAGCCCAGGAACAACGCGGCGAGAAGGGCCTGCGCGAGGTTGGGCGATACGGGGCGGTGGCCCGATTCCGCGCGGCGGATAAACGTGAGCTGCACGCCGTGCTGCCCGCTCTCGGCGGTCTGCGACATCTCGACGCCGCGCAGGCGGTCTTCCCAATAGGCGATATCGCGGTGCGCGGCTTCGACCGCAGTCTGCAGCCGACGGTAGTCGCTGCGCACGGGCAGTAGCTGTGTCGAAGATGCGTTGAGCTCATCGATCCGGTTCCGCCGCAGCGCGATCTGCTGGCTCAGCAGGTCACGATCCGCCAGCACCGAAGTCAGGCGGACTTCGAGCTCGGCCCGCTTGGGGTTGGGCTCATGGCTCGTGGAGGTCACGACATCCGTATCCAGCGCCGCGATCTCGTCGCGTACCTGCTGGGCCTGCTCACGCAACGCAACCACATCGGGGTGCGTCTCGCGCATGCGCATCACGGAGATGTGCTCGGTGATCTCATCCTCGATGGAGCGGAGTTTTTCACTCAGCCGTTCGAGTTCGGGGTTTCGGCCGCGCATGACCGAGGGCAATGTTTCGGGCTCGGCATCAATGGCTTCGCGCAGGCCCGCGAGGCGGAGGGTGGCGCCTTCGAGTTCGGTCAGCAGACGGGTGAGTTCTTCCTGAGCCGAGCCGAGCTGGCTCTGGATGCTGTGGGGGTGCTCGGGCAGGAGCTCGGCGTGGTCGATCTCGAACGCGAGCATCTCGTTCTCGAGAGTTTCGAGGTTTTCGCGGTGGGCATCGGCCTGCACGCGGAAGGTGTCGGCCATCTTCGCCAGGCGGCCGGCATGCTCGGCGCTGGTTTTTTCCATGTACGTCTCGACGAGTGCATTCACGACCATCGCCGCGACGTCTGGGTCGTCGAGCACGAGCTCAAGGCGGACCTGGACACGCTGCTGATCGGCGTACTCGCGGTGTACAACGAGCTGCTGCATGACTGTCTGGCGCAGGTCCACCAGGTCGGCTTGTGTCTGCAGGTAACCGCGTTCGTAGAGCTTGGGCTCAAGGGCGTCGACCACCTTCGCGATCGCGGGGCCGCTGGCGATCTCCTTCATCAGCGATCCGGTCGGGTCCATGTAGGAGCTGACGGCACCGCTGTTGGTCATCTCGGTGAGGATGGGGTCGTTGCGGCGTTCGAAGTTGGCCGAGGCCTGGTACTTGCGGGGCAGGAGGAGGCAGGCGCCCAGTACCAGCGCGGTCATCAAGAACGCGGGCAGCACAAACCGCCAGCGGTGCTGCAGGGCGATATCCCACAGCTCGTAGATCGCGTTGGCTTGTTGTTCCTTGGTCTTGTTCATGGCGGTCAGTGACCTGGGTAGGGTGCGTGGGTTATTCGGTGCCATACGGGCGTTGGCCGGTGGCGGCCTGGCTGATGTCGGCGGGGCGTTGCACGGTTTCAAGGATCGGTTGGAGCGGGAGCAGGAGCTGCTGGAACGCGAGGCCGACCTGCGCCATGCTGTTGGGTGGGACAAAGAGGATGTCGCCGTCTTCGAGCACGGCATTGAGCGAGGTGTCGCCGTGCTTGACCATCTGGTCCAGGTCGATCGTCATCCGCGCGACCATCTCGCCGTCGCCGTTGGGCCGGAGGACCAGGACGCGCGACGGGTCGGCCAGGTGAGTCGGCCGGGCCTGGGCGAGGGTGTTCAGCACGGTGTTCGAGCCATCAAAGAAGTACGCGCCCGGCGACGCGACCTGTCCAAAGACGAAGTAGCGTTTGCTGGCGTAGCGCACGATCTGGACATTGACGTCAGCGTCTTCGTAGTAGAACTGCGCCTTCTCGACGAGCTCGGCGCGGACCTCATCCACGGTCCGGCCCGCGACCTCGATGGGCCCGAGCAGGGGGAGGTGGATACGGCCGTCGGGCGAGATCGTTTCGCGGTGGCCGTCGATTTCGCGCACGCGGTAGGACTGGATCTGCACGGTGTCGGGCGGGCCCATGTGGTAGGCACTAAGCCCGTTGTGTTCGCGGGGCTGGCTGATCGTGAATGCTTCGAGGTCGGCGTATTGCCGGTGCTGGCAACCGGTGCCCGCGAGCAGGGCGATCAGCGCTGCAACGACCGTGAACGGGATGCGTCGCGTGTTGGATGTGTGATTGCGTTTCATGGCGGTAGCTCCATCGGCGATCAGCAGGCCGTGCGGTCCCAGAACAGTGGCAGGGTCATCACGATCAGGCGGAGGTCCAGGCGGATGGACCGCGAGCGCAGGTAGTCGAGGTCGAAGTCGAGCTTGCGGCGCATGCCGTCGAGGTCGTTGGAGTAGCCATTGCGGACCTGTGCCAGGCCGGTGAGCCCGGGTGTGGCGGCGAGGCGTTTGTCGAAGTCGGGGAGCGACTCGCGCATCTGCTCGATGAGTTCGGGGCGTTCAGGGCGTGGGCCGACCAGCGACATTTCGCCGCGGAGGATGTTGAGTAGTTGGGGGAGCTCATCGATGTGGCTGCGTCGGATCCACTTGCATCCCTTGACGATGCGCGGGTCGTCGTGCGTCGCGAGCTGTGGGCCGTTGAGCTCGGCGTTGGGCCGCATGGTGCGGAGCTTCCAGATCATGAAGTGCTTGCCGTGTCGGCCGACGCGGGTCTGGCGGTAGAAGACCGGGCCGCCGTCGGTGCACTTGATCCACAGGCAGCAGCCCAGCAGCAGCGGGCCGAGCACGACCAGTGCGACCGCGACGCCGGCCAGGTCGATCAGGCGTTTGCCCATCTCGAAGGCCGCGCCCGGTGACCGCTGGGTCGCACAGGCCGGGTCGCTGGGGGACCAGTCGGCTTGGGGTGTGTTGAGTACGGTCATGGTTCACGGGTCTCGTTAGAGGCCTGCGTGCAGACATGCGGCACGCGTCGAAATCCACAGGGGATATCGTCGTGCCGGGGAAACGGCTTAAGCTCTTTGTGCCGGTTGTGTTGTGGCTGCGGCGTCGCCGGTCTGGGCTGGCTGGGAGACGCGACGTTATCGGGACGCGGTGCAAAAATGCTGAACTTTTTTTTCGTAGATACGCCCCTCCGCGGCGTCCGTCTGTGCGTTACAATCCCGCCCTCAGGGTCCGTAGCTCAATTGGATAGAGCACCGGTCTTCGGAACCGACGGTTGGAGGTTCGAGTCCTCCCGGGCCCATTGAGACAGCGCCTGGCCACAGGTGCTGTTTTTTTATGCGCCCAGCGCGGCGATCATCGCGCAGGCCTTGGCGAGGGTTTCGTCGTACTCGCCGGCCGGGGTGGAGTCGGCCACGATGCCGCCGCCGACCGAAAAATCCACGCGCCCCGCATCCCCGTTGAGGGGCTGTTCGATCAGCAGGGTTCGGATCGCGATGTTCATGCTCATCGTCTGGCCTTGGATCATGCCGATCGTCCCGCAGTAAGGGCCGCGTCGGACGGGCTCGAGTTCGTCGATGATCTGCATCGCACGGACCTTGGGGGCGCCGGTGATCGACCCGCCGGGCAGGGTGGCGCGGAGCAAGTCGATGTTGTCCATGCGGGGGTGGAGCTGGCCCGTGATGGTCGCGACGCCGTGGTGGACGGTGGGGTGGGATTCGATGGTGCGGGGCTGGGCGACCTTGACGCTGCCGTAGGTGCAGACACGCCCGAGGTCGTTGCGCATCAGGTCGATGATCATGTTGAGCTCGGCCGCGTCTTTCTCACTGTCGCGCAGGTCGTCTGGGTTGTTTGAGCTTGGGCGGGTGCCCTTGATCGGGCGGGTGGTGACGCTGCCCTTGGGGCCGACTTCGAGAAACAACTCGGGCGAGGTGCTCGCGATCGCGCGGTTTGGTTCGTAGCCGTGGAAACGCGTGAGTTCGCCATAGCAGCCGTACCACGCGGGGGAGACCTGCGCCAGCGCGGCGAAGAGGGCACGCGGATTACCGGCGAATGCGCTGGTCAGACGCTGGGTGAGGTTGACCTGAAAGACATCACCCGCCGCGATGTAGTTGAGCACCCGCTGCACGCTGTGTTCATACGCGTCGCGGGTCTGGTGTGGCTTGGGCGGGCCGGCGTGGAAGGTGTCGGCACCCGGTGAGGGGGCTGGCGCCAACTCGGGCGGGCCGTCGTGGGCGTAGCGGCCGTGGGCGGTCCAGGTCTGAAGGAGCCCGTCATAGACGAGCCAGCCCGGGCACCGCTCGAACTGCATGATCGGCCAGCCCCGGTCATCAACGGGAGCGTCGTGCAGGTGCTCGATCCATCGGCCTGTGTCGTAGCCCAGGTAGCCCAGCCAAAGCGATCGCCCGGCGTCGTGGTCGAGTGCGGTGCGCAGGTCATAGAGCGGGTGGTTGCGCCAGCCGGCCGGGGGCGCGGCGAGGCCCTGCCCCATGTGCTCGGTCCGTTCGCCGGTGAAGCGCAACGCCGCGGCCGTTGCCGCCAGTACGCTGTAGCGCGACCAGCGGGGGTCGAGCCGGCCCGAGTGCATTAGAAAAACCGGACGGTCTGCGGGCCAGCGAGCGAGCGTATCGAGCGGGGTGCATCGCCAGTCGAGATGGAGGCCTTCGCCAAACACGGCGGGCATCTTAGGACAAGCAGGGGGGTGTCGGTGGGGCTCCAAGGCGCCTGGGCGACCATCGCGGGTGTTGGGCCGAGTGAATACAATATAAGTATTGAAACGATAATAGCTTTCTCCGTTCCGCCCCGCGTATGATCGGGCCGGCCAACGGCGATGGTACTGCCCAGGATGCCAAGGAACAGGCCCGGAAGCGGACCCCGGTCTTCTCGTCCAAGCACGAGTCGAGCGGCCGGGGCGTGGGGCGCTGGATCAAGCATCTACATTAGCAAATGTGATAGTTCGGGGCAAGTAATATCATGCCATTACGCAAGAAAAATCGCGTGATCACCCGGCCAGTGGGTTGCCGGTGAGTTTGAGGTAGGCGTCTTCGAGCGTGGGCTTGGCGACGCGGATGCTGTCCGCCTGCTCGCCGAGGAGTTGGGCGACGGCGGGCACGGCCGCTGCGGCGTCGGGCAGCTCGACCCGGATGCCGTCGCTGTGAAGCATGACGCCCTCGCTGTCGGGATCGACGCCGAGATGTTCGGCGACGCGACGGCCCAGTTCCGTCCCCGCGGCGGGGTTATCGACGGACCAGCCCGCCTCAAGCACCTGCCCCCCGACCTGATCGATCAGGCCCGCCGGGGTGTCGATCGCGACGACCCGCCCCGCGTCGAGCACCGCAAGCCGGTCGCACTGCTGGGCCTCGTGCATCAGGTGCGTCGTGAGCAGGACGGTGAGCCCATGCGTCTCTACCTGCTCGCGCAAGGTCTGCCAGAGCGTACGTTGGGCGGCGGGGTCGAGCCCGGCCGAGGCCTCGTCCATGAGCAACAGCTTGGGCTCAGTCAGAAGGGCCTTCGCGATCTCCACCCGGCGTCGCATGCCGCCGCTGAACGACGCGACAAGGTCGGCCGCGCGTCCGGTGAGCCCGGTCTGCTGGAGCATGTCGTTGCAGCGGGTCGTGAGCGTGTCGCCCGAGAGGCCGTGGAGCATGCCGTGGTAGCGCAGGTTCTCGAAGGCCGAGAGCTTGTCATCGAGCGAGGGGTGCTGGAACACGACCCCGATCTGTCGTCGGACGGTCGCGGGTGCTTCGACGACATCGACGCCGAAGATCTCGGCGGTGCCTGGCGCTTTGCCGACGGGGACCTTGGCGGCCTGGACGGTGGCGAGGATGCGGAAGAGGGTAGATTTACCGCTGCCATTGGGCCCGAGCAGGCCGAAGATCTCACCGGGCTGGACTTCGAGCGAAACCTTACGCAGCGCGACACGGTCGTTGTTGTCGCTGGCGGTCTGGCGCTTGCGTTCGCTGCGTCGCTTGCGGGCGGGGGGGTAGATGTGAGAGAGCGAGGCGACGCTGACGGCGGCGTGGCCCGGCTGGGTCGGCGTGGCTGCGTCGTTGGGCTCGATCGCGGGGGTGGTGGTTGTGGTCATGCGCGGTCGATCAGCATGGCGGCCATGACGACCGGCAGGTAGATGAGCGAGGCAAAGAAGAGCTTGCGTGCGTTGGCGCGGGTGGGTTTGGCGACCAGCGCTACGGCGTAGGCGAGGAACCCGAGACCGCAGGCCAGCGCGATAAAGAAGTACACCCGGCCGCTGACATCGAGCGCGGTGGGCAGCAGCCCGATGGGGAGCATCAGCAGGCAGCCGATGAGGGTCTGGCGGAAGGTGCGTGTGCCCGTGGGGTCGATGACGGGGAGCATCGCGAGGTCGGCCTTGGCGTACTCGTCGCGGTAGAGCCAGGCGATGGCGAGGAAATGCGGGACCTGCCAGACGAACATGATGGCAAAGAGCAGCCAGGCCGCGGGGCCCAGTGAGCCGGGCGACTCGGTCGCGGCGGCATAGCCGATCATCGGCGGCATCGCGCCGGGGATGGCGCCGACGATGAGCGCCAAGCTGGTGGTGCGTTTCATGGGTGTGTACACCCACGCATAGCTCACGATCGTGAACGCACACAGCGCCGCGGCGAGGTGGAGGCCGAAGGCCACGAGCAGCCCGACACCCGCGATGCCGAGCAGGACGCCGAGCTTGTTGGCGTCGGCGGGGCTGACTCGGCCGGCGGCGACGGGGCGGCTGCGTGTGCGGGTCATCAGCGCGTCGGTGTCGCGCTCGTAGGCCTGGTTGAACGCGCTGGCGGACATGCACGACAGGGCGGTACCGACCATCGCGATCAGCAGCGTGAGCCAGGGCGTCTCGCGCCACCCGCCGGGCAGGGCCATGTAAAACCCGATCGCGGCGGTGATGACCACCATGCGCGTGATGCGGGGTTTGGTGAGCTGTTTGAGATCGTCAAAGCGTGAATACGTCACGCCCGACCCGGGCTGGTCCTCGGCGTGGGGCGAGGCCTCCTCGGGCGGATCGACCGGGTCGTAGGGGGAGGGCACGTGCGCATGGCCTTCGTGCGTCGCGTCGTGTCGCACGGCGTGGTCGTCGTACAGCCGGGTTGTGTCTGCGGCTTGGCTCATGCGGTCGTGTGGGGCAGTAGCTTGCTGGAGGGCGTGTCGGTTGGCTCGGCCGGGTGGGGCACGGCGGGCGTTATCGGGGGGCGAGTCTTCGCCGGGTACCCCGCCAAGTGTACCCGGATCGACAGCCAGGTGGCGGTCGCGATCAGCAGCGCGCCCGTCGCCTGATGCATCGTTGCGGCGAAGATGTCGGTCTCGGTCATGACCGTGATCGCGCCTAGCGAAACCTGCAGCACGAACAGCGCGAGCAGCGTCATCGCCGGCGTCATGACCAGGCGTTTGTCGAGCGTGCTGCGCATCGTGGTGACGACGAGCGTTATCCCTCCGATGAGCAGGGTGTACGCCCAGACACGGTGGGTGAACTGGAGGTGGACCTTCCACAGCGGGATGACGATTTCGCCGTTGCGTGGCCCGCGGTTGCTCCAGCCCCCGGCCACGGCCTCATCGAGTGTGAGCCCCGCCTCGTTCGCATAGTACGTGAGGTAGGCCTCGTCGAGCTCGTCCTGCGACATCGGGGGGAGCACCTGGCCGTAGTGCATCGGGAAATCCGGGATCGCCTTGTCGGCCTTGTAGTGCCGGACCGCTGCGCCCAGCGTGAGCTGAACGAATAGCGCAAGCAGCAATGCGATCGCGAACACCCGAAGCCAGCGCGGCGAGTCCGTCTTACGCTTCGCCCGGATGGCCGCCACACGCTCGACCCAGGGCCGGCTCAACGCGGCGGCGATCAGCACCCAGAAGCAGAGGATCATCTGCCCGCTGATGCCGTGGATAAAAGCGAGGGTGATCGAGACCTCGTCGACTCGGAACGCGCCCAGCGCGCCCTGAGCACAGACCCACAGCAGCATCAGCACGCCAGCCCACCGGAGCTTGGGGCGTGTGCCATGTACCAATGCGATGGATCGGACCAGTCTCGCCCACCTGCCACGCGTGGGGTTGCTGTCATTGAGCTGCTGCCAATCGGTGTACGTTACGTAAAGCCACACCGCCATCGCGATCGACAGCATGCCGACGACGTTGCCCTGGAGCCGGTGCGAGTGTTCCCAGAACGTGCCGAAGTTGTGCCACCACTCCGAGGGCGGCGCGAACAGCGACCACCAGCCGAAGGTATACCACCCGTCGGGCACCGCCATGCCGGACTCGGTGCTGGTGACGTGCCCGCCGATCGCGACCAGCGCGAACGTCGCGGCGAGCGCAACAAAGCTAAGCCGGTGCAGCCAAGGCCGGTACCGCGAAGCGTCGTGCGTCTGGTCCGGTGCGGGGTTGTCGGGGTTCGGGGCGGGCATGTCGGCTGGCCTGTGTCAGTCGGGCGAGCCGGGCATTATACCCCTGTCGATCGTGTGGTGACGCCGGTTTACCTACGCCGCGAGGAAGCAAGACGGGCTGACGCTCTCGGCCTGTCCAAGCTCGATCAGCAGACGGATCTCGGCGAGTTTCTCGGCATCGACCTCCGTAAACTCGATGCCGATCTCGTGGCGGAACATCCCGATCTCCTGGACACGGATCACGACCCCTTCCAGAACGACCTCGGCCTGCTCGTGCTGGACCACCAGTCTGAGCATCTCGCCAAACCCGAGTTCCTGCTTACCCTTGCGGAAGATGCACAGGCCGGTGTCAGAGATATTGGTGATCTGGCCGTAGGGCGTGGTCAGTCCGAAGGTCGAGTAGCGCTTGTTTTTCCTCTGCTCTGACATGGGCCGATAGCTCCCGTAGTCCCCCCGGGTGTATTCGTGCAGAGGGAGCATCGGCAAAACGCGAGCTAGCCTGAGCCCGGTCAAGCCCGCGGGGGCGTTTTGGTGCCGGGCTGTTCGGTCTGTACGGCTCATGCCGGTCGCGGGGCCCGACGTGTTTACCGAGGCGCCGTGGTCACAAGCCGGCGCATGAAAAAACCCGCCTCGCGGGTGGCGAAGCGGGTCTGGGCAATGCACTCGACAGGAGTCGAACCTGTAACCGCCGGTTCCGTAGACCGGTGCTCTATCCAATTGAGCTACGAGTGCCGGTGAGCCCCGAATGATAGTCAGCCCGAGGCCCGCTTGCAAACTTCCCCAATCTCCAGATTCGCTCGGCTAAGATGGTAGCGATGCCCGACTCTCCTGATCCCCCAGTCAAGCCCGATCGAACCGAAGGCGTTGGCGAGATGCTGGCCGCGCTCGAGCGGGTGATTCGGCCGCGCCAACGCCTGATGACCGCCTACAGCGGGGGGGTGGATTCGACCGTTGTCGCCGCGGTCGCCCGTCGCGTGCTGGGCAAGTCGGCCGCGCCAGCGGTGATCGGTGATTCCCCCTCACTGCCCCGCAGCGAACTCGCGGACGCGGTCGCGATCGCCCAACAACTCGACCTCGAGCTGCACGTGGTCCAGCCCGCCGAGCAGGACGACCCGGGCTACATCGCCAACGCCGGGGACCGTTGCTACTACTGCAAGACCCACCTCTACGACACGCTCCAACGCGCTGCGCAGACGCTCAGCGTGGACTGGATCGCCAACGGCACAAACACCGGCGACCTGGGCGACCACCGCCCCGGGCTCCGGGCCGCGGACGAGGCGCAGGTCGTCAGCCCGCTGCTCGAGGCGGGGCTGGATAAGCAGGGTGTACGGGACGTGGCTTTGCACCTCGGGCTGTCCAATGCCGACAAACCCGCCGCCGCGTGCCTCGCCAGCCGGATCCCCTATGGCACGGAGGTCACGCCCCAGCGGTTGGCCCAGGTCGAGCAGGCCGAGGACGCGATCCGGGCCCTGGGCTTCACCGGCTTCCGCGTCCGGCACCACGGCCAGGTCGCGCGGATCGAGGTCCCCGAAAGCCAGATGCAACAGATGCTGCTCCCAAACGTCCGACAAGAAGTAGTGTCGGCGATGCTGCGGGCCGGGTTCCTCTTCGCCGCGATCGACCTCGCGGGCTTCCGCAGCGGCAGCGGCAATGTGGCGCTGACCGTCGGCCAAAGCACCCACGCCTAGGAGAACACCGATGCAAAAGCCGTTCCGCATAATGACCCTCGGCGTTGTGGCTCTCTCGACGACCGTCGCCACCGCCGACCCACCAGAGTTTACCGAGCTCAATGGCGACCCCATCGACACCCGTACCTACCGCGCCTGGGCTAGCAACTACCGTCAGTTTGCCCAGTACTGCGCAGAGATGGAGGGTGGATTCCTCGTGGTGCCCAATTACGACCGCCGGCTCCCCAGCTCACGCGGGTTGACCCGATCGCAGGCGGTCGATGAACTGACCGAGACGTGGCGCGAATCCAACGGGACATTCAGCCAGAGCCGAATGCGCGAGCCGCAGGCCGAGGAGGCCTACGCCTATGCGTACATGCTCCCCGATGCCGAAGTCGGCACGTACGGCTACCTGCACTCGGTCGAGATCGTTGAGATCCTCGGGCCCGAGGAGATGCTGGTTAAGGACCTGTGGCTGATCGATGTCGAGCAGGTCGCCGCGCAGTATGACCGCGACTACGAGCGGGCGCGTGACAACGACGCCCGAAACATCCGCACCCAGCTCAACGCGCTCTACGAGCAGCGCCTCGCGCTCAAAGAACGCCAGGAAGACGAAGAGGTCTACGAACAGACGCACCGTCTGGTCGGTTACGAAACCCTCGGTCTAAGCGTCGGCGAGCGCTGGGCTGGGCCCGACCGCGACGAAGGGTTTCAGGTCGCCCTGGCGCGGTGGGAGGTCCCGCCCGAGCCCGAACCCGAGGAAGGCGAAGACCGCCCGCGTCGGCGGCGCGGCGACGACGACCCTCGGCTGGTGATGGTCAACCCCGAGCCCTTACTCCGCCGGCCCCTGGACGAGCAGGGGATGGTCCGCCTCATCGACGCACGCGGCTACACCGTCACCCGCTTCGTCGAAGCGATGCGGAGCATCCGCGAACGCTTCCGAGACCGCGACGATGCGGAGGCGCGGCTGATGGGGCTGCTGCTGCCGCCGACCCCGGAAGAGGTGGACTAGGCACCGCACGCGGGTCGCGCCGGCGGTTGCCGCGGCGTTTTGGCGATCTTGTGAGCTGTGCATTGAACCGCGCGACGTCGCACCCTAGAATCAAAAGGCACGCCCACAGCAGGGCATGTCACTTCCCCACGTCGGCTCGGAGATGCTTTGAAGTACAAGTGCGATAAATGTGATCGGCCCGCGACCCACCACTCGGTGGAAGTGGTCAAGGGTATCAAGACCGAGAAGCACCTCTGCGAGCAGCACGCCGCCGAAGAAGGCCTCTCCGTCTCGAACACACACGCACCGATCAACGAGCTGCTCACCCACTACGTCAAGATGACCGGCGCGAAAGAAGGCCCCGCCAACACCGGCGGGATGACACGCGTCGACCGCAAGTGTCCCGACTGCGGCCTCAAGTTCAGCGACTTCCGCGAAAAGTCCCTGCTCGGCTGCCCGGGATGCTACACCGCCTTCAAGCGTCCGCTTATCACTTTGCTCGAACGCGCGCACGAAGGCGGGAGCCAGCACGTGGGCAAGGTCCCCAGACGCTCGGGCGGGGGCGAGCAGCGGCAGTTGCTCATCGCCCGCATGCGTAAACGCCTGGACAGCGCGATCGCCGCCGAGAACTACGAGCTCGCCGCGCAGCTCCGCGACGACATCTCTGGGATGGAACGCCCGGGCAGCGCCGGCTCGGCCGCAAGCCGCGCCGCCGTCAACGACCCGCCCGCCACGCCAGGCACGTCCCCCGGCTCGCCCGGCAAGGAAGACAACGCGTGACACTCCGAGGTATCAGCAGCGGGGCGGGGGAGTGGCTGCGCGGCTCGGGCCCGCACAGCGATGTCGTGATCTCTTCACGCATCCGCTTTGCGCGCAATATCGCCGGCTTCCCCTTCGTCAACCGTGCCAACCGACGCCAGCGCTACGAGGTCCTCGAGTCCTGCCGGGCGCAGATCATGACCAACCGCCTCGCGGACAACACCCTCTGGGTCCAGCTCTCCGACAGCCCCGCGAT
The DNA here is from genome assembly GCA_044439905.1 of Phycisphaerales bacterium JB063. Taxonomy (GTDB): domain Bacteria; phylum Planctomycetota; class Phycisphaerae; order Phycisphaerales; family Phycisphaeraceae; genus JAHQVV01. The sequence goes on along the minus strand of JBITAC010000046.1, from coordinate 5,248 downwards.
CGACCGCCAGCTCCTCGTCGAACGCCACCTCATCTCGCGCGACCTTGCACGGCACTCGGCCGACATCCCCCGCGCCGTCGCCATCGGCGCAGACGAGACCTTCGCCATCATGGTCAACGAGGAAGACCACCTCCGCATCCAGGTCCTCCGCAGCGGCATGCAGCTCTCCGAAGCCTTCGACCAGATCAACCGCATCGACGACATCCTCGAAGAAAAACTCGACTACGCATTCTCCAAACGCTTTGGCTACCTCACCGCCTGCCCGACCAACGTCGGCACAGGCGTCCGCGTCAGTGTCATGATGCACCTGCCGGCCCTGAAACTCACCGGCGAGATTGAAAAAGTCAAACGCGCCGCGCGTGATATGCACCTGGCCGTCCGCGGGCTCTTTGGCGAGGGGTCCGAAGCGCTGGGCGACCTCTACCAGATCTCCAACCAGACCACGCTGGGCCGAACCGAGAAAGAAAAACTCGCCGACTTCGAGAAGTCCATCATCCCGCAGATCATCGCCTACGAGCACCAGGCCCGGCAGGCCTTGCTGCGTCAACGCGAGAAACAACTGGACGACAAGGTCTGGCGTGCCTGGGCCGCGCTCACCCACGCCCGTGTGCTCGGCACCGACGAAACCCTCCAGCTACTCAGCCACGTCCGCCTGGGCGTCCACACCGCACGACTCGAACGCGTCGACATCCGCACCGTCAACGAGTTGTTGCTGTTGTGCCAGCCCGCGCACCTGCAGAAAGTCACCGGCCAGGAAATGACCCCCGCTGCAAGACGCATCGCTCGAGCCGACCTGATGCGCCAGCGATTGGGCGGGCGTTAGTGGACGCTTTGCTCGTTTTCTTAATGATCTTTTGCGAGGTGCTGAGTCGCTTCGCGTTGCGGGTTGGGCAGCGGCAGATCGTCGAGTTGACTAAGTTTGAGCCAGCGCCCCGTGCCCGCCCGTGTGCGCCCCGAGGCGGCATCCGCACGCAGCACTACAAACCGGATCGTGCGGTGCGTCGTCTGATGCATAAACTCGTGCGCGACCGCCCACTCCCCGGGCACGACCCCAAACCGCTCGGTGAACCATTGGCACAAAAGCCGCTGTTTCGCCGGCACCAAACAGGCGGCGGGGGGGCTGGCGCTTGACGACGCGCCGCCCGCTGGACGCGGACCCGATGTGCGCTGGCGAGACGCGGTGCCGGTGTCCGCCAAGACGTCCGCCGGCGCATCCTCCCACGTCGGCAACTGCCACATCTTCGACCACAGCCCCGTCGACGCACGCTGCTCAAACAAAAACTTCCCGCGACGCCCAACCGCCAACACCACATGCGTCACCGCACGCGGCTTCTTCTTGGGCAGCTTCACCGGCAACGCCTCGGGCTCGCCCGAACCCACCGCACCGCACTGACCACGCACCGGACACGTCAGGCACCCCGGCTTCTTCGGAGTACACACCAACGCCCCGAGCTCCATCAACGCCTGATTGAAATCGCCCGGCGAACGCTCCGGCACCAGCGCCTCCGCGATCGACCACAAACGCTTTACCACATCCGACCGGTCCACCGGCTCCGTGATCTCAAACACCCGCGCAAACACCCGCGCCACGTTCCCGTCCACGATCGGCGCAGGCACCCCATGCGCAATCGACGCGATCGCACCCGCCGTGTACCGGCCTACCCCCGGCAGCTTCAACAGCGACGCCACATCCCTCGGCACCCGACCCCCATACTCCGACACCACCATCTTCGCCGCCGCGTGCAGGTTCCGCGCCCGACGGTAATACCCCAGACCCTGCCACAGCCGGAGCACACGCTGCTCCTCCGCACCCGCCAACGCCTCCACCGTCGGCAGCTCCCCCACAAAGCGATCAAAGTATGCCAGCACCGTCGACACCTGCGTCTGCTGCAGCATCGCCTCGCTCACCAGCGAGTAGTACGGGTCCACCAGCCCCGCGTTGCCCTCGCCCGGCGGGGGCCGCCAGGGCATCTCCCGGTGGTGCGCCACATACCACGCCAACAGGCCACGACGAAACGCCTCGACACCCGCCGAACCCAGCCCCACGCCCGTGTTGTCCGCTTCCTTCGCTTGCGACTGCACCGCCGAATCATACCACCCACAAAACACAAAACACCCCCGACCCCGACACGATTCTCACGCTAAACTAACTCCGTCCCCCCAGCACACCCGACCCCCAACACCCCAAGCCCCGCGACCGGCCACGACACAACGCCTCGGCCAAACGGAGAGTCCCTTTATGTGCGGTATCGTCGGCATGGTCGCCCAGGAACGCGTCAACCAACGCATCTACGACGCGCTGCTCGTCCTCCAACACCGCGGGCAGGACGCCGCAGGCATCATGACCTGCGACCGCGGACGCTTCCACCTCCGAAAGTCCAACGGACTCGTCCGTGACGTCTTCGACCAGGAGCACATGGAACGCCTCGCCGGCAACATGGGCGTCGGACACGTCCGCTACCCAACCGCCGGCTGCGCCTCCACCGCCGAGGCACAACCCTTCTTCGTCAACTCGCCCTACGGCATCGCCCTCGCGCACAACGGCAACCTCACCAACGCCCAGCAGCTCCACGAAGAACTCTTCCGCTCCGACCTCCGACACATCAACACCACCTCCGACAGCGAAGTCCTCCTCAACGTCTTCGCACACGAACTCGCCGAGGTCGGCAAGCTCCGCCCACAGCCCGAAGACATCTTCGAAGCCGTCCGACGCATGTACGGCCGATGCCGTGGCGCCTTCGCCGTCGTCTCCATGATCTCCGGCTACGGCGTCGTCGCCTTCCGAGACCCCTACGGCATCCGCCCACTCGTCCTCGGACAACGCAACACCGACCTCTGGGGCACCGAGTACATGGTCGCCAGCGAGTCCGTCGCCCTCGCCACCCAGGGCTTCGAGGTCCTGCGCGATGTCGCGCCCGGCGAAGCCATCTACATCACCACCCAGGGACAGCTCCACACCAAGGTCTGCGCCCCCGAACCCCGATGCACCCCCTGCATCTTCGAACACGTCTACCTCGCCCGCCCAGACTCCGTCCTCGACGGCGTCTACGTCTACAAGGCACGGCTCCGACAGGGCGAAAAACTCGCCGAGAAGGTCAAACGCCTCCGGCCCGACCACGATATCGACGTCGTCATGCCCATCCCCGACAGCGGCTTCACCGCCGCCCGCGCCATGGCCGAGACACTCGACCGACCCTTCCGCGAGGGCTTTGTCAAAAACCGATACATCGGCCGAACCTTCATCATGCCCGGCCAGGCCGTCCGACGTAAAAGCGTCCGCCAGAAGCTCAACCCCATCGACCTCGAGTTCAAGGACAAGGTCGTCTGCCTCGTCGACGACTCCATCGTCCGCGGCACCACCTGCCAACAGATCATCCAGATGGCCCGCGAGTCCGGCGCCAAGAAGGTCTACTTCTGCTCCGCCGCCCCCGCCGTCCGCTTCCCCAACGTCTACGGCATCGACATGCCCGCCGCCGACGAGCTCGTCGCCCACGGCCGAACGGACGAAGAAGTCGCCCGCATCATCGGCGCCGACTGGCTCGTCTACCAGGACCTCGAAGACCTCATCGCCTGCTCCACCGCCGGCAACCCCGACCTCACCGACTTCGACTGCTCGGTCTTCAACGGCCGCTACATCACCGGCGACGTCGACGACGCCTACTTCGAGCGCCTCTCCCTCGAACGCAGCGACGCCGCCAAGTCCCTCCGAAGCCACACCCCCTCGCAACAAAACCCCACCCAGGGCAGCGTCCCCATCGACATGCACAACGACGCCTAAAACGCTCCCCGCATCGCCCCCGGCTTCGTCCACGTCTTCAAGAGGGCGCTGAACACCCCAACCCTCGCCAGCCCCTCCGCCCGCAACCCCCGTCCCGCCCGTGGGGGTGCCTGTTGCATACTTCCCCAACCTCGCCCGCCAGCGCCTCGGCCTTCGAGGTAGTGCTGCAGCGGTAAAACCGGTCGTGTGGCTATGTACAAAACGGCTAGCGATTCCCCTTCGCCCGGTTGTGCGTCTTGCAGAGCATCTCGCAGTTCTTCGGGTTGCTCTCGCCCCCCTTGCTCCAAGGTGAGACGTGGTCAGCGTCCATATCCTTGTAGGCCCAGATTTTCCCTTGATTCGCCTCATGCCCCATAGCGCAATGCGGGCAATTAGATGTGCCCGTTTTCTCGGCCGCTTTAGTCTGCTTCTTATAAACAGACTTCTTCGTCGCTTCATCAAAAAGCCGTACACCCAGCAGCTTCGTGTCCTGCTCGCCCCCGAGGACGTACTCAAACACCCCCGCTCGCTTCTTCACGTACGGGTCGGCGTAGAGCTCGTTCACCTTCTCCGAAACCTTGGCCGGGTCGTACGCCATCTTGCGGTACGTCTCATACAGTCGGCCCCACTCCAGGCCTTGCATCTCCTTCTCCACATCTGAAAACACCCCCGACACCCAATCAATCACCGTATCGAAATAGGTCTTCAACTCGTTGATGTCCGTGGCCGAGCGTGCAAAGGCCCAAGGCAACAACGCACTCAAGTTATTCGCCTGGCTGCTGCGGGAAGGGCAGCTAGAGTTCATCACCCATGCCGACGAAGACGCTGCTGTGTCCAGGCTTCGGCTTCATCGCAATGGGGATGGGGAACGACGCCGGTTAGGCAAACACATCGCTAACCTGACCGCAAAGCAAAATCGAAAAGATTTCCTAGCTGGTTTGCCCGAAGACCACGCTTCCTTGCGAGTTGCATAGCGTTGCCTGGCATCACCGCGTAGATCCATTCCGCCTCGCCCAAGCCAAAGGTTGGACCCGCGACGTTGGGAGGCCATGCACACATGGCCTATGAGCTGGCAGAGAAGCAGCGTTGGCACGCCGATGAAATGGAACCAGGTGGATTTTCCACCTCATGGACTTTGATGCGGAGCAGGGCGGCTGAGATTTTGAGATGGTGTCCACTGGTGCGGTTCGCAGACCAGCAGATCAACAAAAGGCGGTAGCTTGAGTCGCGATTTTGACCCCAAAAAGCTTACTCTAATGGATATTAGAGCAAACGCCGCGAGAAAAACGCGACCGTATTGGGGGTAGCCTATTTGACGTCGGGCTCAGATGCCGTCACAGTGACGGAATCTAGTCCCACTTTGGGAAACTCACTATGGTCCGTCAGGCCAGAAAATCCAGGGGAAACAAACCCAAGCAGAAGGGCAGGACGGTTGTCTTGGACGGAAGCGAACCTAACTAGATAGAAAATCCATTTCGCCGAGACCGTTCT
>JBITAC010000045.1:0-5709 GCA_044439905.1 Phycisphaerales bacterium JB063 | reverse complement strand
GCGCGGGAACACTTGCTCCAGACTTTGGAGCGCTTAGCGTCCTGTCGCCCCTTGCGGTGCTTGATGTTTGCCCATTTGCTGTGGCCGGCCATATCGGGGGGTCTCCAGAGGTTGAGCCGAGCATTCTAACGCATCACGGCGCGGGGCCTAACCCGTGCGGCTGTAGAATACCGCCCCAACACCCCGCCCCGTACACCCGGCTACCGACCCTTGACCCACCCCGACCACCCCGACAACCCGCTGGGACGCCTGATCGCCGGACCGTGGTTCCAGAACACCATCCTGGCCCTGATTGTCATCGCCGCCGTCCTCGTCGGCATCGAGACCTACCCCGCCATCATGGATCGGCACGGCCACCTGCTGCACACCCTCGACAAGGTCGTGCTCTGGCTCTTCACCCTCGAGGCCGTCCTCAAGATGGCGCAGCACGGCCGACGCTTCTACCGCTACTTCCTCGACCCCTGGAACATCTTCGACTTTGTCATCGTCGCGGTCTGCTTCCTGCCCGTGGACTCGCAGTACGCCGCCGTGCTTCGGCTCGCACGCATCATGCGCGCCCTACGGCTCATCACCGCCATCCCCCGGCTGCAGCTCATCGTCGGCTCGCTCATCAAGGCGCTGCCCTCCATGGTCTACGTCAGCATCCTCCTCGGGCTGATGTTCTACGTCTACGCCGTCATGGGCGTCTTCCTCTGGGGCGGCAACGACCCGGTGCACTTTGGCAACCTGCAAAAATCCATGCTCTCGCTCTTCCGCGTCGTTACGCTCGAGGACTGGACCGACGTCATGTACATCCAGATGTGGGGCAGCGACCGCTACCCGTTTAACGAAGGCGACCGCGCCACGTTCGCCGGCCAGTTCCATAGCCGGGCAAGCCCTGTCCTGGGCGCCGCGTACTTTGTCAGCTTCGTCCTGCTGGGCACGATGATCATGCTCAACCTCTTTATCGGGGTGATCATCAACTCGATGGAAGAGGCCCAGGACGAACAGGCCGCCGACGCCCGCGAGCGGAGCATGGAAAAGACCGGGCACCTGAGCGTCTCCGACGAGATCGCGCTGATCGAGAAGCAGCTCGAAGAGCTCCAGCAGCAGCTCCGGCTGATCCGCACCCGTGGGGAAGCGGAGCACTAACGCGCATCGCAAGGCGCAAGGGCCGCGCGGCGCGGGCCGCGTAAGATGGTGGGCACGACCGCGTCGATCCACCGGAGACATGTCATGCGCCTCAATCCCCTCGCCGTCCTGCTGCTCGCCTGCGCGTCTGCCCTGCCCGCCTGGGCCCAGCCCCCGACGCGCCGGCCCAACATCATCGTCATCCTCTCCGACGACATGGGCTACTCCGACCTGGGCTGCTTCGGCGGCGAGATCCAGACGCCCCACCTCGACGCCCTCGCCGCCAACGGCATCCGCCTGCGCCACTTCTACAACACCGGCCGATGCTGCCCCACCCGCGCGTCGCTCATCACCGGCCTCCACCCCCACCAGGCCGGCATCGGGCACATGACCAACGGCCCGGGCAACCACGACGGCGACTTCGGCACCCCGGCCTACCAGGGCCACCTCGACGCCGACCTCACCACACTCCCCGAGGCGCTACGCGACGCGGGCTACACCACACTCATGGCCGGCAAGTGGCACCTGGGTATGGAAGACGAATCGCAGTACCCCCTCCAGCGCGGGTTCGACCGGTTCTACGGCATCCTCGCCGGCGCGACCAACTTCTTCGAGCCTTTCGGGCAGCGCGGTGTCACCCTGGGCAACGAACGCGTCGAGACGGGCGAAGACTTTTACCTCACCGACGCCATCACCGACTACGCCCTGAGCTTCATCCAGGAAGCGCGCGAGGCCGACGACGGGCGGCCGTTCTTCCTCTACCTCGCCTACACCGCGCCGCACTGGCCGATCCAGGCGCTGAAGCCGGACATCGACCGGTACCGTGAACGGTATGTCGAGGGTTGGGATGCGCTGCGCGAAGAGCGCTTCGAACGCATGCGGGCGATGGGGGTGATCGATGACGACTGGCCCATGAGCGAGCGCGACGGCCCGGCGTGGGACACGCTCGACCCCGCGAAACAGGCGGAGATGGCCCTGCGCATGGCGATCTACGCCGCGATGGTCGACCGCATGGACCAGAACATCGGCCGCGTCGTTGAGCAGCTCGAAGCGATGGGCGAGCTCGACAACACCCTGATCCTCTTCCTCAACGACAACGGCGGGTGCGCCGAGGGCGGGCACCTGGGCGGCGGCCCGGCGGACGAACTCGAGACGCGACGCGGCTACTTCCTGACCTACGGGCAGATGTGGGCCAACGCGAGCAACACGCCCTACCGCCTGTACAAACACGACACCCACGAGGGCGGCATCGCGACGCCCGCGATCGTGCACTGGCCCGCGGGGATCGCGCCGCGCCTGCGTGGCGGGTTCCGCGATCAGGCGGGCTACCTGCCCGACGTCATGCCGACGCTGCTCGACGCCGCGCGGGCCGACCCCGCCGGCCGGCCGCCGACAGCGGGGGTCTCGCTGATTCACGCGTGGGCCATGGATGCGCCGCTGATGCAGCGCGCGATGTACTGGGAGCACGAGGGCAACGCCGCGATCCGCGTCGGTCGGCTGAAGCTCGTGCGTCGACATGCAGGAGCCGACACGCGCTGGGAGCTATACGACCTCTGGGCCGACCGCACGGAGCAGCACGACCTCGCGGGCGATCAGCCCGAGCGGGTCGAGGCGATGTCGGCGCAGTGGCAGGCGTGGGCCGACGTGGTGGGCGTGCTGCCCTGGCGCGGCGCGGGCGCGATGCGCGGCGGGCGCGCGGAGCATGAGTAAAGCCGGCGGCGCAGATATCCCTCCACGGCCACTAAGACGTTGAACCACCCACGAGGAATGACGATGCTATACACCCGAGCCGTTATCGCCGTGCTGCTCACCGCCTGCTGCGTGTTCCCCGCGTCTGCGCAGGGTGATGCGCAGCGCCCCAACATCGTCGTCATCCTCTGCGACGACCTGGGGCAGGGCGACCCGGGCTGCTACAACCCCGACTCGAAGATCGCGACGCCAAACATCGACCGGCTTGCGGCCGAGGGCATGATGTTCACCGACGCGCATACGAACTCGTCCGTCTGTACCCCCACGCGCTACGGCGTCCTCACCGGGCGGTACTGCTGGCGTTCTCGGCTGAAGAGCGGCGTGCTGTGGAACGGCTGGGCGCGGGCGCTGATCGAGGAAGACCGCACAACGATCGCGTCGATGCTGGGCGAGCACGGCTATCAATCTGCCGCGATCGGAAAATGGCACCTGGGATGGGACTGGGAATCAACAGACGGTACGGAGATCAACGCAAACCACCACCCGGCCCAGGCGGTGAACTACAACGCACCTGTGCAGCGCGGTACACGAAGCTTGGGATTTGATCACTGCTACCTCATCCCCGCATCGCTAGATATGGCACCTTATCTGTGGCTGCAAAACGACATCGCAGTGCAAGCGCCGACCGAACGTACCGAAGGCAGCCGACGAAGATGGGACGGCGGCGGCGGGTTCTGGCGAGCCGGGCCCATCGCGCCGGGCTTTGACTTCTATGACGTCGTGCCGGCCTGCACCGAAATGGCCGTCAGTTACATTGAGCTTGGCGCATGGTCACAGCGCGAGGGTGGAGGCAACCCCTTCTTCCTCTACTTCCCCCTCCCCGCGCCGCACACGCCTTGGATGCCCACGCCCGAGTTCCAGGGCGACACCGAGGTCGGGTGGTACGGCGACTTCGTCGCGCAGACCGACTGGTCCGTCGGCCGTATCCTCGCCGCGCTCGACCGCAACGGCTTGAGCGAGAACACGATCGTGATCCTCACCAGTGACAACGGCTCGCACTGGCCCGACGCGCAGATCGCCGAGTTCGGGCACGACGCGAACAACGGCTGGCGCGGGCAGAAGGCCGACATCTACGAGGCCGGCCACCGCGTGCCGTTCATCGTGCGTTGGCCGGCGCGGGTCGAGGGCGGGACGGTGAGCGACCAGCTCGTCTGCACGACCGACATCATCGCGACGCTCGCGGACGTGTTGCAACACGGACGAGCCGACGACGAAGGCGAGGACAGCGTCAGCTTCCTGCCCGCACTTCTCGGTGAAAACGAAGCGCAAGGCCTGCGTCAATCCATCGTCCACCACTCACTCAACGGCACGTTCGCCATCCGACGCGGCGACTGGAAGCTCATCGTCAACCAGCTCGGCTCGGGCGGCTTCACCCAGCCCCGCAACCGCGTGCCCGGCGAAGGCGATGTCCCCGGCGACGTCGGCGGTCAGCTTTACAACCTCGCCACCGACCCGGCCGAGCAGCACAACGTCTGGGCCGAGCACCCCGAGGTCGTCGCGGAACTCACCGCCTTGCTCGATTCGATCCGCGAGTGACGCCGAAGCAGAGCGCGTGACGGCTGCATCACGACACAACGAGCGGGCCTGGCCGACGGCTATTCCAGCCCGCCCGCCAGCGCGGCGTCGGCCTGCTCTTTTCGAAAAGCGTGAAGCGCGGCGCGCAGCGCCGGTCGGCCGTTGTTCGCGAGGATCGACACCGCCAGGAGTGCCGCGTTCTTTGCGCCGCTCTCACCGATCGCCAACGTCCCCACCGGCACGCCACCCGGCATCTGTACGATCGACAGCAGCGAATCAAGACCGCTCAACGCCCGGCTCTGGATCGGCACCCCCAGCACCGGCAGCGTCGTCTGCGCCGCGACCATCCCCGGCAGGTGCGCCGCGCCCCCCGCGCCGGCAATCACCACCTCAAACCCCGACGTCTCCGCGTCCGCCGCAAACGTGTTCATCAACCCCGGTGTCCGGTGCGCACTGACCACCCTGCTCTCATGCGCCACACCAAAACGCTCCAGCATCACACTCGCGTGCTGCATCGTCGGCCAATCGGACTTCGATCCCATGATGACGGCGACGAGAGGTTTTTCATTGGGCATGGCGGGCTCACATAGGCGCGGTCGTTCGTCAAGTAGCCACGCAGTTTAGCCACAGATGGGCACGGATTCACACGGATGCAGACGAGCGAGCCGGGGAGTATCCACCCATTGCGCAGATGTCGAAGATTTCCACCAAACCACACAACCCACATCACACATCGAACATCCTCACCGGGTCAACACCGCCTGCGATAGACTGACCGCATGAAGATCGCCGGCCAACTGATGCTGCCCGACCAAGGCCAGCGCGTCCGACTCGCGCCGGGCTGGGTCTGCGTCGAGAACGGCTCGGTCGCGCAGGTCGTCGAGGGCGATATCCCCAGCGATGCGGACCTGGGCGGCGAGGGGTTTGTCATCTGCCCGGGCTTCATCGATGCGCACGTCCACCTGCCGCAGTTCGGCATCATCGGGAATCACGGGCTGGCGCTGCTGGACTGGCTGGAGCGCGTGACGTTCCCCGCCGAGCTGCGCTGGGAAGACCCGGACGTCGCACGACAAGACACCCAACGCGCCGTCCGGCGGATGCTGCGCTGCGGCACCACGGGCTTCGCGGCGTACGCCACGGTGCATGGCGAGGGCACACGCGCTGCGCTGGAGACGGCCGGGCGTATGGGCGTGCGGGCCTGGATCGGGCAGGTGCTCATGGACCGCGGTGCGCCGCCCGGGCTTTGCCGACCCGCGGGCCAGCTCCTGGACGAGGCGGCGCAGACCCTCGAACGCCACCCCGCCGCGGCGGGCGACGGCGGACCGCCCGCGCGGG
>JBITAC010000044.1:0-10385 GCA_044439905.1 Phycisphaerales bacterium JB063 | reverse complement strand
GACCACGTCCGCGCCCGGCACATCTTCGATCTCCCCGCCATCGTCATCCTCCCCGACCATCTGCACTGCATCATGTCACTCCCGCCGAGCAGGCAAAACTTCTCGACCATCATCCAACAACTCAAGGCCGCGTTTAGCCGGTCGATTCCAAAAGGCGAACACGTGTCTTCAAGCCGTGACTCGAAAGGCGAGCGCGGCATTTGGCAGCGCCGCTTCTGGGAACACCTGATCCGAGACGAGGACGATCTGGAGCAGCATGTGAACTACATCCACTACAACCCGGTCAAGCACGGCCACGTGAAACATGCGACCGACTGGCCTCACTCTTCAATCCATCGTTACCTTGAGGAGGGCTGGCGGATGCCGGATTGGGAGGGGGTTGCACAGGAAACTGGGCTTGACCTTGATTGACCGTGTTGGTTAGTCGCGGTGGGTATCGCTCGCGGACTCGCTCCACCCACCCTACGAAAACGTCATGTCCTGCCTGGCGCTTCTGGATCTTCCTTGTTGCCGCGATCTTTTATGCCAATAGAAAAACGCCCGATGGCTCGGGCGCTTTCAGGGGGTTGGTTGGTGGGCGACTTGGCTTAGTGCTGGCGTCGGCGGCGGTTGCCCAGGCCGGCGATCATCAGCAGGCCGAGGGCGGCGGCGCTGGGGGACGGGACGCCGGTGGAGGTGACGAAGGACTCGCTGCCGCCGTTGGCGAACGACTGGGCGTGGAGGCCGATGCGGAGTTCGCCGGACTCGATGGCGTTGACGATGTCTTGGAACGCGCCGGAGTGGCTGAACAGGACCCCCACCGACTCGCCCACGCCGACACCGTTATGGGGCTGAGGGTTGTTGGGCTCGGTGGCGAAGTCGGCGGTGAACGCGATCGTGTTGCCTGCCGGCATGTTGGCGGGGTTGACGCTCGAGCCCACGGACTCATAGCTGACGCCCGCGTCGCTGTCGTCGATGGAGAGCATGCTGTCGAGCAGGCCCGCGTCATCGTCCCAGTAGAGCTCGGACATCACCGAGTCGGCGGGGCCGTCGTTGTAGAACGTGAAGAGCACATCCGCGCCCGAGGCGGAGACCACCAGCCGGAACTGCGACTCGCCCGCGGCGGTGTTCGCGGCGTTGTTGTTGCTCACACCATCAAAGCCGACCGTGTAGTCAGCGACCCCGGCCGAGGCAGAACCCGCGACCAGAACGGCCGCAGCAACACCTGTCATCAAACTTTTCATTTCTAATCTCCTGTAGCGGTTGGCTCCGCCACACGACGGAACGAACCATGTAAATCATACAACCGTTTCCGGGGAAGCGCAACATCCCGGTGGCTAAGTTTCAGAAAAATCAGAGTTTCCACTACAAAAACGGGGGCAATAGGTAAACAGGGCAATCCTAAGCCGGTATGGGACAGCACGTAGGACGGCGGGCGGCCGGGGTGGAGCGAGCCCGCGAGTGCCCCCCGGAACGCGCATTCCACACACTTGTGTTTGCATTTCGTCGCGGCTTTCGGATCAGCGTCCCGTTCCGGGGGCTCGCGGACTCGACCCCGGCCACCACGGTCGATCACTGCCTTCTTGAAAACGCGCGGTGGGTATCGCTCGCGGACTCGATCCACCCACCCTACGGCTGTTTTTTTCTTTGGCGCTCTTGGCTCAACCTTGGCGTCTTGGCGTTAGAAAAACGACTCGCCAACACCCGCCCTACTCGTCGGCGTACTCCCACACGACGACTTCGAGCTCCTGCACGCCCCACTGCATCGCGATCTCGTGCGTGGGGTAGAGGAGGTCGAGGCGGTTGCCTTTGATCGCGCCGCCGCGGTCGAGGACGGGGACGGGGTGGCCGTCGTTGTAGCCGGGCACGGTGAGGATGGTGCCAAAGGGGATGCTGGGGTCGGCGGCGACGAGCTTCATGCCGTTGGTCCAGACGCTCATGCCCGAGGCGGTGATGCCGTCGGCCCAGATGCCGCACGACTGCTCGTCGGGGCTGTAGGCGGTGGTGGTCATGGTGACGGTCCGGGCCGGGCGGATGGGTCGGCCGTCGAACGTGGGCCCGGTCCAGGGTTGGCCATCGACGATGATCGCCTCGTCGCGGGTCTGGCTCGGGTGCAGCGCACTGACGCCGAGCGGGTCGGCGGGGCCAGCCGTGCCATCGCCCACCACGGCTGCCGCGCCGGCATCGTGGTGTTCGCTCGGTAGCTCGGCTACATCCTCATCCCCGACGGGGTCGCCCCCGGCCTGGGCAGACTCGGGCTGCGCGGCGGGTGGCGAGGCCGGCTCGGCATGGCCAGGGCCAAGGGCATCCGCTTCCGAATCGGCCGGCGCGGGCGTGGTCGGCTCGCCATCCTCGCGCTGCATCACGGACCACGCGATCCCGGGGCGTGGCGCGGTGGCCGGGCTGTCACTCGACTCCAGCGCCGCCAGGGCGGGCGGATCAGACGCACGCTCGAACGACTGCCACGTGGTCCAGCCCAGCAGGCCCGCGAAGACCACCCCACCCGCCGTGAACGCGACGCGCGCCACACGGACGCGCATCGGCAGGGTCAGGGTCGGGTTGTCGGCATCGGGCTGGGGCATGGCGTGTTGCGTCAGCGAGCGGAGTGAAACGCGGGATCCGGGGCAGGCCTGGTCTGCCTGAATGGAACAATAGGATACCAAGCAGGGCAATCTGGGCGGTTTTGGCGACAAATTTTCAAGAAAACCGGCCTCGCCGGCCACAAACACGCCTCCACCCGCACCGCGACCCGGGCCGGCGGTGCTCCGCCCTGCTTCAGGGCGGGCACAAACCGGCACGCGGGACCACCCCAAACGGGACGGCGGCAGGGGGTTGCGGGTATACTCCCCGCCCCGATTTTGACTCGTTCATCCAACCGAAATGAGGCGACCATGCAGACCACACTTTTGTTTTTGAAACCGGACGCGGTGCAGCGCGGGCTCATGGGCGAGGTACTCGCTCGGCTCGAGCGCAAGGGGCTGACGATCGTCGGCATGAAGATGATGATGGTGCCCCAGGCCTTGGCCGAGGAGCACTACGCCGAGCACAAGGAGCGGCCGTTCTTCCAGGGGCTGCTTGGCTTTGTGACCAGCTCGCCCGTGCTGGTGCTCGCGGTGAAGGGGGTCAATGCGATCGCCGTGTGCCGCAACCTCATCGGCGCGACCAACGGCCAGAAGGCCGACGCGGGCACGATCCGCGGCGACTTCGGCATGTCCGGCGGCAACAACCTGATCCACGGCAGCGACAGCGAGGCCTCCGCCGAGCGCGAACTCAAGCTGTGGTTCAAGGACGGCGAGCTGTGCGACTACGACCGCACCGCGAACCAGTGGGTCTACGACCCGTCCGACCTGGACTAACCCACGCCCAAACCAAACACATGCAAGCCCGGCCGACACCTCGGCCGGGCTTTTTTACGCGCGGCGTTTCACGCCCGACCAGCCCCCCAGCGCGGTCACGCTCTGCGCCGCGACGACGCAGCCCAGCTCCCCCGCGGCCCGGGCATCCAGGCCTTGCGACAGGCCGGCAATCATCCCCGCGAGGAAACAATCCCCCGCGCCGGTCGTATCCACCACCGCACCCGGCGGACCCGTACTGGGCGAGTGGACCAACGCACCCGGCCGCGGGCTGAGCAACACACCCTCCGCGCCAAGCTTGATGCCGAGGATGCCAGCACCGCCCGCCGCGCGGTAGCGCTCGATCATGCGGCCCGGCTCGGCCTGGCCGGTCTGCGACTGCGCTTCGCCAAGCGACGGGATGTACAGGTCAAGGTGCGGCAGCACAGGCGCGAGTGCATCAAGCGAGCCGCCGTGTTCGCGCCCGCCCGCGCTGTCGAGCGCCGTCTTGCAGCCGAGCTGTTTAAGCGTGCGCATCACCCCGGGCAGGTCGTCGAGCAGCCTGGGCATCAGCGGGAAGTAGCCCATCAGCAGCCAGCCGACTCCGCGCCACGCATCGGGGTCGGCGAGGAAGAACGACGCATCGATCTGCTTGGGCGCGCCTTGTGCATGAAGGAAGCTGCGCTCGCCGACCGGATCGACAAGGACTACGGTCGTGCTTGTCGGCGCCTCGGGATGCGTGCGTAGTTGAGCGGTGTCGACCGCTTCGTCGCGCAGTGTGTTGCGTAGGAGCTTGCCCCAGGCGTCGTCGCCGACGTAGGACGCAACGCCGACGCTGAGCCCGAGTCGGCTCATCGCGATGCCGGCGTTACTCGTGATCCCGCCGGGCACCGCGAGCGGGGGCTCGATCGCGTGCAGCGCCCCGCCGCCGATCGGCCGATCCAGCACAACCGGGCGACAGATCAGGTCCATCACACACGAGCCCGCGACCACGACATCAAGACCCTCAGCCATCCCGCAAGTGTAGCGGGCTTGGTTAGATGTCACGACAACCGTTGCAAGCCGACGAACGCTACTCGGCTTCGTCCCAAGTCACCACCGCATCAGTGACGCCCAGCCCACCGCCCGTCGCGAGCGATCCGGCCTGGCCCATCGTGATCGCGCGGTCGTAGATCGAGAGCTCGTCGATCGTGCCCAGCCAGGGCCGGGCCCCGCCCAGTTCGTTCCCGATCAGCAGCGGCATCGTCGCGTCCCACGACGACATCACACCCGCCAACGCCTGGCTCGCCGCGAGGGTGCCGTCGATGTAGGTGCGCAGGGTTTCGCCGTCGTAGGTCACCGCGATATGCACGGAGCCGTCGTCGTTGAGTACCGCGCCGGTGGTGTAGTCGGGGGAGAGGACGCCGTTGGACCCGGTCGTGCTCGTGCGGACGCGTGCTTCGACGGCCGCGCCTTCCTGCCCGACGGTGAAGTTGCGGCTGCCCGTCGAGCTTGACATGGAGACGATGCGTGCCGGGCCCGCCGCCCCGCCGGGCGCGGCGCGTTGGACGCGTGCGACGACGGTGAACTCGCCGGTCGCGAGGATCGCGTCGCGCAGCTTCGACGCGTCGCCCAGCGACTGCGCGACCGTCGCCGCATCGAACGTCAGCGCCCCGTCAGACCAGGTGACGTCCTCGGGGTCTTCGACCGCGAGGTTGAGTGGGTCGCCAAAACCGCTGGTGTCTTCGACCAGCGAGGGCGAGAGCTGCCCGGCGGGCTCGATCCCATTGAAGAGGTCGATGGCCTGCTGTGCGCTGAGGCGTTCGTCATAGATCCGCAGGTCGTCGATAAAGCCGTGGAAGTAGTCCTTCACCGGCGTCGCGACCAGGTTGTTGCTCTGCCATGCGTTGCCGCCCAAAACGATCGGCTCGAAGTTGCCCGTGCCCCCGGAGGTCGAGCTGAGTCCGCCGGTGTAGCTATTGGTATCGACCGCGACGCCGTCGAGATAGAGCACCATGCCCTCCGCGCCCCAGGCGAACATGATGTGGTACCAGGTATGGGTCGACACCGTGCCCGACTCGACCCAGTAGCTCGCCGTCGTGCTCTGCATGCGCACGCGGACCTTGCCGTTTTCGATGAACACCGAGAAGTGCCCGCCCGTGTCGTAGTCGGTCGAGTCCTTGGAGAACAGGCCCTGCCGGCCCGAGGTGGTGTCGGCCTTGAACCAGCACGAGAACGTCCCGCCGTCGAGCTCGTACGCGGAGATGTGCGGCATCTCGATATAGTCGCCGCTGCCGTCGAAGTACATCGAAAAGCCCGAGCCCGCGAGCGGTGTCGCGCCGGGCTGACCGCCGGCCGGGTCGCCGCGGAAGCCGCCATGATTCGCCCGCTCGATATCACGCACGGGGGTTTCCTCATCGATCAGTGCGGGCAGCGACTTGTCGAGATGCACCTGACTGTCACCCGTGAGTACCGCATCGCCGCCCACCTGCACACTGCCAAAGAGCGCCGCCCGCTGGCTCAGCAGCAGGTCATCCCGCATGTAGAACGTGCCGACCGCCTGCGCGTCGTCGGTCATCGACAGGTCTGAGGAACTGCCAAAGAGGTAGACCGTGACACGCTCCGTCGCGCTGGTACTCGTGTTGAGTATCGCGTCGCCCTCCATTGAAAGGTTCCCACCCACCCAGAGCGTCAGGGACGAGCCGGAGGCGACTTGAATAGTCGCGGTGTCGGCGATGGTCAGCGAACCATCGACCCGGAACGTCACATCGCCCGAAACGTGGAAGACGCCATTGCCGTTGAGCGTCAGGTTGTTGACGCGCCCGTCATCGTTGACGGTATAGGTCCCCGTGGAGACGGCTATGTCGCCCAAGCTGGATTCCGAACCGAGCGGCGGCGACATCCCCGGCAGCGCAGCGGTCGAAGTCAGTTTGTTGCGCTGCCCGGTGATCTGTGCGGTACTCGCGACGGCGTATGCACTGTTCAGGTCGGCACCAGTCCCGACGTACGCGTCCCCACGAATCACAGACATGCCGGCCAGGGTGATACGGTCTGCGGCGTTGCTGTTGGTCGCGACCGCCGCGTGGTCGCCGATGTTCGACCCGCCGTAGACGCCCAGCCGTGCGTCGTACCCATCGACCACCGCCTGGTCCGCGAGACTCACGAGCCCGCCCACGGCCAGGCCCCCACCCGACTGGTCGGTCTCCTCGAGCTGCCAGTGCGCGATGATGCTCGGGTCGATCATCACCTGATCAAACGTGTAGTGCGCCAGCAGCACCGGCTCATCGCCCGAAGGCGGCGCCCCCGCGACGGCCCACTCGATCGATCGGCGAAGCAGCAACTGCCCGTCTTCGGTCAGGTTCGTCACACGGAAGTCGTCGCCCGCCGGGAACATCACCCGACGCCCCGGCGCTGTGCCGGCCGTCAACGCCGCGCCGACCTCGGCCGCCATCAGCGTCGGCTGCGTCGACCCGCCGGGCGCATCCGCGAGCACCTCGGTGCCCGCGGGCTGTGCGTAGCTATTGCTCCGAACGCGGTCCGTGGCGAGGTAGACCTCAAGCGTGCCAAGCGTAAAGATGCTCGTGATGTAGTGGCTGTTATCAGCGATGTCGATCGAGGTGGCGTCGGTATCCTGCGTCGCACCGCCCTCCGAGACACGGAAGTCGTCGTGCAGGTAGGGCTCTTCGTTGACCACGCCCAGCACCGTCGTGTCCAGCTTGGTGCCGACGCTGCCCGAGTTGACCTCCTCGGAGATATACACCACGTCATGCCCGGCCAGCGCCGCGTCGTACTCCGACTGACTCGCGCTGTCATCCAGCATCGTGACGGCATAACCCCAAGACTCAAAGAGGTCGCGCTTTTCGAGGTCCGCATCGGAGGGCGCACCGCCGTCGCCGACGACCAGAAGCAGGTTCGTCGTCGCGCCCGTCGCCGGGGTCACACGTGCCCAGACCCGGTGCGTCACACCGTCCACCGCCGCGACGACGGACAGCGTCACGTCGTCGCCCGCGTCGTCGGCGAGGTCGCCATCATCGTCCGTGCCATACACCGAGAAGGTTCCGCCGTTGAGCGGCTGGTCCGCGAGCCAGAGCCCGCTGGGTTTGTCCGACCGCCAAGCGTCGTCTTCGTTGACGTACTGGATCGCCAACTCGAGCCCGGCCTCGGCCACCGCGCGGGCCTTGGCCTGCTTGTCGATGTTGCTCGCGACCGCCATCGTCGGCCCGCCGGCGCGGAGAAACGATAACGCCAGGATCGAAGCGACCGCCAACGCGATCACCACCAGCAGCATCGCCATCCCCGACGCGCGACGCGTACCGCCCCTCGGTAGCCGACACAATACGTCCCCGGCGAACTTCGCACATCGAACATCGAACATCACTCGCCCCCCCCGTTGCGCAGCGCCGCAGCGCCGACGACTTCGTCGCTTTCCTCGCCCGCGAGCAGGGTGAAGCGGTAGCCCACCAGCCGTGCGGACTGTGCCTCGTCGTGGTCGAGCGTGGTCTCAAACGCCTCGACACCCGACGCCCACCGCGTCGCGGGGAAGTCGGCGGTCGCCCTGACCGAAGCCGTCTGCGTTGTGAAGCTGGCCGAGAGGTCGTATTCAAGGTCGCTCGAGGGCGCGGCCGGGGCCCGGTAGACCTCGAGCGTCTGCGTGTCGGCATCAAACTCGACCAGTGTGATCTCGCTCAGGTTCGGCGTGCCGCTGCCATCCGCGTCGTGCTCCCAGAGATAGACATAGCCCGCGCCGTGTTCGAGCACCATCGTCGACTCACGCAGCGCCGCGCTCAGCCGACTTCGCAGCGCCATCTGCTTCGTGATCAGGCCGCGCAGGTCTTTGTCCGCCTGCGTGCCGTAGGACACCGCCACAAGCATCGACGCGATCGCCGAGCCGATGAGCGAGATCCCCGCCAGCGCGAGCATCAGCTCGATCAGCGTCAGCCCCGTTGCCCGACGGGCCGGCCTTCGTTTCGCACGCAACATCAAGGCGTCTCCGGCACAAACCGCGTCACCGTCCACGACCGCCCCGTCGCCCCGTCGACCGACTCGGTCACCGTCACCGTCACGCGCATACCCGATCGGCCACCGCCCAGCTCCGCGATCGAGACGGTCTCCGGCGAGATGGTGACGCTGCGCTCAAACCGCTGGAACCGTTCGGCGTACAGCGCGCCCGAGTGGTCCGCCAGTGTGCCCGCCGTCTCGGCGAATCCGTGGTAGTCGTCAAGGTTGTCAAAATCGTCACGACCCGATTCCCCACTGTCGGGGCCGAGCGCCGTCTCGCTTTCCGGGTCGGCGTAGGGCTTGGCCAGCACCTCTTCGAGCAGCGCATCGGCCAGCGCCGTCGCCCGCGCCCGACGCAGCGCGTCGTACGTCTGCGACTGACCCGCCGAAACCGCCTGCACCAGCCCCAGCGTCGCGAACGCGAGGATCGACGACGCCACCAGGACCTCCAGCAGCGTGAAGCCGGCCAGACGACGAAAGTACCGCGCTCGCGGGGTGGACCTTCCCATACCTCGCTCATCGACGACATCCCCCGCCGGGTTAAGCCCGCCCCAACCGCTTCTATAGATGCAATGCTTTTGCCAACTTAAGCGGACCCGCAAGCGCTTCGATAAAACCTGTATGACAAGGCAAGCCCCAGCCCGACGCGGGTTCTCGATGGTCGAGATCATGATCACCGTCACGATCCTCGCCATCATCGGCGCGCTCGCCGCGCCGATGCTCAGCCCCAACCACACGACCAAGCTGCGCAGCGCCGCCTCGCTCCTCGCCGCCGACCTCGACGCCTGCCGCGCCGAGTCCATCGCGCACGGCGAAGACACACGCGTCATCGTCTTCGACACCGACGCCGAGGCCTATCACCTCGCGCCCAGCTCCGACCCCAACACACCACTCGACCACCCCACCTCCGGCGGCGAATACACCGTGCAGTTCGGCATCACCGAAACCGCACAACTCAAAGGCGTCACCATCCAATCCGTCAGCGTCGGCGGCGACGACCAGCTCGGCTTCGGGATCTACGGCCAACTCGACCAGACCACCGACGCCACCATCACCCTCGAGTCCGGCGGCATCACCCTCACACTCACCCTCGACGCCGCCACCGGCGAAGTCAGCATCGGCGAACTGCAGTAACACAACCCCACTCACGCCGACGCTGAGCCCGCGAAGTGTCTGGCTCCTCGTGCTGACACACCCCTACCCCTGCACCACCGGGTTGCGAAGCGCGCCGATCTTCTCGATCTCAACGCACGCCTCCCCGCCCGGCCGCAGCCACACCTGCGGGTCACGCGCGACGCCCACGCCCGGCGGCGTCCCCGTTAGCAACACCGTGCCCGGCAGCAGCGTCGTGTCCTGACTCAGGTACGCGATGAGCTGCGCCACACTGAAGATCATGTCGGCCGTGGTGCCGTCCTGTAGCGTCTGGCCATCCACTTTCCCCACGATGCGCAGCGCCTGCGGGTCCGCGATCGCGTCATCGCCATCGCCCGGCGTCACGAGCACCGGCCCGAGCGGGCAGAACGTATCAAACCCTTTGCCCCGGATGAACTGCCCGCCGCTACCCCGCTTCTGCCACCACCGCGCGCTGACATCGTTCGCACAGGTGTAGCCCAGCACATAGCCAAGTGCATCCCGCTCGCTCACGTTCCGCGCGGCCCGGCCGATCACCACCGCAAGCTCCGCCTCCTGGTCGGTCTCCGGCCCGTCGAACTCGCAGGCCGGCACGACGATCGGCCCGCCGGGGTGCTGCACGCTGCTGGTCGGCTTCATGAACACGACCGGACGGTCGGGCTCGGCCGATCCTGTCTCCGCCGCGTGGGCCCGGTAGTTGAGCCCGATCGCGAAAATGTTCGGTGGGTCCACGGGCGACAGCCGGCGAGCCACGTCCACCACCCGCCCCGTCGGCCGGGGCAACGCGGGGAAGGCCGACAGCGGCGTCCCGTCCAAGACATCCGCCCTGCCGCCTCCAAGGTCTTGCCCGTAAAGCACTTGCCCGTTTTCGTCCTCGAACCGTGTGATCCGCATCCGTCGCTCCATCGTCCAGGGTTGGCTATAATCCGTGCTGCGTGACGATATCCGAAACAGCCCCGCGGCAGT
>JBITAC010000043.1:0-16580 GCA_044439905.1 Phycisphaerales bacterium JB063 | reverse complement strand
AACAGGTTGAACCGCATCCGGGCGTAGTCCGTCATCCCCCAGCCCACCGCGAGGTGGCGCAGCCAGAGCATCACCTCCAGGTTCACCCCGCCCGGCGTGTCCTCGGGCTCGGGCAGGCCCGGCGACATCGCCTCGGGGTGCGCGATCCCGCAACGCGACTGCATCTGCTCGCACATCCGCCGGTAGACCGGGGCCGTGAGCGCCTCCGCCTGGTCCAATCGGCCCACCGCCTGCAAGTGCAGGTCGTAGTCGCCGGGCCGCGCAGCGCCGACGCTGATCGTGTGCACCTCGGGCCGGCGCAGTGTCCAAAGATCGTTGAACACAATCGGGTGCAACGCCCCGCACAGCTCCTCCAGGTCCGGCGCGGGCTTGTAGAGCATGCCACCCTTGTCCGACGGGCTGATGATGAAGACGCCCATATCGCGCTGCGTCGCCGCCTGGACCGCGGGCCAGTTGCGCTGAAAAATTGTGTACCAATGTAGGTTGACGTAGTCGAAGCCCGTGTGGCCTTGGTATGTCGCGTCGGTGTTGATCGCGTCGAGGATGATGTGCCGGGGCGCGTGGGTGGAGAAACCGACCCACCGGCATTTGCCCCGGCGTTGCAGTTCGCGTGCCGCGGCGAGGCAGCCCCCGGGCCGGACAGTCTGGTCGAGCAGCTCCGCGTTGTTGATGCCATGGACACCCAGCAGATCGACATAACCGAGCTGTAGGCGTTCGAGCGATTCCTCGAAGTGCGCGACGAACTGGTCGGCGTCTTCCTCGGGCGCGATCTTCGTCTGCACAATCAGATGATCGCGGTCGTAGGTCGGCAGGACCACCCCAAGCTGTCGCTCGCTGACGCCGTAGCCGCGTGCCGTCTCGATGTGGTTGATGCCCACCTCAATCGACCGGGCGATCGTCGCTTCGAGGTTCGCCTGCCCCGCCGCGTCGACCTCGGCCAGGGGCTTATCCTTCCACCCGTCCTGATAGCGCATCCCGCCCGTCGAGAGCACAGGCATCTGAAGTCCGGTACGTCCAAAACGGCGGTACTGCATCGCCCTACTGTAAAGCCAAGCAAAGCACACCGCCAAGGCGCCACCAAGCGCTCACTCCCGGCGACCCCCGAGCAGCATCCGCAGCGCATCCTCGACCACCTGCGCCCCCTCTTCGCCGGCCTCCTCGGCCGCCTGCTCACGCACACGCTCGATGAAACGGTCCGCCTCCCGCTGCACCCGCTCACGCGGGCGACGCGCCAGCAGACGCACCACCTCGGCACGGAACTCCTGCGTCTCCACGACCGGCCGACGGATCGGGCCCGTCATCGGGATCACCAGCTCGTCGCTGGGTTCGATCACCCCGTCGAGCTCCTGGAACACCTTGACCAGCGACTCGGCCGGCACACGGATCGCCATCTCGCTGACGCTCTGCTCGATCAGGTCGACCGAGCCGTCAAACTGCAGACGGACATTGCCCACACTCAGCGCAAGCTCGCTGTAGCTGACCTCGCCATCGCGGATCGTGATGCGTGCCGGGTCGAAGACCGCACGCTCGCCGCTGTGCCCAGACCAGTCCACGATATGGCTCAGCAGACTGTCGGCCCCGAACTCGACATTGCCCAGGTCAACCATCGCGTCGATGTTCGCCCCCTGCATCGTCGCGTCGCCCAGCGGGTAACGGAACGTCATGCCGTCGATCACCACACGCACCGGCCGGTCGGCGCTCTTCGCATCAAACAACACCGGATGGAGCTGGCCCAGCCAGTGGTCGCCAAGCTGCTCGGTGACACGCATCTCGATCGTGACGTCGCGCCCGTCCGCGATCCGCATCATGCCGTCATCGTCGATCAACAGATCGACCGGCGCCATCGTCGCGTGTGCACCTTCGATCGGCGTGTCGGTGGCCGTATCCCAGTTCAGCCGCATCCGCGCCTCACGCGGCTTGCCGTTGCGAAGCGTCACGTCGAGGTCCATGTCCTGCACGACCGGCCCAAGCGCCGCGGCCAAACCACCCTCCCCGCCCATGACACTGTCCAGCAGCGCCGACGGCGCGTTCTCAAGCGACAGCACACCATCCGCGCCGTACACCTCACGCAGCCGGGCCGGGTCGCGCGGGATCCCGCCGCGCGTGTCCGCCACGTCAAACCCCGTCACCTCCAGGCGCATCAGGGCCATCACCCCCGCCGCGCCCGCATCCGGCGGGACCCAAAGCTCCAGGTCCGCACGGATATCAAACTGGCCCGGCTCGGGTCGCGGCGCGACCGATACCGTCCCCGACCGCAGCTCATAGAGATGGCCACGATTCGGATCGAACACCGATGCGGGCGACAGCTCGATCTCCGCATCGATCAGCGTCTGCGACACATCCCAGAACTGGTCCGGACGATCCGTGGCCGGCGAAACACCCGCGCGCCGGATCGTCAAAAACACCGGCATCGGCTCCTCGATCGTCAACGCGGGTTTGTCCGGCGAACGTGAAGCAAGCCCCATCAGCCACGCAAACGCCTCGGGCGAAAGCTCGGCCGAGATCGACTCATCCTCGGGCGTACTCAGCGTGATCCGCTGGCCCTCGATCATGCCCTCGGCCTGCCCGCCCAGACTGTCCGACGACGACACCAAGCCATAACGGTACCGCGTCTGCCGATCGCCACGGACGTTCTCAAACCGCTCGAGCGTCACCATCGCGTCCAGGTCCAGCGCCTCCCCGACCAGCAGCACCATCACACCGTCATAACCAAACAACGCATCGGCCAGCTCGACCGGCATCTCCCGCCCGCGCATCTCGATCTGCGGCTGCTCGCCCAGCGCGTCGGTCAGTTTCAGCGTCGCGTTGAAGGGCTGCTCGACACTGCGCGAGGCGTCCGCCGACGTCACCGTCACGGGCGACTCGATCGCTGCCGTCACCTCCCTGCCTAGCGCCTCGGTCCCCACCCCAACCCGCAAGCCGCGCATCGCAATCACGCGCCCATCCGCATCGGTCAACTCCCAGTCCTCTGCCCGCAGCACCGCCCGACCCGTGATGTTCGCCAGGTCAAACCCGCTGCCCAGCCGAGGCATCACCAGCTCCGGCTTGAGGCACGTCAGCACCACCGCGTGGTCCATCGTCAGCGTCGACCGCGGGAACAACGCCGAAAACGCCTCGGGCGTCATCTCCCAACGCAGGTCCGACTCGGGCGACGCGGACAAACCCTGCTCATCCCGCACCATCACCAGGTCGGCATCGATCAGGTCGGTGTACAGGCGGACTGTCGCGTTGATCTGGTTGAGCTGGCCCGCCGCATCGATATCCACCACGAGCCATCGCCCGCCGAGGATCGCCGACACACGCTCGGGCGTACCCAGCACGTGCGCGAGCCCCGCGTTGCGGTAGCGCCGGCCCGCAAGAAAACGAGAGAGCGCATCGACGGGAAGCTGCTGCAATGACACATCGACGACATACTGCGCCTGCATCGCCTGCACCTGGCCGTAGGTATCGACCAGGTCCTCCGCTGTGATGTCCACGATGAACTGGCCCGACTCGTCGCCCTGCGTCACCGCGCCGTTGCTCTTGAGGACCACATCCCCCGTGCCCGGCAGCTCCAGCGACAAACGCGACGACACCACATCGACCGGCACGAGGTCCGCCGCCTGGTAACGCCAGCTCAGCCCCTCGACCTTCAGCTCAAACGAAAGCCCCTCGGCCCACGCCCATCGGTCGTCGGCCCCCGCCGCGCCGCCCCCCGAGCGTGTCCCGCCCGGCTCGGGCTTTCGCCACATCGACCCGGGCTCGGGCTCGGTCGTGATGCCGTGCAGGTCGCGGACCGAGACCACGCCGAACCGGCGGTTGCCCGTGACCAGTTGCCAGAGCGTCGCGTCGGGCGCGTGGACCCGGCCGACCGTGACACGGTGCATCGCATTGGCCGAGGTGTACGCCGCGCCGTCGACGCGGAGGCCGGAGAACCAGCCCAGCGAGACACGCTGCGCCGAGACCGTGCCGTCGACCCGCTTGTTGACCGCCCATAGCAGCACGCGCGAGCCCGGGCCCGTACTCAGCAGCATCGGCCCGGTCACGACCAGCAGCACC
This sequence comes from Phycisphaerales bacterium JB063, assembly GCA_044439905.1. GTDB lineage: Bacteria > Planctomycetota > Phycisphaerae > Phycisphaerales > Phycisphaeraceae > JAHQVV01. Next base: position 12,542 of record JBITAC010000043.1, on the reverse strand, counting down.
AGCAGCAGGAAGCACAGGATCGCCAGGCGCACCAGCCGACGCCGCCAACGGCGTGGCGGCCGGGTGTCGGGGTGCTTGACCGTGGGGCCGTGGTGGTCAGGCCGGACAGACGCGGCTTCGGGGGCGGGGGTCGGGGTGGGTTTAGCCATGCACAGCGCTCGTACTACAGAGGCCGGGGAGCGGGGGAAGTTGCGCGGCGCACGATCGACGCCGCGTCGGCTCAATCATCATAGACACACGCAAAAGCCATCGGCCTGCCACCCCTACAGCAGCTCCGCCGCCAGTGACGCAAGGCCGCTGCGTTCGCTACGCGCGAGGGTAATGTGGCCCGAGAGCGCCTGGCCCTTGAACCGCTCGACCATGTAAGACAGGCCGTTGCTCGACGCGTCCAGGTACGGGTTGTCGATCTGCGCGACGTCGCCGGTCAGCACGATCTTCGTCCCCTCCCCCACACGCGAGACAATCGTCTTCACCTCGTGCGGCGTCAGGTTCTGCGCCTCATCGACGATCAAAAACTGGTGCGGGATCGATCGGCCACGGATGTACGTCAAGGGCTCAAGCACAAGCTGCCCCGACGCCATCAGCTCGTTGACCCGCGACTCGACCGGCTTGCTGTCCGCGTGCTGCGCATCGGCGCCGCGTGTCGACATCAGGTACGCCAGGTTGTCGAAGATCGGCTGCATCCACGCGTGCAGCTTCTCATCCTTATCCCCCGGCAAAAAACCGATATCACGCCCCATCGGCATGATCGGACGGGCCACCAGCAGCTTGTCGTAACGCGGCTCCTGGAACACCTTGAGCAGGCCCGCTGCCAGCGCCAGCAGCGTCTTGCCCGACCCCGCCGTCCCCAGCAGCGTCACCAATTTCACCTCGTCGTCCAGCAGCAGGTCCATCGCCATCGTCTGCTGCACGTTCCGCGCGATGATGCCCGACACCGGACGACGCGGGCCCTGGATCGGGATCAGGTGGTCCGTGTCCGCCAGCAAACGCGCCAGCCCCGTGTGCGACTCATCAAACTGGTCACGCAACTGCACAAACTGGTTCGCGTGCAGCGGCACATCCACCTTGCTCCCGTCCGACGCCTCCTCCGCGAGGTAAGGGCGGATCGTGTCCAGCTCGATCTGCTTCTCTTCGTAAAGCTGGTCGATGACCTCGCTGGGCACCGCGACTGTGCGATAGCCCGCGTACATGCGGTCGATGTCGACCTTCTCCGCCTCGAAGTCCTCGGTGGGGATGCCCAGCGCATCGGACTTGAGGCGGACGTTGATGTCTTTGGTGATGACGACGGTGTGCTCGCCGTCCTGCATCAGCGACCACGCCACACCGATAATGCGGTTGTCGGGTGTGTCCTCGGCAAACCAGTCGGGGCGCTTATCGCAAGTCGACAGGTCAGCGAACTCGACGCGGACCGTCCCGCCGTGCCCGTTCCACTCGACGCCGTCGGAGAGCGTGCCCTTCGCACGCAGCGCGTCGAGCTGGCGGATCACCTCGCGTGCCGATCGGCCGGTGTCGTCGTTGTTCTTCTTGAACTTGTCCAGTTCGCCCAGCACGGTGAAAGGGATGACGACGTGGTTGTCGTCAAACATGTAGAGCGACTTGGGATTGTGCAGCAGCACGTTCGTGTCGAGCACAAAGTGCTTGACGCTGGAGCCGCCTTTGGTTTGAGAGGGGGTTGCGGGCGTGGTCAGGGACTCGACTGAACGGTTGGCCATCCTGATTTTCTCCAAGGGCTCGCGTCCGCCGAAATCCATTTCGGCATCGCCGGTACTGTAGCCCATCGGGGCGTGCTCGGCTTGGGACCGGGCCCTGTATCTCTGCTATCGGCCAGTCGGGCGGGCGACTATGACTCGGCCGGCCTGACCCCGCCTATCGCCGCAAAACAGGCGTTCTTGTGCAGGACCTGCACCCGGGCAAACCCCGCACGCCGCATCGCCTCAAGCTGGAACGACACCGACCGGGGCGTATCCTCCTGCTCGATGTAGGCAAAAACCTTCGCGCGGTACGCCGGGCCGCCGAGCGTTTCAAGGTACGCGCCGTAACGCTCCCACATCAACGCACGCACCGCCGGGTCGTCGTGGTCCACCAGGTCGGCGACCCACAACGAGCCGCCGGGCGCGAGCGAGCGATACAGCTTCGCAAACACCGCGTCCCACTCCGCATCGCTGCGCAGGTGGTGCAGCACCATCGCCGCGAGCACGATGCCGTAGCGCCGCTCGCCCAGGTCCACCTCGCGGACGTCGCCCTGGATCGTTTCGATGTCGGGAGCGCCCGCGTCCGCGACGCGCTGCGCCGCGCGGTCGAGCATCGGCCGACTCAGGTCGAGCAGCGAAACCGCGGGCGTCGGCACCCCCGCGGGTAGCTGCGCGAGCAGCTTGAGCGTGTAGTTGCCTGCGCCGCAACCGATGTCGAGCACCCGCGCGGGTTGGGGGGACACCCCGGCCGCCGCCTGCGTGACAAGCTCCAGCATCAGCGGCGCGTCCATCGTCGCGGTCTGGCCGGTCTCAAGGTTGGCGAAGCGTTCGACGTCATGGTCAAAACGCTCGCGGATCTGTGCAACGGTCGACTTGTCGGGCATGGCTAAACTCCAGCTTCCGCCGTGTGGGCCGGGTTGATCTTCGCGTACAGGTGGTGGTCGACCCATCGGTCACGGAACAGGCAAACCCCACGCATCGTGCCCTCCCGCTCGTACCCACAACGCTCGGCAACGCCCCAGCTCTTGTGGTTCTCCGGCTCGGCACGGATCGTCAGGCGATGCATGTCGTACACCTCAAACGCGTAACGCGTCAGCACATCGACACAGCGCGTGACGAGCCCTCGGCCTGAGTAGTCCGCCGCGATCCAGTAGCCGATGTCGGCCGAGGCGTGACGCACCCCCATCGCGTCGACCTCGTTCTTCCAGTCGGTCCAGCCACTGCCGCCGATGATCTTGCCCTCCAGCACGATGCTCAGCGCGATCGCGCGGTGCGCCGCGAAGTCCCCCAGCGATCGTTCGGCATACGCCCGCGAGTCGGCTGGGGAGCGCGTGATGTCGGGCCAGGGCATCCACCGTGCGAGGTGTGCGCGGTTAGCATCCACGACGGCAAACATCTCTTCGGCGTGCCTCGGCTCAACGAGCCGTAGCGTGAGGCCATCATCAACCGGTATCGTGAAACCACTCATCGCTGTCTCCCTGGGTCAAGCAGCCACGGGTTGTTGTGGCGCGTTAGATCTTGGGCCTTGTGTACTCCGCCAAAAATCGGCGGACGGGCGGGGACTCGTCGTCCATGAAATCTTCGAAACGTGTTTCGACAAGCCCTGTCCGGGTCAGTCGATCGAACTCCGCCCGGATTAATGGGAACGGAAGTTTTGTCGCGGGCTCATCCGCGTCGCGTCCGCGACAGACGACAACCAGCCGGCCACCCGGCGCGACCAGCGAGGCGGCATGATCCATCGCGTCGGGCCTGACCGCCATGGGCAGCGCCTGGAAAGTGTAGATTTCAACGACCAGGTCAAAACCACGACGCCACTGCGCGGGCAGGTCGAACAGGTCGGCGGTCTCGAAGCCCAGGCGGTGGCGATCAAAACGCTGGCGGGCCCACGCGATCGCGCTGGGCGCGACGTCGAACCCGAGCGTCTCATAGCCCAGCTCGGCGAGGCGATTGGCGTCGTCGCCCAGCCCGCAGCCGACGACCGCGGCGCGTTGGCCGGGCCTGACCGCCCCCTGCTCCCTCAGCCAGCGCTGCAGGATCGGGTTGGGCGCGAGGTCGGCCCAGGGCACCCGGGCGGGGTCGCCATCGACCTGCGCATAGAGCGCCTCGAACAGCCCGACAAAGTCCCGCCGGCGGTAGTAATCACGCGCGATATCGCTGAACTCGGTCGGGCTCATGGCGACTCGAACCCGCCCTTGCCGTCCGCCTCCGTTGCCGGGCCCATCGCCGCGATGCGGTTGATCGCCGTGACAAACGCGATGACCACGGCCTCGATGATGTCGGTCGAGACGCCCCGGCCGCGTGCCTTGCGGCCCTCGCTGCTGATGCGCACGTTCGCCTCGCCCATCGCCTCCTGCCCGCCGGTCAGCGCACGCGAGGCGTACTCCTCGAGCGACGCATCGACGCCCGCGATCCGCTGCACCGCCGAGAGCACCGCCTCGATCGGGCCAAAGCCGTGGGCCGTGTCGTCCTTCAGCTCGCCGTCGGGTGTCTTGAGCATGACGTAGGCCATGGACGTCTGCTCGGTCCCGGCCGTGACGTGGAAGCGTACCAGCTCGTAGTGCGCCTTTTGATCGCTGAGCCCCTGGTCCAGCAGCGCCTCAATATCTTCGTCGTAGACATCCTTCTTCTTATCCGCGAGGTCTTTGAAGTCGTGGTACACCCGCTGGAGCGTCTCGTCATCGATCGCGTAGCCCAGCTCTTTGATGCGGTCGGCCAGCGCGTGTCGGCCCGAGTGTTTGCCCAGCACCAGCTTGCTCTCGGGCACGCCGATATCGCGCGGGTCCATGATCTCGTAGGTGTTGCGGTTCTTGAGCATCCCGTCCTGATGGATGCCCGCCTCGTGGGCGAACGCGTTTTGCCCAACCACGGCCTTGTTGCGCTGTACCGCGAGGCCGGTCAGGGTCGAGACCATGCGGCTGGCGTGGTAGATCTTCGCGGGGTCGATCGCGGTGGTGTATTTGTCGTAGAAGTCGTTGCGGGTGCGCAGCGCCATGACGATCTCTTCGAGCGCGGCATTGCCCGCACGTTCGCCGATGCCGTTGATGGTGCACTCGACCTGGCGTGCGCCACCCTCGACCGCGGCGAGCGAGTTCGCGACCGCGACGCCCAGGTCGTTGTGGCAGTGGGCGGAGAGGATGATGCCGTCGCGGTCGATCTCGGGGATGCGGGTGCGCAACTGCGAGAAGATCGCGCCGTACTCGGCGGGCATCGCGTAGCCCACGGTGTCGGGGATGTTGATCGTCGTCGCCCCCGCGGCGATCGCGGCGCGGGTGATCTGTTCCAATTCGTCGATTCCGGTTCGGCTGCCATCCTCGGGGCTGAACTCAACATCGTCGACATACTTGCGGGCCTGCTCGACGCCCTTGACCGACATCTCGAGGATCGCCTCGAACGGCTTACCGAACTTGTGCTCGAGGTGGATGTTGGATGTGGCGCAGAAGACGTGGATGCGCGGCTTGTGCGCGTTCTTCAGTGCCTCGGCGGCACGCTCGATGTCGGCGCTGATACACCGGGCCAGGCCGCAGACCGTGGTCTGCGCGAGGTCTTTGCCGATGGCTTTGACGGCCTCGAAGTCGCCTTGGCTGGTGATGGGGAAGCCGGCCTCGATGATGTCGACGCCCATCGCCTCAAGCTGCCGTGCGATCTGGATCTTCTCGTCGTGGTTGAGCGACGCGCCGGGGGATTGTTCGCCGTCGCGGAGGGTCGTGTCGAAGATGCGGATGGGGGTAGGCATGGTGTAGGGTCTGGGGGTTAGGGCCTAGGGTTTAGGCCGGGACATCCGAGCGAAAAGTTTGGTGCAGGTCTGCGGGTTTCGATGCGTTGGGGGATAAAGAATAACCCCGCCGGTACGCCGGCGGGGTCGGGTCGATCATGGGGTGGATGGATCGCGTCGCCCTAGCCGGCATAGATAAGCAGCAGGCCAAGGAGGCCGTTGCCAAGGTTGCCGGTAAGGAGGAGTTCGCGGTGCATGGTTGGCACGATACCGCTGGGGCCGCGTGGTGTCAATGCCGTCGTATCCTCGACGGTTTTCGGAGAATCGCGGTGCATGGAAGCGCGCCGGGCCGAGCCACCGTTATACTCCGCGATCCGCCCCACCGCCCCGCCGAGCCCCCGCCATGCCTGAAACGATGAAAGCCCTGGTCAAAGCCAAGCCCGAAGAAGGGATCTGGATGCAGGACGTCCCCGTGCCGACGATCGGCATTAACGATGTGCTCATCAAAGTCGACCGCACGGGCATCTGCGGCACCGACCTGCACATCTACAAGTGGGACGACTGGGCCCAGAAGACCATCCCCGTGCCGATGGTCGTCGGCCACGAGTTCGTCGGCGAGATCGTCGAGGTCGGCAGCAACGTCAACGACTTCAAGCCCGGCATGGTGGTCTCGGGCGAAGGCCACGTCGTCTGCGGCCGCTGCCGGAACTGCCTCGCGGGTCGTCGGCACCTGTGCAAGGACACGAAGGGCATCGGCGTCAACCGCACCGGCGCGTTCGCCGAGTACGTCGCGATCCCCAACGCCAACGTCTGGGAGCACCCGAAAAACATCGACCGCGATGTCGCCGCCATCTTCGACCCCTTTGGCAACGCGACGCACACCGCGTTGCAGTGGGACCTGCTGGGCGAGGACGTGCTCATCACCGGTGCCGGGCCGATCGGCATCATGGCCGCCGCGATCTGCAAGCACGCGGGCGCCAGGCATATCGTCGTGACCGATGTCAACGACTACCGCCTCGACCTGGCACGCAAGCTCGGCGCGACGCACATCGTCAACGTCGCCAGCAGTTCGATCACCGAGGCGCAGCAGGCGCTGGGCATGCGCGAGGGCTTCGACGTCGGGCTCGAGATGTCGGGCAACCCCCGCGCGTTCAGTGACATGATCGCCAACATGGCGCACGGCGGGAAGATCTCCATCCTCGGCATCCCCGAAGACGGCATGGCCATCGACTGGAACACGGTCGTCTTCAACATGCTCACGATCAAGGGGATCTACGGCCGAGAGATGTACGAGACGTGGTACAAGATGGCCGCGATGGTGAAGTCGGGCCTCGACCTCTCGCCCGTCATCACCCACCGGTTCGGCGTCGACGACTTCCAGCAGGGCTTCGACGCGATGCTCTCGGGGCAATGCGGGAAGGTGGTGCTTTCTTGGTGAGCTGTTTTTAACGCCAAGGGGCCAAGGATTGCCAAGCGAGCCAAGGAAGAAGTATGAGTCGAGAGCCGAGTGAAGAACTTGATTCGTTGGCGCACCGTGTGATCGGGGCCGCGATTGCGGTGCATCGTGTCTTAGGTCCTGGGCATTTGGAATCGGTCTATGAGAAGGCCATGTGCGTAGAACTCACAGGGCTGGGCATCAAGTATGTTGCCCAGCACAGATTTCAAGTCAACTACGAAGGCGTTGATGTGGGCGAATCACGCGTCGATCTGCTGGTAGAAAATGCGCTTGTCGTTGAACTCAAAGCAATAGAACAGTTTGCTCCGATCCACTCCGCACAAGTCCTTGCCTACCTCAAAGGCCTGAATCTCCATCTCGGTCTGCTCATCAACTTTAACGTCATGCTCCTCAAAAACGGCATGAAGCGCATCATCAACCCCACCTTCTAAACTCCGACTTGGCTCTCTCTCCCCACCCTTGGCCCCTTGGCGTTAGAAAAGGACCCCCCATGTACGGCGACTTCCAGCAGCACCTCCAATCCACCCTCGACGATATCAAGTCCGCCGGGCTCTATAAGCATGAGCGTGTCATCACCTCGCCCCAGGACGCACGCGTCGGGGTGACCAGCAGCGATACGCCCGTGCTCAACATGTGCGCGAACAACTACCTCGGCCTGGCCGACCACCCCGACATCATCGCGGCGGCGAAGGCGAGCTTCGACGACTGGGGCTACGGCCTCGCGTCGGTCCGCTTCATCTGCGGCACCCAGCAGATCCACAAAACCCTCGAACAGAAGATCACTGAGTTCCTCGGCATGGAGGACACGATCCTCTACACCTCCTGCTTCGACGCCAACGGCGGACTCTTCGAGACGCTGCTGACCAAGGAAGACGCGATCATCAGTGACGAGCTCAACCACGCGTCGATTATCGACGGTGTCCGGCTATGCAAGGCGATGCGGTACCGATACAAGAACAACGACATGGCCGACCTCGAAGCCAAGCTCAAGGAGGCGACCGAGGCCGGGGCGCGGCACAAGCTCATCGCGACCGACGGCGTGTTCTCCATGGATGGCTACATCGCCAACCTCGAGGGCGTCTGCGACCTCGCCGACAAGTACGGCGCGCTGGTGATGGTCGACGACTCCCACGCCGTGGGCTTTGTCGGCAAGACCGGCCGGGGCACGCACGAGCACTGCGGCGTCATGGACCGCGTCGACATCATCACCGGCACACTGGGTAAAGCGCTCGGCGGCGCGTCGGGCGGCTACACCTCCGCCCGCAAGGAGATCGTCGAGCTGCTCCGCCAGCGGTCACGCCCCTACCTCTTCAGCAACACCGTCGCGCCGAGCATTGTCAACGCCTCGATCCAGTGCCTCGACATGCTCTCCAGTTCCACCGACCTCCGAGACAAGCTCGAAACCAACACGAAGTACTGGCGTGAGGGGCTCACCAGGATCGGGCTCGACACCCTGCCCGGCGAGCACCCGATCGTGCCGATCATGTTCGGCGACGCCGTCAAAGCCGCCACCTTCGCCGACAAGCTCCTCGAACGCGGGGTCTACGCGATCGCCTTCAGCTTCCCGGTCGTCCCGCAGGGCAAGGCCCGCATTCGGACGCAGATCAGCGCCGCCCACAGCACCGAGGACTTGGATTTCGCCCTCGAGCAGTTCGCCGCCGTCAAGACCGACCTTGCGTAACACCTGAATCATCAAGTACTAACGATCGCCACACACCCGGCCGGGTTTTCCCGGCCGGGTTTTTCTTTATGCAAGTAGGGAAACCCCTTGAGCGGTTCCCATTTATGGGCTATACTCGGACAAGCACGTAATTCAATTGGGCCATTCGAGCCCGATTCCTGGCAGCTCTGCTCCCATCCATCCGGCTGTTTTCTCAGCCGCCATCTCATAACTCTCTGGAGAACCTGAACTTGAACCTATTCGCCGCATATCGCCACGGACGGAGATCGGCCACGCCCACACGCCGAGCATTCACGCTCATCGAGTTGTTGGTCGTGATCTCCATTATCGCCCTGCTGGTCTCGATCCTTCTGCCCGCCTTGTCGGGTGCCCGGCGGACCGCACGCGAGGCGCAATGCATGGCCAACATGCGGCAAAACGGTATCGCACGCTCCGCGTACGCCATGGACTGGAAGAACACCGTCCCCATCGGCACCGTCACGCCCGGCGGCGGTTGGGGTTCGGCTGGCTCGCGCATGGTCTCCACCGTGCCCAACAACGACTACTCCGCGCTGGGTGGCGAGTACATGTCCATCGGCACCCAGGCCGGCAACGGCGGCCGACTCGTCGGCGACTACATCGACACCCCCGAAGGCGCGTGGTGCCCCGAAAACGCCGTCATCCGCGGCTGGTCCATGCCCGGCGACGGCGACGACCGCATCCCCCACTACAACGACCCCTACGTCGGCGGCGAGAACTTCCTCAAGCCCGGCACCGAGACCGGCTGGGGCAGCTACTACTGGCGCCACCTCTTCTGGGACCGGCTCAAGGGCGGCCCCACACCCGCCGACCGCATCAACTACCCGCAGTACACCGAGCGCGACATCGACAACCAGACCTCCCAGATCGCCATGCAGTTCTGCAACGTCTCCTACCAGACCGTCAACATGCCCCACGACGACCGCGGCTCCTCCGCGCTCTACGGCGATGGCAGCGCACTCTTCCTCGCCTTCACCGGCACCGCCTACCAAGACCTCGCCGGCGCGATCCCCCTCTTCCACACCGCCGAACGCACCCTCTTCGGCTTCTTCGACTCACGCAGCTTCGACACTGACTGGTACTACGGCGGCGGCGGCAACTAAACCTCGCCTCCCCACAACACGCAACTTCCAAGCCCTCCTCTTTCAGGAGGGCTTTTTTTATGCGTTCGCATGCCCGCTATCACCCACGGACGCCAACCCCGCCCGGTTGTCCTCGACCTCGAAACCGTGATAATGCGGGGCTACGCTTGACAACGCCTTTTCTTCGTGAGCCCAACATGCCTCAGAACGCCGCTACCCTCATCTACACCCAGACCGACGAAGCCCCCGCGCTCGCGACCTACTCCCTCCTGCCCATCATCCGCAGCTTCGTCGCGCACGCAGGCATCGACGTCGAGCTCAAAGACATCTCCCTCGCCGGCCGCATCCTCGCCCACTTCCCCGAAAAGCTCACCCCCGAGCAGCGCGTCCCCGACGCCCTCGCCCAGCTCGGCGAACTGGCCAAGACGCCCGACGCCAACATCATCAAGCTCCCCAACATCTCCGCCTCCGTCCCCCAGCTCATCGCCGCCGTCAAAGAGCTCCAGCAAAAGGGCTACGACATCCCCGACTACCCCGCCGAGCCCAAGGACGACGCCGAGGCACAGGTCAAAGCCACCTACGCCAAGGTCCTCGGCTCCGCCGTCAACCCCGTCCTCCGCGAGGGTAACTCCGACCGCCGCGTCGCCGCGCCCGTCAAGGCCTACGCCCAGGCCAACCCCCACCGCATGGGCGCCTGGTCCCCCGACTCCAAGACCCACGTCGCCTCCATGCCCGAGGGCGACTTCTTCGGCAGCGAGCAGTCGCACACCTGCGCCCAGGACACCACCGTCACCATCCAGTTCGTCGACCCGCAAGGCAAACCCGCCGTCCTCAAAGACGGCCTGGCCCTGCTCGAAGGCGAAGTCATCGACGCCGCCACCCTCAGCGCCGCCCGACTCAACGACTTCCTCGCCGAACAGGTCGCCGACGCCAAACAACAAGGCGTCCTCTTCTCCCTCCACATGAAGGCCACCATGATGAAGGTCTCCGACCCCATCATCTTCGGCCACTGCGTCGCCGTCTTCTACAAAGACCTGCTGGATAAGCACGAGGCAACATTCCGGGGGCTCAACATCAACCTCAACAACGGCTTCGGCGACGTCGCCTCCAAAATCGCCACCCTCCCCGACGACCAACGCGCCGCCATCGAGCAGGACCTCCAGGCCCTCTACGACAGCCAGCCCCCCCTCGCCATGGTCGACTCCGACCGCGGCATCACCAACCTCCACGTCCCCTCCGACATCATCATCGACGCCTCCATGCCCGCCATGATCCGCGCCTCGGGACAGATGTGGGGGCCCGACGGCAAGCAACGCGACACCAAAGCCGTCATCCCCGACCGCTCCTACGCCGGCGTCTACCAGGCCACCATCGACTTCTGCAAACAGCACGGCGCCTTCGACCCCGCCACCATGGGCTCGGTCGCCAACGTCGGGCTCATGGCCAAAAAGGCCGAGGAATACGGCAGCCACGACAAGACCTTCGAGATCCCCGCCGACGGCAAGGTCCTCGTCGTCGACAGCGATGGCAACACCATCTTCGAACACCCCGTCCAGGCCGGAGACCTCTGGCGCATGTGCCAGACCAAGGACGTCGCCATCCGCGACTGGGTCAAGCTCGCCGTCACCCGCGCCCGCCTCACCGACACCCCCGCCATCTTCTGGCTCGACGAGCAACGCGCCCACGATGCACAGCTCATCGCCAAGGTCAACACCTACCTCAAAGACCACGACACCCAAGGCCTCGACATCCAGATCATGCCCCCCGTCGACGCCACGAAGCACGCCCTCGAACGCTGCAAGCAAGGCCAGGACACCATCTCCGTCACCGGCAACGTCCTGCGCGACTACCTCACCGACCTCTTCCCCATCCTCGAGCTGGGCACCTCCGCCAAGATGCTCTCCATCGTCCCCCTCCTCGCCGGCGGCGGCCTGTTCGAAACCGGCGCGGGCGGCAGCGCCCCCAAGCACGTCCAGCAGTTCGTCGAAGAGTCCCACCTCCGCTGGGACTCGCTGGGCGAGTTCCTCGCCCTGGCCGTGTCCCTCGAAGACCTCGCCCAGAAGACCAGCAACCCCCAGGCCCAGGTCCTCGCCGACACCCTGACCGCCGCCACCACCACCCTGCTCAACGAAGACAAGTCCCACCTCCGGAGCGTCGGCGAACTCGACAACCGCGGCAGCCACTTCTACCTCGCGCTCTATTGGTCCCAGCAACTCGCCACCCAGACCACCGACCCCGCGCTGCAGCAGGCCTTCACCCCCCTCGCCCAAAAGCTCGCCGACCAGGAAGCCACGATCCTCAACGAGATCAACGCCACCCAAGGCCACCCCGCCGACCTCGGCGGCTACTACCTCCCCGACAACACCAAAGCCCAAGCCGCGATGCGCCCGAGTGCGACGTTCAACCGTTCATTGACCCCTTGATATCCACACCTAGGCACAGATCAGCCCCGCCGCGGCCGACGCGCCAGCCTCAAAGTCACCGACCACAACGCCGACGGCCACCGTGACCTCCCCGCCAACCACATCCACGGTCATATCCGGCTCTACCCCACCAAGCCCAACAACAAACCGCCTGACAACAAAGCGTGCCCCAACAACTGGTGACGATGGGCGCGGATAAATGCAGATGAATCCCCCGGCGTGTCTGACAGACTTCCGCCCCGGCCCCACAGTAAACTGTAGCGACCGCCCCTCAGAAGGCCGTCCATACCACGACGCACAGAGTTCCCATAATGACGAAACGGTATCTGGCCCTTCTTTTCTTTGACAGACTTTCCCAGTAGACTGAATTCCCTATGCCCTGCCCCTTTCCGGATACATGGATGACTATCACAGCATTCCTCAACCTTCTCTATTTGATCTCGGGTCCAATCTTGGCCGTGGTAGCAATCATTGCCTTG
>JBITAC010000042.1:0-11132 GCA_044439905.1 Phycisphaerales bacterium JB063 | reverse complement strand
AGGACGATTTCGGTGCCGACGCCGGCGTCGGTGTAGACCTCGAGCAGGAGGGCGTGGGGGATTCGGCCGTCGATGATGTGGGCCTTGGTGACCCCGCCATGCAGCGCGGTGAGGGAGGCCTCGACCTTGGGGAGCATGCCTTCGGAGATGACACCGGACTCGACGAGCGCGTCGATCTCTTCGCGGTCGAGGTGGCGTGCGAGGTCTTCGGGGTTGGCGGACTTGCGGATGCCGTGCGTATCGGAGACGAGGACGATCTTCTCGGCCTTGACGGCGGCGGCGACGTGGCCCGCGACGGAGTCGGCGTTGATGTTCAGCTTGCCGCCCGCGGGGTCGCGTGCGATGGGCGCGATGACGGGGATGATGCCCGCCTGTGTGATCGCGTCGAGCAGGGCGCCGTTGACCTGCGTCACTTCGCCGACGAAGCCGATGTCGATCTTCCGGCCCGCGTCGCCACTGAGGAAGAGCCGTTTGCCAAAGACGACGCAACTCGAGAGCGAGTGCAGCCCCATCGCCTGGTGGCCCGACTCGGCGATCATCTTAATGATGCCGGCGTTGATGTCGTTGATGAGCACGTGCTCGGCGATGGCGAGGGTGCGGTCGTCGGTGTAGCGTCGGCCCTGGACGAACTGCGCCTCGAGGCCGGCCTGCTCCATCGCGGCGGTGATGCCTTTGCCCCCGCCGTGCACGAGGATGGGACGCATACCGACCGAGTGCATGAAGCAGACGTCCTGGAGGAGCGCCTTGAGGGCTTCGGGGGTGTCCATGATCGATCCGCCGACCTTGACGACGACAACGCGATCGGCAAACGAGCGGATGTAGGCGTGCGCTTCGACGAGCGCGGCGGCTTTGTTGATGGCGTCCTGCAAAGTGAGGCCCCTTGGCTTCCGAAGTGGGGAATCGGGGAGTTTACAGGAATCAAGGGGCTGTGACGACCCGGGGAATCCCGAGAAGCGTGTAAGCGTGGGGTTTTTGAGGTTTAGAACACAAGCGTCCACGGTGGCGGGCCGTGGACGCTTGGGGTGGATCGTGGAGGAAACGCTGTTATTCGCCGGCGGGTGCCGCGGGTTCGGCGTCCGGCTCGGGGTTGGATTCGGCCTGCGCGGAAGGCGAGGCGGCGCGGTCGTCGACCAGTTCGCCGGGCTCGGGGTTGCGGAGCAGGACACGGTCGCCTTCGCTGAGGCCCGCGATGATCTCGACGTAGGTGTCGTTCGCGCCGCCAAGCTCGACGACCTGCCGACGCACCTTCCCGCCGGGTGCGGGGACGTAGACAAAGTGCGTGTCACCCTCGGTGTGGACGGCCTGGATCGAGACGGCCATGACGTTGGGGATCACGCGGATCTCGATGCCGCCTTTGCACTTCATACCCGGGCGCAGGTCGTCATCGACCCCCATGGGCAGCTCGGCGAGGACGAGGTATTCACTGACGTTGGGGTTGCCGCTGCCGTCTTGGTTGGCGCTGTTCTTTTTCTCGATGACGACCGCCTCGATGACTACGCCGGGCCGGGCGGTGATCTCGATGTTGACGGTCTGGCCCTTTTCGACCTGGCTGATGTAGGCCTCGTGGACACGGAGATTAGCGACCATCTGCGAGGTGTCGGTGAGGAGGATGACGCGCCGGCCGCCCCAGATGCGTGCGCCCTGGCGGATGGGGGCGCGGCGTTCCCAGCCGTTGGTCGCGACGGTCGAGCCGTAGATCACGAGCCCACCGGAGGGGGCGTGCATCTCCATCGCGTCGAGGTAGCGCTGGGCGCGTTCCTGCCGGGCGATGAGCTGGGTCAGCTGGTTCTCTTCGTTCGCGACCCGGGCATTGAGCAGCTCGAGCTGGTTTTCGTTCTTTCGGATGATTCGGCTGAGCTCGGCCTCGGACTGCTCGATATCGCTGAGCAGCTCGGTCTCTTCCTTGACCTTTTCAAACTCGTGGTACACCCGCAGCGCGAGCTGCGCGGTCTGGAGCGCGTTCTCGGCCTCGATCAGCCGGATCTGATCGGTCTCGAGCTCGGACTGGCTGAGGTGGCCCTGGTCAAAGAGTTCCTGGCTGAACACGACCTCGCGCTGGGCCTGGTCGAGCTCGCGTTCGGCCTTCTCGAGCGCGAGCTGCAGCTCGCGCTCGCGTTGCGGGACGGTGCCCTCTTCCCAGCGGCGGTACTCGAGCTCGGCGAGTTCCAGCGACAGCCGGGCCTGCGACTCGGCGCTCTTCGCGCTGTCTTGCTCGATGTCGAGGTTGCGCTGCGCTTCGACGACGTCGGCTTCCTGCTGTTGGACCCGGGAGACGAGGTCTTCGTAGTCTGCCTCGACGGCCGGGGCACTCAGCGTGTAGAGCCAGTCGCCCTTCTGGACCATGACGCCCTCTTCGATCACGGACTCGATGGTCGGGTCGTCTCGGTTTTCGATGATGCTGACAACATCGACCTGGTTCTTGGCGACCAGCTCGCCCTCGGAGAAGACGACGACGTTGATGTCCTGTCGCTCGACGATCTGCCACTCGCTGCCGACGGCACTGTCGGCCCCCATCGCGGTGCCGCCGCCGAAGCGGTAGACGCCGTAGGCCCCGAGTCCGACGAAGGCGACGATCACGACGGCGAGGCCGAGGATGAGCGAGACGCTGGCCGCGCCGCGTTGGCGGTGAAGAGATTGTGGGGGTCGTTGTCGCATGGTTGGGCTTGGTGGGGTAGAGGGCATGAGTACGGGGTCGTGGGATGGGGTGAGGCAGAGCGGCTTGGTCATTTTAGACAGGTCATTCGCCCGCGGCCGGTTCATTGTCCGCAGGGCCGGGCTGGGCCGGTACATCGGGCGGATCGGCATCGAGGTCGTCGGTATCGGCCTCGTCGGCGGGCGGGTCGGCGACGAGTTCGCCCGGGGCCAGCCAGCCGCCGTCGGGCCCTACGCGCATCTGCCCGGTCACCAGCAGGTACTGCAGCACCGAGGCCTGAAGGTCGGCGAGCGCTTCGTCGCGGCGGTTGCGTGCGTCGAGCAGGTCTTCCTCGGCCTCGATCAGGCGGCGCGGCTCGATCGGCTCACGTTGCACGCGGATACGGATGCCTTCGAGCCGGCGCTCGGCGAACTCAATGTTGCGTTCCTGGAGCTGCAGGGTCAGGCGTGAGCGGTCGATCTCACGGATCGCGTCGCGGACGTCGAGCGCAACCTGGTCGCGGGTGACGCGGTAGTTGCGCTGGGCGCGTTCGAGCAGCACGAGGGATCGGCGGTACTGCGCCAGCTCAATCCGGCGGTCGATCGGCGCATCATACGAAAGCCCCAACGCATAACTGCTGTCTTCAAGCTCAAAGTCGAGCCCGTCGATGTCGTCGTCGCGGTCGGTATTGAGCGTGAGGTCGGCGGAGAGGTCGAGGTCGCCCATGAGCTGGTTACGCGAGACCCGCGCGGAGCGGCGGGAGTCGTCGACGCGGTCGCGTGTGGTCTGCAGGTCCAGCCGATTGCTCAGCGCGGTGGGCACGGCCTGCTGCTCGTCGAGCGCGGGGGTGGGGATCTCGATCTGCGCCCGGACAATCACCAAGGGCACGGTCGTGGGGATCCCGATCTGGATCTTCAGGCGGTCCAGCGCGGTCTGGTAGTTGTCCTGCGCCCGGATGAGGTTGGACTCGCCAAACAGGACCTGGGCCTCGGCGTCGTCGGCCTCGAACTGCGGGGTTCGGCCGCGGTCGACCTCGGCGGTGAGCCGCTGCGACAGAGCCTTGAGCCCCTCGAGCTGGAGCTGCTGGTTGAGGATGCCGTTCTGCTGGCGGAGCAGGTCGAAGTAGGTGTTGGCGATATCAACGAAGAACTCTCGGCGGAAGCGCTCGAAGTCACGCGCGGCGTAGACGAGGTCGCGCTCGGCCTGGATCATGCTCTCGCGGGCGACCATGCCCGAGCCGCGGAGCAGGGGCAGGTCGATGGAGGCGTTGATGGCGGCGCTCTGCGTCTCGTCGGGGCCGGTGTTGGTGCTCGCCTGCTGGAGGAGGGTGGTGTAGTTGACCAGGGCCTGGACCGAGGCGGTGCCGCCGTAGGGCAGCCGCTGGGTGACGCGGAAGTTGTTGACCAGGTCGAGCGCGGTATCGAAGTCGCCGGACTCGGGCGTGCCGCTGAGGTTGGCGGAGAGCGTGTTGAAGAAGCGTGGGCCCCACTCGTGGCGTTCGATGATGAGGGCGAGGGTGCTGAGGAAGAGGTCTTCTTTCTGCGAGCGGTACTCAGGTGCGGAGCGGATGGCCATGGCGAGCAGGCCGCTGAGGTCGAGCTCGATGGGGACGGCGTTGGGGTCGGCGGACTGGCTGCCGTGGTCGATGGCGATGTCACGGTCAGAGTTCATCGCACGGGTGTTGAGTGCGCCGGCTTCGGGGTTATTGGTCGGCGGGAGCTCGCTGTAGAGGTTGCTGCTGTTGAGCCAGTCCTCGTCGGCGGGGGTGACGGAGGCGTCGATCTGGCCGTGCTGGCCCAGGACGAGCGCCTGGCGGTGGGCGATCATTTCTGCGGCCTGCTGGTCGAGCTGATCGAGCGAGCCATAGCAACCCACCAGCTGCGGGCCGGCGGTCAGGGTCAGAGTGAACCATAAGACGGGGCGTAAGGTCATGCGTGGCATTGGGAGGGGTACCGGGGTTGGCCGAGCGGTTGTAGAAGCTGTTTTTCCGCGGGATCGGGTCGGAACTTGTTGGGGCCCAAGCCCTTATGCCTCCATGGTACGTCGCCGGGGTTTGCCGCGTTCGGTCGGTGCCCGTACTGTTGAGACGAGTAACTCCGCCCCCTTATTGCCGGACCTTTCGATGCCGAACGTGACCTTCGACCGCCAGAGCTTCCTGATCGACGCCAAACGGACGTGGCTGGTGAGCGGTGCGCTTCACTACGCCCGGACCCCGCGTGGCCTCTGGGCCGACCGCCTGCGGGCCGCGCGTCAGGCGGGCCTCAACTGCATCGAGACGTATGTTTTCTGGAACTACCACGAGACGGAGCCGGGCCGGTTTGATTTCACCGGGGAGCGTGATCTTCGCGCTTTTGTTGAGGAGGTCGGTCGGCAGGGCATGTGGTGCATCCTCCGGCCGGGGCCCTATGTGTGCAGCGAGTGGGACTTTGGCGGCCTGCCCGCGTCCCTGCACCGTGCGGCCCGGGAGGCCGGCCAGCCGCTCAAGGTCCGCCAGGCGGACCCGGTCTTCCTCGAAGCGATGACGCGCTACCTGCGTGCGGTGATGGAGCAGGTCGCCGACCTGCAAGCCACCGCGCCGCGGCAGGGCCAGCCCGCGCCCCGCACGCCCGACGCCCCGCGCCACGGCTACGCGGGCCAGGCGGGCGGGCCGATCCTCATGGTCCAGGCCGAGAACGAATGGCTCAGCCACCACCCCGAGCAGCAGGCGGGCTACCTCAACCGCATCGTCAGCGCGCTGCGCCAGCACGGGTGCAAAGTGCCTATCAACAACTGCAACAACCTCTGGCAGCCCATCGAAGGCACGATCGATACCTGGAACGGCTCGCGCGACCTGCCGGCCATGATGCGCCAGGTCGCCACGCTCCAGCCCGACGCGCCCCGGCTTGTCACCGAGTACTGGGCCGGCTGGTTCGACGCCTGGGGCGATGCGCACAGCGACAGCGTCGATGCCGACCTGCACACCTACCGCATGGCAGGGATCACCGGCGTAGGGGCGCAGATGAACCTGTACATGTTCCACGGGGGCACGAACTTCGGCTTTTTCGGCGGGCGGACCGTCGCGTCCGAGTCGTGCTACATGACGACGTCTTACGACTACGACGCCCCCCTGCTCGAAGCCGGCGGACGCGGCGACAAGTACCACGCGACCAAACGCCACGCCATGTTCGCCAGCCAGTTCGGCCACGTCCTCGCGCACCTCGACAGCGCCCAGGCCGTCGGCGTTGCGCCCCGCGAAGACGGCCACGCCCTGTCCGTGCTGCATCAGCAAGGCGGGCAAGGCGGTCTGATCACGCTGCTCAAAGCCAAGAACGACCGCACCGCCCAGACCGACCTGCTGCTGCCCAATGGCCTGACGCTGCCCGTCCCGCTCAAGGGGCTCCGCGCCGCGTGGCTTCTGCTCGACACCCCCCTCGCCGGCAACGCGACCCTCGACTTCACCAACCTCTGCCCGTGGGCGATGATCGACGGCCGACTGCTCGTCCTCTTCGGCCCCGCCGGCAGCGAAGGCGTGTTCTCGATCGACGGCCAGCAGGCGGGTGTCGAGGTCCCCAAAGGCAAACGTCCCGCCATCGTCGAACTCGGGGAGATCAGCGTGGCGGTGCTCAACACCGACCAGGTCGACGCGGCGTACATCGGCCCCGACGCGCTCATCATCGGTGCGGACGGGATCGGTTCGGACGGCAACGCGATCCCCCTGCCCGGGTGGGCGACGCAGACCGCCATCGCCTTCGATGGCACGACCACCCACAAACGCACGACCACCCCCGCCGCCCCCGCCCCACCCAAGCTCGCCGGTTGGGAAACGCTGCCGCTGAGCGACTACCTCGACGGCACCGCCGAGCGCTACCAGCACATCCCCGGCCCCGCGACGCACGAACAGCTTGGCCAGGACTTCGGCTACGGCTGGTACCGGCTCAGACTCACATCACCCACCACCGGCAAAACAATGCTCCCCGTCGGCGGCGATCGCTTGCACCTCTACGTGGATGGCAAACTCGCCGCGCTCCACGGCAACGGCCCCGGCGCCGAGGCCGGCCCCTTCGCACTCAAAGCCCAAGGCCAAGTCGTCGCGCTCACCGACAACCTCGGCCGATTCAACTTCGGCCAGCGCCTGGGCCAGGACGTCAAAGGCATCGGCGCGCACCTTTACACCGTCAAACCCATCAAGCTCGGCAAACCCGACGTCGTCAAACAACCCGCGGGCGACCCCTTCGCCGTCGAGGGCTACGCGAGCCAGCGGCGCTTCGACGACAAGCCGATGGCGCAGGCGCTGGTCTGGTCGTACAAGCCCACGTCGCGCAAACCCATCGTGCTGGAGATCGTCGGGCTGCCCAACGACGCCGTGCTCACGATCAACGGCACGCCAACGCACTATTACGCCGCGCAGCAGAGCGCATCGTTCCTCCGCGTCCTGCTCGACCCGGCCGACGACGGGCCCTTCACCGGCGGGACCAACGAGGTCAAGCTCGCCCTCACCCGCACACTTGACGACGATGCCGACCCCGCCAAACAGGTCCGCGCCTACCAGACGGGCACGCGCCTGACCCACGCGGGCAAGCCCACGAAGTCCGGCGACACGGGCTGGGCCTTCGCGCCCTGGGTCGAGCCCGCACACGACGACGCCGGGTGGAAACGGCTGCCAAAGTCAACGCCAAGCCAGCCCGCGTGGTTCCGCTGCGCCTTCAGCGTCAACGACACCCGCGTCCCGCTCTGGCTCGAACCCGTCGGGCTCACCAAAGGCCAGCTCTACCTCAACGGCTACAACCTCGGCCGATACTGGCAACAGACCCGCGAGGGCAGCCCCGTCGGCCCACAAGAACGCTACTACCTCCCCGAGCCCTGGCTCAACACCGACGCCCCCAACACCCTCCTCCTCTTCGACGAGCACGGCCGAGCCCCCCACAAATGCAGACTCGTCTACAACCCAAACGGGCCTTACGCAGAAGCTTGAACCACAGAGGGATGGAGGACGCAGAACTAGGCCCGGAGCTCTACCGCCAAGACGCCAAGTGCGCCAAGGAAGGCGAGCCGGTTGTCCAATTTGAACTGCGCGAAGCCCCGTGCACCAAGATTCAGAGTGTAGTGATGCCTGGCGTTGGGCTCTCTTGTATTGCTTGGCGCACTCGGCGTCTTGGCGGTACACGCATCCGAGCTCCGCATCCGCCGCGCGTCGGTGGTCCATCCCCCCCGATGTTCCGCTAGAATCTAGGACCCATGACCGAACCCAGCCCCAAAACCCGTAAGCCCGTGATGGAGGTCGTCGAGCCCGTCGGCGCGCGTGTCCTGATCCGCAAGGACGAAGACAAGAAGACCACCAAATCCGGCATCCACCTGCCCGACAAGATCGAGATCCCCACGCTCACCGGGCGGGTCGTCGCCGTCTCCGCCGAGATCGAGAACGACGACGACTACCCGATCAAGCAGTACGACCGCGTGCTGTTCTCCCCCAAGGAGGCGATCCCCGTCGACTTCGAGGGCGACAACCGCCTCTTCGTCGTACCGATCGAGAACATCGTCGCCGTCTTCCGCAAAGCGAAGTAACCCCGCCCAGCAGCCGCCTGCGGCTTAGCGTGCAAACAAGAAAAACCCGTGACCGACTCCCTGAAAATACAACCGGCCAAGGCGTTCAACCTCACACTCGCGCCGCCCGGCTCCAAGAGTCTGACCAACCGTGCGCTCCTGCTCGCCGCGCTCGCCGACGGCGAATCCAGGCTCTCGGGCGTCCTGCTCGCCGACGACACCCGACGCATGCTCGAAGCCCTCGAACAGCTCGGCTTCAAGCTCGACATCGACGAGTCCGCGCACACCGTCACGGTCCACGGCCAGGGCGGACGCATCCCCGCGAACAACGCCGACCTCCACCTCGGCAACGCCGGCACCGCGATGCGGTTCCTCACCGCCGCACTCGTGCTGGGCAAGGGCACCTACACCCTCGACGGCATCCCCCGCATGCGCGAGCGCCCCATCGGCGAGCTCGTCGACCCGCTCCGCGAACTCAACGCCTCCATTGACTACCTCGGCGAAGAGGGCTACCCGCCGCTCAAGATCAACGCGACGGGCGATTTCGCCGGCGGCATGGTCCGGCTCGAGCCCACGCTCAGCTCGCAGTTCATCTCCGCCCTGCTCATGACCGGCCCTTGCAGCGAACGCGGCGTTACCGTCGCCTTCGAAGGCGCGATCACCTCGCTGCCTTACATCAAGATGTCGCTCAAGCTCATGGAACACTTCGGGGCCGAGAGCGCCTGGGGCGGGCCCGGCGGACGCGCCGTCCGCGTCCAGCCCGGCGGCTACACCGCGCGGCCCTACACCATCGAGCCCGACGCCAGCAACGCCTCCTACTTCCTCGCCGCCGCCGCCGTCGTCCCCGGCTCCTCGTGCACCATCACCAACCTCGGCAGCGAGTCCGTCCAGGGCGACGCCGAGTTCTGCGACGTGCTCGGGCTCATGGGCTGCGAAGTCACCCAGCGCATGACGACCACCACCGTCGCCGCGCCCAAGGACGGCCGGCTCAAGGGCATCGACATCCGGCTGCACCGCATGCCCGACATGGCGCAGACCCTGGCCGTCATCGCCCTCTTCGCCGACGGCCCCACCACCATCCGCAAGGTCGGCAACCTCCGCGTCAAAGAGACCGACCGCCTCGCCGCCCTTGAAAACGAGCTCACCAAGCTCGGGGCCGAGGTCCAGGTCAAAGGCGAGACCATCCGCATCCACCCGCCCCCGGGTAATGACCTCGACCCCGCCGCCGTCGATACCTACGACGACCATCGCATGGCCATGTCGTTCGCCGTCGCAGGACTCGCGTCCATGCCCGGCAGCGAGATCACCATCAACGACCCCGGCTGTGTCAACAAGACCTACCCACGCTTCTGGGACGACCTGCAGAAGCTGCACGATTCGGCACTCGCGCCCGCGAACTAAACACGAGCCATGCAGCGCAGACACCCCAGTCTGCCATCGCACGTCCCGTGGAGCAGACATCCCCGCCTGCCATCGCGCACCGCCGCAACCGAGTCCGCCCCGAGCCCGCAAGCCGACCTACGATGATGCAACGCATGACCGACCCGCCCAAGCAAGACGCGATGCATCCAACCCCCATCATCTCGCTCGATTGGCCCCACCGCGTGAGCTTCACGCGGCGCGCGTTTGATCCTGCCAACCCCGCCCTGGCCAACGCCCTCAACGTCGACGCCGACGCCCCGGGCCGGCTGCTCGTCGCCGTCGACCAAGGCGTGGTCCACGCCAACCCGCACCTGCAACGCGACCTCGAACGCTACCTCGAACACCACCGCGACGCAGGCCGAGTCCTCCCCGAGCTCGTCGGCTTCCGCACCGTCCCGCCCGGCGAGCCCTGCAAAAACGACCTGTCGAACCTCGAAAACTTCCTCAGCGAGATCGACAAAGCCCGCCTGTGCCGACACTCCTTCGTCCTCGTGCTCGGCGGCGGCGCGGTCCTCGACATGGTCGGCTTCGCCGCAGCCATCGCGCACCGCGGCGTCCGGCTCGTCCGGATGCCCACCACCACACTCGCGCAGTGCGACTCCGGCGTCGGCGTCAAAAACAGCGTCAACATGTTCGGCAAGAAAAACTTCCTGGGCAGCTTCGCCGTCCCCTGGGCCGTGGTCAACGACCTCTCACTGCTCGAAACCCTCGACGACCGCGAATGGCGCAGCGGGCTCAGCGAAGCCGTGAAAGTCGCCCTGCTCAAGGACGTCGGCCTCTACAAACTCATCGCCTCCCACGCCGGCCAACTCGCGCGGCGCGACGTGCCCTTCGCCGACGGCGTGCTCCAACGCTCCGCCTGGCTCCACCTCGACCACATCGCCCACGGCGGGGACCCCTTCGAAGCCACCACCGCACGCCCGCTCGACTTCGGCCACTGGTCCGCGCATAAGCTCGAACAGATCACGCAGTTCGCCGTCAAGCATGGCGAAGCCGTCGCCATCGGCCTCGCGCTCGACGTCACCTACTGCGAACTCATGGGCATGCTCGACCCCGCCACCGCCCAAGGCATCCGCGACACGCTCACCGCGATCGGCTTCGACCTCTGGCACCCCGCGCTCGAAGACGCCGACACCCTCCTCGCCGGCCTCGAAGAGTTCCGCGAGCACCTGGGCGGACAACTCACCATCACGCTCATCCAAGCCGTCGGCCAACCCGTCGATGTCCACACCATCGACCGCCCCACCATGGCCGCCGCGCTGGGCCAACTCCGCGAGGCGTACGCCGGCACGACAACCTGCTAGTGGGACAGGCATCTTGCCTGTCAAACAGGCTGGAAGCCTGTCCCACCGACCCATTCACCCATTATCCTGATCGAATGGCAAACACCCCCCCCAACACCTGCCCCCTCCCCCGCGACGGCGTCGTCGACCGCTACTTCATGGAACACCGCGCCAAGCTCCTCGACCTCGCCGCCTTCCTCGACCGCCTCGACCGCAGCGAAGCGCCGGACGACGCCGGCGAAGACTTCCGTGTCGAAGCGATGCAGCGCGCGATC
>JBITAC010000041.1:0-3002 GCA_044439905.1 Phycisphaerales bacterium JB063 | reverse complement strand
TGACACATCCCCGCCCCGCGAGCGGAGTAGAGGGTGTCGCGTCGCTGTGTTTTTGTCCGCCTGATCTGAATGTGAGCCCTATGCGAATCCAGCCCCCGATCGTTGCTGTCGCCTGCTTCTTGTCGCTCTTGCTCGCGGGGTGTACCTCGGCCCAGGCCGCCGCCGAGGGGCCCAACGCCCAAGCCGACGCGCAGCCACCCGATCGGCCCAACGTTCTGCTGATCCTCGTCGACGATCTCAAGCCCGCGATGGGTGTGTACGGCGACCCTTATGCCGTGACGCCGAACCTCGATGCGCTATTCAGCCGAGGCATGCGGTTTGACCGGGCCTACTGCAACCAGGCGGTCTGCGCCCCTTCGCGCAACAACCTGATGACCAGCACGCGTTCGACCAGCAGCGGGATCTACGACCTGGGCCGACACTTCCGCACCGCGCACCCCAACGCGGTGACGCTGACCCAGCACTTCATGGAGCACGGCTACCGGGCGGAGGGGATCGGCAAGGTGTTCCACATCGGGCACGGCAACGTCGGCGACGACGCATCATGGAGCGTGCCCTTTCTGAGCGAGAGCCCGATCGAGTACATGATGGTCGATTCCAAACGCGGCGCGACGCTGACGCGGGAAGAGGCGTACTTCAACAACGAGATGCCCCCGGGCGGGGTCGGCGGGCTGCCGCGCGGCGCGGCGTGGGAGGTCGGCGAGGTGGAGGACGACGCCTACGCCGACGGCCGGATCGCGCGCGAGGGGGTCCGGCGGCTGCGGGCGGCGAGTGAACGGGACGAGCCGTTCTTCCTCGTGCTGGGTTTCACCAAACCCCACCTGCCGTTCTGTGCGCCCGAGCAGTATTGGGACCTGTACGATCGCGACGCGTTCGAGTTGGCGCAGGTCACCCGCCCACCCGCCGGCGCACCGGGCTACGCGCCCAAACACGTCTTCATCGAGATCGGCAACTTCTTCCCATGCCCCGACCGCGCCGAAGAGCTCCCCTTTGACGACGAGCTCCAGCGCACGCTGATCCACGGCTACTACGCCTCGATGAGCTACATGGACGCCCAGGTCGGCTTGGTGATCGACGAACTCGACCGGCTCGGTCTTGATGACGACACGGTCATCGTCCTCTGGGGCGACCACGGCTACCACCTGGGGCATCACGGCACCTGGACCAAGCACACCAACTACGAGCAGGACAACCGCATCCCGATCCTCTTTGTCGCGCCTGGTGTGACCGAGCCCGGCTCGCAAACCGAGGCGTTCGCCGAGACCGTTGATATCTACCCGACCCTCGCCGAGTTGGCGGGCCTGCCGTTGCCCGCCGGGCCGCAGCCCATCGACGGTGTGAGCCAGGTGCCCGTGCTGGCGGGCGAGGTTGAAGCCGTACGCGACCATGCCTACCACGCCTACCCCCGTGGCCGACGTATCGGCCGAGCGATCCGCACGGAGCGGTACCGCCTGGTGGAGTGGAAGGAGCCGGGCGCGTCGATCGACACCGCCGAGTACGAGCTTTATGACTACCAGGAAGACCCGCTGGAAACGCAGAACCTCGCCGCCCAACGGCCTGAGGTGATGGAAGAGCTCAAGGCGATCCTGGCGCGGCACCCCGAAGCTCGGCGGTGATCCCCGCGTTTTGCTGTTCAAGAAATCAAAAACCCCGTCGCGCGAAACTCCGCTCCGCAACGCCGCAGGGCGGAGAGGTTCAGCCCGTGTTTAAGTCCGCAGTAATCGCTGCTACGCGGCGTTGACACGCATGAATGTACGGATAATGTTCGCATTATGCGGCATGGCGAAAACAAGGCGGAAGGGGGCCAGGGCGACGAAGATTATGGCTATCGCGATGCGCTGCCTGGGGCGACGCCGGGGCATCGGCGAGGCGCGGGACTGAACCCGGGCAACCGGTTCGAGAAGCATCGCGTGCATCAGCTCGGGGAGTTTCTCGACTACGAGCAGCACGAGCGGGAGCGTGAGCTGGCCGAGTCCGTGGGGCCGGGCGGTCAGCCGCTGGTGGGGGTCAGGGTGACGGAGGTGCCTGGCGGCGGGCGCGTGGTGCCCTTGCAGGTGTTTACGGACAAGACCAAGTCGATCATCAACCGCGTAACGCCGACGTCGGATGTGCCTTTTGACTGGACGCTGAATCCGTACCGGGGCTGCGAGCATGGGTGTATCTATTGTTTCGCCCGGCCATACCACGAGTACCTTGGCTTTTCGATCGGCCAAGACTTCGAGACGAAGATTGTTGCGAAACACGATGCGGCGGGGCTGTTGAAGCACGAGCTTGCCAAGCCGAAGTGGCGGGCCGAGCCGATCGTGATGTCGGCGATCACGGACATCTACCAGCCGATTGAGAAGGAGATGCGGATCGCGCGGCAGTGCCTGGAGGTGTTGGCGCAGTGTGGCCAGCCGACAACGACGATGACGAAGAACACGCTGGTGCTGCGCGATACGGAGCTGTGGGCGGAGTTGTCGGCGATCAACGCGGGACGGGTGACGGTGACGCTCGTGACCCTTGATGCCCAGCTCGCCGAGGTGCTGGAGCCGCGTGCAAGCTCGCCGATCGGTCGGCTGCGTGTGATCCGGGAGCTGTCGAAGGCCGGGGTGAATGTGTCGGTGAACATCGCGCCGGTGATCCCCGGGCTGACCGACACGGAGGTGCCGCGCATCTTGGAGGCGATCGCCGACGCCGGCGCGAAGCGGGTGAGCTGGGTGCTGCTGCGCCTGCCCTATCAGGTGAAGGACCTGTTCCTCGATTGGCTGCAGCGCAACGTGCACCCCGACCGGGCGAGGAAGGTCGAGTCTCTGATCCGCCAGAGCCGGGGGGGCAAGCTCTACGACGCCAGCAAGAACCGCGGGCGGGGCGAGGGCCACCTGGCCGCCCAGATCAGGCAGAACTTCGACGTGTTCACGCGCCGGCACGGGCTGAACCGCGACGTGCGGCCGCTGTCGAGCGCCCACTTCGTGAAGCCCGACGTGAGCGGGCAGATGGGGCTGTTTGGCTGAGCGGGCTAT
>JBITAC010000040.1:0-67218 GCA_044439905.1 Phycisphaerales bacterium JB063 | reverse complement strand
AACGGCAGCATCGACAGCCAGGGCCCGACGACCTACGACTGGCGGATCGAGGCGCCGTCGGGTGAGATCGTGACGCTGCAGTACCAGTCCACGCCGGGCCCCAACGGCCGAGTGTGGGGGTCGTGGGATAAGCGGTGAGCGGCAGGCGATCCGAAAGGGCTTGCGCAAAACAGTCACTTTTGTGCGCATTGCTCGGTGTGAAGGGCTACCAGCGATGTAGCCATTTCTCACATTTTTAACTTGGTTCCAAGGCCATCGCGCGGGCGCGAGGAGTCGGCGGGGTAACGCTAGCGGTTGCATGGGCGTAAACTCGGATGAGAGGGCCGTGTGGTCGGCCCAGACGCTCACCCCGGGAGCCGACGCGTTGTTGAACCGAGACCTAAGACGTTGCGGGTTTGTGTTGTCGCTCGCATGGGCCTTGGCGGGATGGACGGGCTGTGCCGAAGACGCGTCCTCGGCCGGGTCGGCGATGCCCGTGTCCGCGCTGCAGCCGGCGAGTGCTGTGGTCGATGGTTCGGGCCAACTGAGTTACAACCGCGATGTCCGGCCGATCCTTTCGGATAAGTGTTTCGCGTGCCATGGGCCGGACCGCGCGGCGCGTGAGGCGGACCTTCGGCTGGACCTGCCCGAGGACGGCGAGGGGTACTTCGGCGCGATGAGTGTGATCGATCTGGACGACCCTGCATCAAGCGAGCTGCTTGTCCGGGTCCACACCACACGCAGCCGACTGATCATGCCCCCGCCGGCGGCGAAGCTGACGCTGACGGACGGCGAGAAGTCGGTGCTCACGCGGTGGGTCGAACAAGGCGCACAGTACGAAAGGCACTGGTCGTTTGAACGTTTGCCGGACCGGGTCGCGGTGCCCGAGGTTGGCGATACCGATTGGCCCCGCGACGACATCGACCGCTTCGTGCTCGCCAAGCTGGAGGAGCAGGGGGTCGAGCCCAGCGAGGAGGCGACGCGCGAACGCTGGCTGCGGCGGGTGACGTATGACCTCACGGGTTTGCCGCCGACCCCCGACGAGGTCGATGCGTTTGTGGGTGACGTTTCGGACTCGGCCTACGAGACGGTGGTCGATCGGCTGCTCGCTTCGTCGCGTTACGGGGAGCGGATGGCCGTGCCCTGGCTCGACCTGGCGCGTTATGCCGACACCTACGGCTACTCGGTCGACGGGTTCCGGCTGAGTTGGCCCTACCGCGACTGGGTGATTGCGTCCTTCAACGACAACCTGCCTTACGACGATTTTCTGACCTGGCAGCTTGCGGGTGACCTGCTGCCCGACGCGACGCGTGACCAGCAGCTCGCGACCGCGTTCAATCGATTGCACCGCATGAACGCCGAGGGCGGCGCGATCCGCGAGGAATGGCGTAACGAGTATGTCGCCGACCGCCTGCACACGTTCGGCACGGCCTACCTCGGGCTTACGCTCGAGTGCGCCCGCTGCCATGACCACCGCTACGACCCCATCGAGCAGCGCGAGTATTACGAGCTGTTCGCGTTCTTCAACAACATCGACGAGTCGGGCACCACTGAGTTTCAACGCGGCGACATCATCCCGCCGCCCTCGATGCTGCTTCCTGATGCGGGCCAGGCCGAGACTTACCAGCAATTGCGCGATGAGGTCGATGAGGCCGAGTTGGCGCTCGGGGCGTTGATCGAGTCGCGTGCGTCGGCGTTTGAGCAGTGGCTCGCGTCGGGCCCGGTGCCGGGCGTGATGCCGGAGTTGGTCGGCGATTACCCGCTCGATGAGGCACAAGGCAACACGCTGTCCAACCGTGTTGCGGGCGGTGCGGCAGGGCAGCTCAACCCGGGCGAGTCGCCGGCCGTACCATCGCCGGTGTCGGGGGTGCATGGTGGGGCCTTGCGGTTTGATGGCGACAACCTCGCGCATCTGCCGGGCGTCGGCGATCTGGATCGGTGGACGCCGTTTACCATCGCGTTCTGGCTTCGGGTGGATGCGTTGGACGATGGGCCGGCCCGTGTGATCGTGAAGCGCACGTCGGGGACGGATGTGGGTCCTTACGGCTTCGACCTGCTGCTTGAGGGCGATGCACTGGTCGCGCGGGCGTATCGGCATTGGCCAGGCAACGCGATCGGTGTGCGAGCGGCGGGGGCGGTGCGTGCGGGGCAGTGGGTGCATGTGGTCTGGCGTTACGACGGGTCGAGCCGGGCCGCGGGGTTGACGCTCGATGTGGATGGTGTGCGTGTGGAGGCCGAGGTCCTGCGCGATGGGCCGATGCTCAAGGCGGTCGGCGGTGGCAGCCCCTACGGACCGGGCGGGCATGACCTGGTGTTGGGCCAGCGTTTCCGCGATCGTGGTTTGGCGCAGGGCGAACTCGACGAGGTGCGCATCATCCGCCGGACGGTTTCGGACCTCGAGGCCGAGCAGCTCTACGACGGTGAGGCACTGACTAAGGCGCTGTCCCGGCAGGACGCCGACGCGCTGCGGGGCTACTACTTCTCGGCGATCGATCCGCCGGCCCGCGCGGCGCGTGTCGCCCTGGACGAGGCACGTCAACGCTTGATCGAGTACGAGACCGGCATTCCCGAGATCGCGGTCATGCGCGAGATGGCGCAGGCACGGCCTGCGCATGTGCTTAACCGCGGGCTCTATGACGCGGAACGCACCGAGGCGAACCGCGTGGTACGCGACGTGCCCGAGCAGGTCATGCCCTGGATCGGGGATGCACCACGCGACCGGCTCGGCCTCGCGCAGTGGGTGACCGCAGATGACCACCCGCTGACCGCACGGGTCGCGGTCAACCGTTTGTGGGCGATGTGCTTTGGCAACGGGCTGGTCGGCACCACGGATAACTTCGGGCTCCAGGGCGCCTGGCCGACCCACCCCGAACTGCTCGACTACCTCGCACGGTCGTTTGTCGACTCGGGCTGGGATACCAAGGCGATGCTTCGGCGGATCGTGCTCAGCGCGACCTACCGCCAGGACTCCGCCGCGGCGCGGACGCAGTGGCGTAATGACCCCGACAACACACTGCTCGCGCGTGGCCCGGCCCGCCGGCTTGATGCCGAGATGATCCGCGATACGGCGCTCGCCGCGTCGGGGCTAATGGTTGAGCATGTGGGCGGGCCCAGTGTCCATCCCTACCAGCCGGCGGGGCTTTGGGAAGAGGTCGGCGGTGTGACATACGCGGTGGGGGGCGGTGAGGCGTTGTATCGTCGCTCGCTCTACACCGTCTGGAAGCGAGCCGTGCCCATGCCGAACATGATGGCCTTCGATGCGCCTTCGCGTGAGGCGTGTACCGCCGAGCGCTCTGAAACGAATACACCGCTACAGGCGCTGGTGCTGCTCAACGACGTGCAGTTTGTCGAGGCCGCGCGTGTGCTGGCACAGCGTGTGATGTTGGCGGTGGACGGGGACGCCGAGCGTATCGCGCTGGGCTTCCGCCTGCTCACGGGTCGCCTGCCCCGCGAGGCCGAGGCCGCGCGTCTGCTTGCGCTGCTGGAGTCGCAGCGGGCGATACTGGTCTCGGGGCAGGACGATGCGGAGCTGCTTCTGGCGGTGGGCGCATCGCCCCGCGACGCGTCGCTTTCGGCCAACGAGCACGCGGCGATGACGGTGGTGATGCACGCGATCTTGAACCTCGATGCGACGGTTTGGCAGCGATAGACCAAGGGATTCCGATGGACATGGACCGTATAGATAGACCGCACGACACGCTGGCCGGCATCACGCGTCGGCACTTCTTTGGCAGGTCCGCGCTGGGGCTGGGGGGGCTGGCGCTCGCGTCGCTGCTCGGGCCCGGCACCTCGCGTGCGAACGAAGTGGCCAACGCCGCGGCAGCCGCCTCCGCCCCGCCGGTCGCCGGCGGCGGTGTGCTCGGCTCGCCGCACTTCGCGCCTAAGGCCAAACGCATCATCTACCTCTTCCAGTCCGGCGGCCCCGCGCAGCACGACCTCTTCGACTACAAGCCCAAGCTCAATGAGATGCACGGCCAGCAGCTGCCCGCCTCCGTGCGCGATGGGCAACGACTCACCGGCATGTCCGCCAACCAGTCCTCGATCCCCCTCGCCGGCTCGCCCTTCAAGTTTGCTCAGCACGGCCAAAGCGGTGGCTGGTTCAGCGACCTGCTCCCGTACACCGCGCGCATCGCCGACGACCTCTGTGTTGTCCGGTCGATGTACACCGAGGCCATCAACCACGACCCCGCGATCACCTTCTTCCAGACCGGTTCGCAGATCGCCGGGCGGCCTTCGCTTGGTGCGTGGATTAACTACGGCCTGGGCAGCACGAACGACAACCTCCCGTCCTTCATCGTGCTGGTCACCAAAGGTAAAGGCGGGCAGCCGCTCTACTCCCGCCTGTGGGGGTCGGGGTTTCTGGATTCCCGGCACCAGGGCGTACAGCTACGCGCCGGGGCCGAGCCCGTGCTCTACCTCAGTAACCCCGACGGTATCTGCCAGTCCGGCCGACGCGCGATGCTGGACGCCGTGAACGATCTTAACCGTGAGCAGTTTGCGAGCGAGCTGGACCCGGAGATCGAGTCACGCATCGCGCAGTACGAGATGGCGTATCGCATGCAGACCTCGGTGCCCGATGTGACGGACCTGAGCGACGAGCCCGACTCGACCTACGAGCTGTATGGTGAAGACGCACGCCAGCCCGGGACGTTCGCCGCCAACTGCCTGCTCGCGCGTCGGCTTGCCGAGCAGGACGTGCGATTCATCCAGCTCTACCACCAGGGGTGGGACCAGCATGGATCACTGGTTGGCGGGCTGCGCACACAGTGCCGGGAAACCGACCAGGCCTCGGCCGCGCTGGTCACCGACCTCAAGCGGCGCGGGATGCTCGACGACACACTCATCATCTGGGGCGGCGAGTTCGGCCGAACCGCCTACTGTCAAGGGCCGCTCACACCCAACGGCTTCGGACGCGACCACCACCCGCGGTGCTTCACGACCTGGATGGCTGGCGGCGGCGTCAAGCCCGGGCACGTCCACGGCAGCACCGACGAGTTCGGCTACAACATCGTCGACGGCGATGTCCACGTCCACGACCTCAACGCGACCATCCTCCACCTCATGGGCATCGACCACGAACGGCTCAACCATAAGTTCCAGGGCCGACGCTTCCGGCTCACCGATGTCCACGGCCACATCCAGCACGATCTGCTCGCCTAAACGCGATGGGCTGGGGCGCGGATTGGTGTGCGTGTTGCATGATGATCCGGCGCGGTGCGTCGGGTTGGGTCATCCGCCCGCCGACCCGCGCTGTGAGAAGCCCACCAAAAACTCCCACACCGTGAGCGCTGCCAGCCGAGCGGTCTGATCGTCGCGGTCGTGGGGTGGGGAGAGCTCGACGATGTCCATCGAGCGTACCATCGGCGATCGTCCCGCCGCGTAGGCCGCGTACAGCCACAGGCGCTTGTCCAGGCCACACGCGTTTGGGGCGCTCACGCCCGGGGCCTGCGACTGGTCGAGCGCATCGAGGTCAAATGACGCGAGTACATCATCGGGCTGCTGGGTGTAGAGCTTGGCCATGAGCTCGGCCGTGAGCTCGCTGCGGAAGTAGGCCTGCCCGCCTTGCTGCTTGATCCACTCGACATGCGCCGGGGCGGTGCTGTGCGGGTTGAGGCCGGCCGCGGTGTAGCGTGTACAGCGCTGTGATGTGTGCTCCATCGCTTGGCGAAACGGCGAGCCCGAGTGCGGTCGGCCGTCTTCGAGCGCGCGGACGTCGGTGTGTGCGTCGAGGTTGACGATGCTGACGTTCTGGTCGGTGTTGGCGTAGCCGAGGAAGTGGCCCAGGGTTGTTTCGTGCCCGCCGCCGAGGACGATCGGGGTGATGCGCTGGTCGATGGCGAGGAGTTGTGCGATCGCGAGGCCCAGCGCTTCCTGGTCGGCCGCGACATCGCCGGTGCATGCGACATCGCCGAGGTCGACGGTAGCACGCATCAGCTCGGCGAAGCGATCGGGTACATTGCCCGGCGGTGTGAGCCGGTAGAGGTGGTGGCGGATGAGCGCGGGCCCGAGCGCCGCGCCTTCGCGCCCGCCGTTGTGTTGGATACCCGCGTCGGACGGGAAGCCGATCAGCGCGACGCGCGTCGTATCGCGCGGCTCGTCGTTGAGCAGGTGCCCGACACGGACATCACCCGCCCGGCGTTCAGGCATCGCGACGGTGGGGGGAAGGAGTTCAGGCATTGCGTAGTGATTCCAAAGGGTTGCCAAACTTTCGATTGATTGCTTTGCCGCCGAGGTATGTACCGCCGAGCGGGTGTGCCGTGTGAAACCGGTAGAGGGCGTCGTCGATGCTGGCGTTTGGGCTGAACATGCGAAGGAAATCCGCCTTCATGCCGGGCCGGAGCGAGCCGACGAGATCACCCAGGCCTATCGCTTTGGCCGCGTAAATCGTAACACCCTTGAGGACTTCGGCGGGTGACATGCAGTTCATCACACACGCCAGTGTCATAGAGTGCTGCAGGTCATCGCACGGCGCGCTGCCCGGGTTGAAGTCGGTCGCCACCGCGATCGGCACGCCCGCGTCGATGAACCGCCGCGCATCCAGCGGGGGCTGGCGCAGCATCAACGACGCCATCGGCAGCGCCACCGCGACCACGCCGGCGCTCGCCATCGCCTGGATCCCTTGAGCGTTCGTGTATTCAAGATGGTCCGCCGACACCGCGCCGACCTCGGCGGCCAACTCGGCTCCGCCTCCGTCGCAGAGCTGGTCGACGTGTAGTTTTGGCATCAGGCCGTGACGCTTGCCGCACATCAATACCCGTCGTGCTTCGTCCGGTGTAAACGCACCGTCCTCCACAAAGACATCGTTGAATCGAGCAAGCCCTTGTTCGGCGACCTGCGGGATCAACTCATCGCAGAGCAAGTCGAGGTACCCCGGCCGGTTGTCCTTGAACTCGGGGGGGACGACATGTGCCCCAAGCAGCGTTGATACGATCCGCACGGGCTGGTCCGCGGCGTCGGCCAGGCGTCTGTAGACGCGCAGCAGTTTCAGCTCATCTTCAAGTGTCAGGCCGTACCCGCTTTTGCACTCGACCGTCGTCACGCCTCGGCATCGCATGGCGTGCAGGTGCGATGCGCCGTGTCGATAGAGCTTGTCTTCTGTCGCTTCGCGTGTCTGGCGGACGGTCTTCATGATCCCGCCGCCTTGCTTGGCGATCTCCAGGTAGTCTGCACCTTTGCTGCGCATCGCGAACTCGTCGCCGCGCCAGCCGCCGAAGCACAGGTGCGTATGGCAATCAATCAGGCCGGGGATGACGAAGCAAGACTTCGCGTCGTGGGCCTCGCCATCGTTGAGCCCCTCAACCCCATCGCTCGGCAGGTCGATTTCCTTACCAACCCATGTGATCGTGTCGCCGTGCCACACGAGCGCGGCGTCGTCGATCGGCTGGACGTCGCCCTGTCCGCCTTCGTCGAGGCACTGGTACAGCGTCTTGATGTTGCGCATGACAGGCATCAGCGCAGCTCCGTGCCGGCGGCGGTCAAGGTGTCAATCACGGCCGGCGTCTGGACCAGGGATAACGCGCCTTCGAGGTCGTCGCGGAAGACGCCGTCGGCCTCGCGGTGGGGGATGCGGGAACGGATGTACTCGTGGGCTATGACGACCCCGCGCCCCGCTTTGAGCGGCAGGCGGTAGTCGAGCGCCTGCGCGGCGGTCATCATCTCGATCGCCAGCACATGCTCGACGTTCTTGAGGACCTGCATCAGCTTGAGCGCACCGATCGAGCCCATCGAGACGTGGTCCTCTTGACCGAGGCACGTCGGGATCGAATCGACACTCGCGGGGTGGCAGAGCACCTTGTTCTCGCTGACCAGCGCGGCCGCGGTGTACTGCGGGATCATGAAGCCCGAGTTGACGCCCGTTTCTTTCATCAGCAGCCGGGGCAACCCGTCGTGCCCGCCCAGCAGCAGGTAGCAGCGGCGCTCGGAGATGCTGGCGAGCTCGGCCAAGGCGATCGCGGCGTAATCGATGACGAGCGCGAGCGGTTGCCCGTGGAAGTTGCCACCGGAGACGATGCTGCCATCTTCAAAGACCAGCGGGTTGTCGGTGACACTGTTGATCTCGGTCTCGACGACGTGGTTCGCATGTGCCAGCGCATCGCGCGAAGCACCGTGGACTTGCGGGACACAGCGCAGGGAGTAGGGGTCCTGGACCTTGCCGCAGTCGCGGTGGGACTCAAGGATCTCGCTATCGATAAGCAGCTCGCGGATGTTGTGGGAGACCGCCGCGTGCCCGGGGTGGGGGCGGAGGTCGGCGATGCGTTGGTCGAAGGGGGTGACGCTGCCTTGCAGCGCCTCAAGCGACATCGCCGCGATGACGTCCGCCAGCTTGACCAGGTGCAATGCGCGGTGCAGGACCAGTGCGCCGTGGGCGCTCATGAGCTGTGTGCCGTTGATCATCGCGAGCCCATCCTTGGCTTGCAACTCGATCGGCTCGGTGTGGTGTCGGCGCAGCGCTTCGCCCGTGGGCACGGCTTCGGGCTCGCCCGCCAGCCATACCTTGCCCTGCCCCAGCAGCGGGAGCGCGAGGTGCGCGAGCGGTGCGAGGTCGCCCGATGCGCCGACGCTGCCACGCGAGGGGATAAAAGGGGTCAGACCCCTTTTATCGTGCCAGAGCAGTCGTTCGAAGGTTGTGCGCGACACGCCGGAGTAGCCCTGCGCCAGCGCATGGATTTTCAGCTTGAGCATCAGCGCCGAAAGTTCGCGTGAGAGCGGGTCGCCTACGCCGACCGCGTGACTGAGGATGAGGTTGCGTTGGAGTTCGGCCACCTGGGCGTCGCTGATACGCTGGTTCGCGAGGACGCCGAAGCCGGTGTTGATACCGTAGTACGCCTTGCCATCGCCCAGGGCGCGTTCGACGACGGCTCGGGACGGGTCGATGCACGCGCGGTCATCCCGCAGCGCATCGAGGCGGGCGTCGAGGTCGGCGTACAGGTTGGCGAGGGTGATATGGCGCATCATCCGTTCACCATGGGCAGGTCGACGCCGCGGTCGTTGGCGGTCTCGATGGCGAGGTCGTAGCCCGCGTCTGCGTGCCGGGCGACGCCCATGCCGGGGTCGGCGGTGAGGACGCGCTGCAGCCGGGCATCGCCCGCGTCTGTGCCGTCGGCGACGCTGACCATCCCCGCGTGGATCGAGTAGCCGATGCCGACACCGCCGCCGTGGTGCAGTGAGACCCAGCTCGCACCGCAGGCCGTGTTGATCAACGCGTTGAGCAAGGGCCAGTCGGCGATGGCATCCGACCCGTCCTGCATCGCCTCGGTCTCTCGGTTGGGCGACGCGACCGAGCCACAGTCCAGGTGGTCGCGCCCGATGACGAGCGGGGCTTTCACTTTGCCCTTCTTCACCAGCCAGTTGAATTTGAGCCCCATCTCCGCGCGTTCGCCGTATTCAAGCCAGCAGATGCGGCAGGGCAGCCCCTGGAACTGCACTTTTTCACGTGCTTTCTTGATCCAGCGTGCCAGCGCCTCGTTCTCGGGGAAGGTCTCCAAGACCGCGTCGTCGGTCACGGCGATGTCCGCCGGGTCGCCCGAGAGCGCCGCCCAGCGGAACGGGCCCGAGCCCCTGCAGAACAGCGGCCGGATGAACGCCGGAACGAATCCGGGGAAGTCGAACGCCTCTTGCATCCCGCGACGGTCGGCAACCTGTCCGCGGAGGTTGTTGCCATAGTCGAAGGTGACCGCCCCGTCCTTCTGGTACGCCAGCATCGCGCGGACGTGCTGCTGCATCGAGTCGAGCACCGCCTCGTCATAGGCTTTGGGGTCTTCTTCGCGGAAGGTGTCGGCCGCGTCGAGCGTGTACCCCGCAGGGAGGTAGCCGACGCGGAGATCGTGCGCGCTGGTCTGGTCGGTCAGCACATCGATCACAACGCCGCGCCGGTGCAACTCGGGCAGCACCTCGGCGATGTTGCCGACCAAGCCGACCGACAGCGCTTCGCCTTGGGCCCGTGCCTTTTCGACCTGTGTGACGGCGTCGTCGAGGTCACTGGTCATCACGTCGCAGTAGCCGGTGTCGAGGCGTTTTTGGATGCGCGACGGGTCGATATCGACGCCGAGGAACGCCGCACCATTCATCGTCGCGGCGAGGGGTTGGGCGCCGCCCATTCCGCCCAGGCCGCCGGTGACGACGAGCTTGCCGGTCAGCGACCCGCCGAAGTGTTGCCGCGCACACTCGGCGAAGGTTTCGTAGGTGCCCTGAAGGATGCCCTGTGTTCCGATGTAGATCCACGAGCCCGCGGTCATCTGGCCATACATCGTGAGCCCGAGCGATTCGAGCCGGCGGAACTCGTCCCAGTTGGCCCAGTTGGGGACCAGGTGCGAGTTCGCGATGAGCACGCGCGGCGCCTGGTCGTGCGTCTTGAACACCGCGACGGGCTTGCCGCTCTGGACGATGAGCGTCTCGTCGTTCTCGAGGCGTTTGAGCGTCTCGCAGATCTTGTGGAAGCAGGCCCAGTTGCGTGCGGCCTTGCCCGTCCCGCCGTAGACCACCAGGTCCTCGGGCCGCTCGGCGACATCGGGATCGAGGTTGTTCATCAGCATCCGAAGGGCGGCCTCCTGATGCCAGCCCTTGCAAGAAAGCTTGGCCCCGTGCGCGGCACGGACGATAGCGGGTTGCGTGCTCATGTAGGTATTGTCCCGCAGGGCTGGGGGTTGGCAAGTGCAGGCGTGATTTCACCGCAGCGTGTGCCGAGGACCCTGAGAATGAGGCGTGGAGTCGTGCGGACTTCTTCGAGACACGCGACGGAACGGCCCCAAACGATCGGCTTGATCGTGCCGCGAGTTGTCTTGATGCGACACCGGACATGTCTATGCGATTTCGACACACTTTGCGGTTGTCATTTTCACTGGCTACCGCACACCGAACTTGTGCACCATCGCGTGGCGGTAGCGCTCGCCGGGCCGGAGGATCGCGTTGGATAGCTCGGGCTGATTGGGCGAGTCGGGGAAGACCTGCGTCTCCAGACAGAGCCCGGTGCGGTGCTTCATCGGGGTGCCTGCTTTGCCGGCTTCGCCGTCGAGGAAGTTGCCGCTGTAGAACTGGATCGCGGGCTGGTCGGTGTGGACTTCGAGTGTTCGGCCGGTGCCGGGTTCGTATAGCTGGGCCGCGAGCCGGAGCGTGCCGACGTCGCTTGGGACTTCCCAGCTATGGTCGTAGCCCTTGCCATTGACGAGTTGTTCGTGTGGGTCGTGGATGCGTGCGCCGATCGCGCGGGGCTGGCGGAAATCGAACGGCGTGCCTTCAACCGGCGCGAGGCCATCGTTGGGGATCCCGCCCGGATCGATCGGGCAGTAGCGTTCGGCAGGCAGCGTGAGCTCGTGATCCAAGACCGTCTGGTCCGCGTCGCCGGTCAGGTTCCAGTAGGTGTGGTGGACGAGGTTGATCGGCGTCGCGCGGGTTGTGGTCGCTTCGAAGTCGATGCGCAGTTCATTGTCGTCGTTGAGCGTGTAGGCGACGCTGCACGTGAGTTTGCCGGGGTACCCCTCTTCGCCATCGGGGCTGGTGTAGGTGAATCTGACGCAGGATTCGCCTTGTTTCTCGGCAGTTTCAGCGTGCCATAGCCGTTTGTTGAATCCGATGTCCCCGCCGTGCAGGTGGTGTTCGCCGTTGTTTTGGGCGAGTGTGTAGGTCTTGCCTTCAAGTGTGAAGCGGGCATGGCGGATGCGGTTGCCGTATCGGCCGGCGGTCGCGCCGAAATAGCTGTCGCCGCTGGCCCAGCGGTCGAGGGTGTCGTAGCCGAGCGTAATGTCGGCGAGCCGGCCTGTGCGGTCGGGCGCGTGGAGGGCGAGGAGCGTCGCGCCGAAGTCACAGAGCACCGCGGACAGGCCTTGGGCGTTGGTCAGTGTGTAGGTGTTGGCATCGCGGCCGTCGGCGAGTCGGCCGTAGTGGGAAGTCGAGAGGCGTGTGGGCATGTTGTTTCCTGCGGTTGATCTGGCGTGACAGGGGCGGGCTAGGCGGGGCGATAGACCGCGGTGCAGCCGGGCGCTTCGCCGATCGCCACGCGGAGGAGGCGGACCGCCCCGGGCAGCGCCGCCGCGACGGAGTCGCCCAGGTGCTCGGCGACCCGCTCGGCAGTCGGGCTGATCGACAGGCCGTGACGGCTAAGCGTGTCGGGGGTATTGCCGGCAGCGTCGGCTTCCGCGCGGACAAAGGGCGGGACGTCGTTGAGGTTACGGTTATGCCAAGCCCCGGTGATTGCGAGCACGATACGTTCGAGGTCGTGGAAATCCATCACGGTGTCGATCGCGTCCAGTGCGTCGGCCGTGACCGTGACAGTGACGGACCAGTTGTGCCCATGCACCGGCTCAAGCGACCCGTCGGGCAGCACGATCGCGTGCGCCGCGGCGAACTCGGTCTGGTAAACAATCTCAAAAGCCATCGGGTTCCCATCGCGGCAAGTTACAATCGGGTCGGCGGCGTGGCGGGTGGACCGCCCGCTCGCTGGCTATCGTAGCGTGCATCGCGCGTGCTGCGTCGTGTATGGCTGGCCGCTTGGCCGTACGCCCGGTTCCCCGACTTGTTGCTTCCCGAGTGCTTGGTCATGCCCCCCGCCCCCGAAGTGCCGCGTGATGCGAACTACCACCCGCTGGTCCGTCGAGTGGCGCGCGGGCTGCGCCGGCGGTGTGCCGTCCCCGCCAAGGCGAGTATGGTTATCGCGGTCAGCGGCGGGGCGGACTCCGTCGCGTTGCTGCGTGCGTTGGCGCTACTCGCGCCGCGGCGCAAGTTCGACCTCAAGCTTACTGTCGCGCATGTCAACCACCATCTGCGCGGCGAGAGCTCTGATGCCGACGCTGTCTTTGTCCAGACCCTCGCGAACCAGTTGGGTTTGCCTTGCCATATCACCGGGGTCCATTTGGATGGGGGCGCGGACGGGCCGGGCAACCTCGAAGCCGCGGCGCGCGAGGCGCGCTACGACGCGCTGGCCACGACCGCGCAGCAGTGCGGGGCGTCGTACATCGCGACCGCGCACCACGCCGACGACCAGCTCGAGACCCTGCTGATGCGCTTTATGCGGGGCAGCAGTCTCCAGGGCTTCCGCGGCATCGCGTCGTCTCGGCCGCTCACGGGCGACCAATCCTCGCTGGAGATCGCTGTGGTCCGGCCGATGCTCGATGCCGACCGCGAGCTGGCCCGGACGTTTCTGGGCATCCTGGGCCAGCGTTGGCGCGAAGATTCCTCCAACACCGACCACGCCCGCGTACGCAACCGCCTGCGTCACGAGGTGATCCCGCTGATCAAGGACATCCGCAAAGACGTCACCACCCGTGCCGTAAACCTGGCAGACCAGTTCGCCGACCTGCACGACCTGATCCTCGAGCACACCGACGCCAGTACCGAGCAGGATGCTGGCCCGGCCGACGCACCCGCGCCCCCCGCAAGCGTAGGGCTCGACTCGGCTCCGCCCCCACCCGCACCGATCGCTCGCGACTCGGCCCGCGGCCTCAACCCGCTCATCCTGACCCAGCAGCTACGGCAGGCGCTGATCCAGGCCGGCGCTTCGCCCGACCAGATCCCAGGCCATGCGCTTCGGCCGGTGCTTGACGCGATCAAGGACACCGAGGGCGGCGAGCGTGTGTTTGAGTTTGCGAATCAGACCTGCGTCATCGTCACCCGCGAGCAGGTCACTGTGCGCAGGCGTCGCGGCTGACCGTTTGGGCATCGCATGAACCACGACGAACGGGCGATCGGTTGCTATGTCGACTCGATTGCGGGGTTGAGCCGCGACGTGTTACTCGGCTTGGGATGTTTCAACGCCGAGGGTGGTAAAGACGATCCGCTCGTAGTTGTCGATCTCGAACAGGCAGCCGACCGTTGCGTTGTCGAGGTTGACCAGGTCGCTGTAGGCCGAGCTTCCGGTGTAGAGGGTGGGGCCGTCCTGCCAGGTTGCGCCCTGGTCGGTGCTGTAGCGCAGCTTCATTTCTTCACGGGCGTTCCAGACGCCGGGGCTGCTGTAGACGATGACTTGTTGGCCATCGAGCTCAACACCGAGCAGTGCGCCCTGGCAGACCGGGGCGGTGAGGTCTTCGACCGGGGCGTAGGGGCGTGTAAAGCTTTCGCCGCCGTCTGTGCTGCGCGTGGACAAGCGTGTTGCTCGGCTGGATCCGTGCTGGTCTCGGGCGTTAAAGAGGAGCGTGCCATCGGCAAGTTCGACAACGGTCGACTCGTTGGGGTTGATGCGGTTGTCGCCGACGTGCGAGTCGTCCACGGCTCCGATGCGCCAGGTCTGGCCGGCGTCGTCGCTGAGCAACGCGTGTGCGCCCAGATAGTCGGACCCCGCGCCGCCGTCGGTCGAAAAGTTAGCGGGCACCACGAGTCGGCCGGCGTGCGGGCCGTGCCTGAGCTGGATCGCATGGCATGGGCCCGTCGCGTACCAGCGCCAGTCCGGCCGGTCGGCCGTTTCCACCAGGGACACGGGCTCGCTCCAGGTCACGCCGTGGTCGGTCGAGCGGAGGACGCACGGGTCGCGGTAGCCCTCGCCGTGGCGGATGTGGCCCTCGTGGACCCCCTCGGGCTGGAGCACGGCAACGAGGACGACGTCGCCGCTCTGGGTATCGACAACGGGGGCGGGGTTGCCGACCGTGCCGCGGCCAAAGTCGGCGACGCGCGTCAGCCGGCCCCACGTTGCTCCGCCGTCGCTTGAACGCTTCATCACCAGGTCGATATCACCGGCGTCGCTTTGACCGCTGACCCGGCCTTCGGCGAAAGCGAGCAGGTCGCCGTTCGCCGCCCGGACGATCGCGGGGATCCGAAACGTGTGGTAACCGTCTTCCCCGGTACGGAACACATCGATCAGCTCCGGCATCTCGACCCGGTGCACATCGCCTGCGACTTCCCACGCGCGAACCCGCATCGTGGAACGGTGAGGCCGCAGCGCGATGGTCCCCAGCGCGACGTCGCCGGTGATGACCTCATGAACAACTTTATGATTGATCGCAAAGCGCAGCGTGCCGTCGGTGCGCTTGACGCTGAAGTCAAACGCTTCGCCCGCCACGAGGTGGTCGCTGGCTCGATCGAGGTTCGTCGACTGCCCGAAGAGAGGCCCTTCGATAAAGAGTGTGCCCGCGCTGCCATCAAACCCGAAGTGACTGTCGTGATTCACCACAAATGAAGCCGCGGTCCGGTCGAGCCCGTCAAGCGAGAGTCGAATGCTGATCGTGAAGTCGCCTTCGCCGATTTGGAGCGGGGGGCGCAGCGTATGCCCGACCCCGCTGCCGACCAGAGCGTCTCCCTGTGTCTCCCAGCGGTCGCCTGGCTCAAGCGCTTGGGTCGCGTTACCCGCCTGGACCAGCACCACTTCCCGCGCTACGGATTCGTCGGCGACGCCCGGCATGGGTTTCAGGAACAGTGCCGGAACGAGCAGTGTCAAGATTGAGAGGTATTGGGTTGGTTTCATCGCGGCGTACTTCCGTGAGGCGTGTGGTGTGCGTTACCCGAGTCTGACGTTGAACTGCTCCATCCCGCGCTGGACCATACTCCGTTTCCAGACGGGTGGCCGATCTTCAGGCAGGTGCATGTGTGGGAAGCGGTCGAGCAAGGCCTGGATGGCGATCGGGGCTTCCAGCCGGGCCAATGCCGCCCCGAGGCAGAGATGGATCCCATACCCGAAGGCGACGTGCCGGTTATCCGTGCGTTCAATACTAAAACGATTGGGGTGGGGGAACTGGCTGGGGTCGCGGTTGGCGGCACCGAGCATGACGTACGCGAGGTCGCCTTGCCGGAGCGTTTGGCCCGCGATGACGACATCGGCGGTGACGGTACGTGGGGCGCTCTGAAACGGCGATTCGAAACGCAGGACTTCCTCAACCGCGCAGGGGTAAAGCGCCGGGTTCCCGCGGAGCAGCTTGAGCTGATCCGGTCGTTCATGGAGCAGCCAGATCGCGCTCGCGATGAGGTTGGTCGTCGTCTCGTGCCCTGCAATAAGCATGGCCCCGCAAGTGCGGATCAACTCGTCTTTCGTCAGGCGCTCGCCGTCTTCGTGGGCCTGGGCCATCGCGCTGACCAGGTCGTCCTTCGGGGCTTTGGTTCGCTCGCTGAGCAGGGCCTCGAAAAACCCGTTCATGTTCATCCAGGCATCCTGTGCCGCGAGTGCATACTCAAACGAGACCGTGCCACTGCCCAGGAAACGTTGGATCGTCGCGGACCATTCTTTGAATTGGTCTCGCTCTTCCGCGGGGACCCCGAGCATCCCGGCGATCACGATCGCTGGGAGGGGGAAGGCGAAGTGATAGATGAGCTCTACTTCGTCCTGATCGCAGAAGAAGGCGATCAGGCTGTCGGCGATTTCCGTGACCAGGCCGGCCATCTTGGCGACACGGTTTGCTGTGAATGCGCCGCTGATCAGCTTCCGAAGCCGGGTGTGGTCGGGCGGATCAGACTGGACCAGCCCACCACGTTCGTAGTGGTCGATCAGGTAAGTGAGCCGGCCTCGTTGTTCTTCAGTCAGCGAGCCGATGTATTGCGTGTACCGATTTTGATTGGAGAATGTTTTACGGTCGCGCATGACGGCTTGGACGTCGTCGTACCGGGTGATGAGCCACCCGTTCCACCGGTCTGACCAGTAGACCGGGGCCTGCTGACGGAGCAGGCCGTAGGTTTCGTACGGGCTTCGGATGTATTCATCCGACATCAGCCTGCGATCCAGGTCGTGTTGATTCTGAAGTACGCTCAAGGGGTGTGTGGGTGTTGGGCCGGTGGGGTGGTGTGAGGTTCGATCACTCGCGTTCGTCAACGACCCAGCCATCGCCGCTGAGGTGGACGTCGCCGTTGAACTGTGCTTCGGGGATCTCGACGATGGCGGCATGCCCGTCGGTGAAGGTCGCGGAGTATTTGTCTTTGTCGTGCCACCAGGTGGTGTTGGACTCGGCGAAGACGCCGGAGATGGGGGGGACGCCCCACGCCGCGAAGTGCCCGCCGTGCTCCATGCCCGAGATCAGGTGGCTGGTCTGCCTGATATCGTCGAGTTTGCGTGAGCCAGAGTTGTCGCCCAGGTCGGTCAGGTCGAGGTAGACCGCGTTGTGAGAACTGCTGTAGCTGGTGCCGACGCGGTTGTACATGGAGACGCCGCCGGTCTGCGTGCCGTCATCGTCTGGGCATTCGGCGACGGGTACTTCCTGGTTGACTTGCGGTGAGCCGACGAGGTAATCGTTGAGGTAGCGCACATCCGCGCCGATATTGGCATAGACGCTGTCTTGGCCGAGTTTCCCGAGCCAGCCGAACACCGTGAGGGAGGTGCCGGCGGTAAGTGTGGGTGAGTGGTCGATACTTTTGGGTGGCAGTGCGCCTTTGTGATCGATGGGGTACGCTGCGAGGCCGGTCCCGATCTGCTTGACATTACTCAGGCAGAGGGTGCGTCGTGCCGACGCCCGTGCCTTGCCCAGCGCCGGCAGAAGGATGGCGATGAGCAGCG
Organism: Phycisphaerales bacterium JB063; assembly: GCA_044439905.1. GTDB lineage: Bacteria > Planctomycetota > Phycisphaerae > Phycisphaerales > Phycisphaeraceae > JAHQVV01. Next base: position 49,841 of record JBITAC010000040.1, on the reverse strand, counting down.
CGATGATCGAGATGACGACAAGCAGTTCGATAAGCGTGAATGCCTTGCGCATAGAGGGGTCCTTCGTCCTGTGAGAGAGGGGCAAGCCGAGAAAGGGTGCCGTGTCCCTCTCGGGGCACGGCACTGGGTAGGGTGGTCAGAGGCGATTAGCTTCGACGACGCCGCATCGCACACAGGCCGCCGAGGGCGAGCAGAGCGAGCGAACCGGGCTCGGGGACTACGTTGTAGTCACTCATCAGTTGGCTAACGAGCGCGGTGTTGTCGGTGGTCGCGTCGTTGAAGATGTATACATCACCGATGTCGCCCAGAAGCGTGCCGGTGCCGCCGGCCGAGGCGAGGTCGCCGATGCGGAATCGGCTGAAATTGGCGGCAGCGAGGGCGTTTGAAGTATCGGTGCCGGCACTCACGCCATTGACGGAGAAGGAGAGGCCGTTTCCGCTGTCCCAGACCAGTTCCGCGACAAAGTAGGCATCCGTGCCGACGGCGGTGCTGACGCTGCCGCCCGAGGCCCGGCCGATCAGGTTCCCGGTCGCGTGGTCGTACTCGATGCTGACCAGGTCGCTCGTGTTGTAGTTGAAGTTGATGAAGTGGTCGACCCCATCGCCCCCCGAGCCCACCCGACCAACCAGGACGATGCTCATGGTGTCGGTATCCAATTCGGTGGTCGGGCTGCTGATGTTCGTGGCGTTGACATCAAGCATGAGCAAGTTCTGGCTGCCGTTGAAGTTCATGACGTACGGGCTGCCGGCCGCGTCGGGCCCCTCGGCGAGGGTCGGCTTCGCGTCAAGGCCCTGCTGTGCGTCAAAGCCGTTGACCTGACTCTCGATCCAGCCGATGGGTTGTCCGGCCGCGTTCACGGCAACGGTCCCACCCGAGACGCCGCCATCCTGAAAGACACTGCCCAGATCATTGGGGTCGAGGTGAACCACCAGCGACGCGCCGGCTTGGGGCGACACCGCGATCACGCCGATGCCGATTGAAAGGGATGCCAGTAGGTGTTGACGAGTCATCTTCGAATCCTCCGCAAAATGGAAGTGAGTGATAGCGCGGGCGTAACCGAACGCCAGCAGGTTCTCGGAAAGGACTATTTCGAATCGCCTGCGCCGGGCTCGGGTTGAGCGTCGGGGAAGCCGCCCGGCAGCGGGGGCGTCAGGCCCTGGCCCGGGATCGCGTGCTGGCGGTCAAGGTTCGCGACCGTCCGCTGCGACGCCAGCCGTAAATGCTCGGACATGGCGCGGTAGGCCTGCTCCGGGTTGCCACACTTGATGGCGTTGGCGATGACTTCGTGCTCCTGGAGCGCCTTGCGGTGCTCATCCGATGGAACGTAATGCTCGTTGCGGGCTCGGCCGACAAACACCCAGCTCATCAGCCGGCCGTCGAAAAGCGTCCGGTAGATCGTCTGGTTGCCCGCTGCCCGGGCCAAGGTGTCGTGAAACGCGAGGTCCAGATCACGCATCTTTTGGGCCTCCAGCGTGTTGGTCTTCACCCCGCCGGACTCCTGCCCCTGCTCAACCAGCGCACGCATCTGAGCGTTCAACGCCAGCAGTTCATCGGCCAACTCGGGATTCGCCTGCTCGGCCACCTTCCGTGCGAGATAACTCTCCAGGGCTTCGCGCTGCTCAAACAAGTCAAGCAGTTCCCGCCGTGAAGGTGTCCGGATAAACGTGCCGACCTTCGGGACCTGCTCCACCAGGCCGTCGGACTGCAGCTTGCGGATCGCCTCACGCAGGGGCGTCCTGCTGATCTTGAGTTCGGTCGACAGCGCAACCTCGGAGATACGGTCGCCAGATTTGAGTATGCCGGCGTGGAGGTCGGCCAGGACACGGCGGTACGCTTTGTCAGAGAGGCTTGCATTCATCTTGCATACAAGATAGCACTCATCAATCGCTTGTCAAGGATTAATGGCCGATTCGCGTTTTGTTGGCTCGCGCGACGAACAGGCCGGCCGCGCCCGCGTGGTGCGAGGCGGCCGGCCTGGGCGGATTGAGCCCCAGTGATCGGATGCCGCCCAGTTAGACGATTTCATCGTCCGGGCGGCACCAGTGGACGGCTTGGCTGAGCGATGGCTGGGGCAGGCCAGAAAAGAGGTTGCAGTGCTTGCTGCTCTGTGGGCGGGGCCTCCGTGGGGGGTGCGGCGGTGGTTGTGGCCGACCTCTGGCTGCGGCGGCGACTAACGCTTGATCGCGAAGACTTTCACGGACGCGGCGTAATGGTTGATGTCATAGCGTTCAAAGAGCTCGCCCAGGTCGACGTGCATCGGCTTGGTCGGCTGCTCGTCGGGCGCGGTGTCGCAGCAGCCCGGCGAGCAGCAGGCGGACTGCTGGTCCACCGCCGCGTACGCGGAGAGGTCGGCCTGGACATCGACGATGGCAACGTCGTTGAATCCTGCCGAGTTCAGGCCCGCCTCAAACGCATCAATCGCGATTGCCCCCGCGATGCAGCCCACGTACGCCGCCACGTTGCGGGCGAGCTCCTCCGGCAGGGCCTGCTTCAACGCGATGTCGGACACCGCCACGCGCCCGCCCGGCTTCAGGACACGGAACATCTCGGCGAACACCTTTGCCTTGTCCTCGGCCAGGTTGATGACGCAGTTCGAGATCAGCACATCAACCGAGTTGTCCGGCAGTGGCAGGGCATCGATCTCGCCCAGGCGGAACTCAACGTTGTCGTAGGGCTTGCCATCCACACCTTTCGCGGCGTTGCGGCGGGCGAGATCGATCATGTCCGGCGTCATGTCGATGCCGATCGCTTTGCCCGTGGGCCCGACCTTGTTCGCCGCGAGGAAGACGTCCAGCCCGCCACCCGAGCCGAGATCGACCACCACCTCGCCCGGCTTGAGGTTGGCCAGCGCGATCGGGTTGCCGCACGACAGCCCCATGTTCGCCTCGGCAGGGATGGATTTGAGATCGTCGGCCGAGTAGCCAAAGGCCTGTGCGATAGCGGCGACGCCCGCGTGGTTGCTGGAAAGCCCGCTGCGTGCGGTTTCGCCATACTTCTCGCGGACGATGGAGGTGGTGTTGGTCGTCATGATGATGCTCCGAGGGGGTGGGGGGAAGAGTATTGGCTAAGGGTTTTGAACTTGTCGAGCCGTGCGGTCGTGACCACGGCGATCGCGATCATGGCGGCGGAGGCGAAGAGCGTTGCTTCGAGCCCGCCCAGGAGGTAAACGAGGCCTGACAACAGCGTTCCCAGGAGTCGGCCGCAGGCGTTGGCCATGTAGTAGAAGCCGACGTTGAGCGCGACCTGGTCGTGGTCGGTTAGCGCGAGGATGAGGTACGAGTGGATTGAGGAGTTGATGGCAAAGACGACGCCGAACAACGCGAGCCCGGCGAGCACCGCGAGGGACGGGGAGATGCCGGTGAGCAGGGCGACGCCGATCCCCGCCGGGATCAGCGCCAGCAGCGCCCCCCAGCGCACGGCCGACCGGGCGGCGGGTGCGGCGCCTGCCTTTGGAACCATGCTCGGGGCAGCCGCCTGGACGAAGCCGTAGGCGATGACCCAGCCGGCCATGAACGCGCCGATGCCCGTAAACCCCCAGCCGAGTACTTCGTAAAGGAAGACCGGCAGCGCGACCACAAACCACACGTCGCGCGACGCAAACAGGAACAGACGAGCCAGCGAGAGCAGGTTGATCTCGCGCGATTTAGAGAACAGGTGTTTGAACTTGACCTTCGCGTTGGACCGGCCAAAATCGCCTTTGATGAGTAGCGCAGACATCAACAGGACCGCCGCCAACGCCCCGGCCATGAGCCAGAGCCCGCCCGCAAACCCGAGTGTCGTGAGAAGCAGCCCGCCGACGAAGAAGCCGACGCCCTTGAGCGCGTTCTTCGAGCCCGTCAGGATCGCGACCCACTTGAACAGGGCCGACTCCGCCTCGGCGGGAACGACGAGCTTGACCGCACTCTTGCTGCTCATCTTGGTCAGGTCTTTGGCGACGCCCGAGAGCGCCTGGGCCAGCATGACGTAGCTGATCGACAGCCAGCCGACCCAGCCCGGCTGTACGGCCGAGAGCATGAGCAACGCCGCGACCTGCGTGCCCAGCCCGAGGAAGAGCGTGAGCTTCAGGCCAAAACGCGCGCCGATCCACCCGCCGACGAGGTTGGTCGCGATCCCGCAGACCTCGTAGAGCAGGAAGAGGAACGCCAGCTGCAGCGGGCTGTAGCCCAGCTCGTGGAAGTGCAGCAGCACGAGCATGCGCAGCGCGCCATCGGTGAGCGTGAAGCCCCAATATGCGGCGGTCACGAGCGCGTAGCGTTTGAGGTCTACGCCCGGTGCGGTGTGGTTGGCGGGTGGTGCGGGTGGAGTCACGGGGGGTCACTTTGCTTCATTGGTCAGGGAAGATGCGACGCGATGGGTCAGCTGCATCAGCCGGTGGGCGTAGCCGACTTCGTTGTCGTACCACGCGAGGACTTTGACGAGGGTTCCGTCGACGACCATGGTGGACTCGGCGTCGATGATGGCCGAGCGCGTGTCGTTGACGTAGTCGGCCGAGACCAGTGGGCGGGTCTCGTAGCCGAGGATGCCTTTGAGTGGCGTGGTGTTGGCGGCGGCCTCGAAGAAGGCGTTGACTTCCTCGGCGGTGGTCGCGCGTTCGACCTCGAAGACGGCGTCGGTGAGCGAGGCGTTGAGCAGGGGGACGCGGACGGCCACGCCGTTGAGCCGGCCTTGCAGTTCGGGATAGATCATGCCGATCGCCGTGGCCGAGCCGGTCGAGGTGGGGATGAGTGAGTTGAGGGCGGAGCGGGCGCGGCGCAGGTCCTTGTGCGGCGCATCGACGACGACTTGTGTGTTGGTCACGTCGTGCAGGGTGGTGATTGCGCCGTGGCGGATGCCCAGCGATTCGTGCATCACCTTGACCACAGGCGCCAGGCAGTTGGTCGTGCAGGAGGCGGCGGTGACCAGGTGGTGCGACGCCGGCTCATACAGTGCATCGTTGCAGCCGATCACGATGTTCAGGTCCGCGTCCTTGACCGGCGCGGAGACGACGACCTTCTTCACCCCGGCATCGAAGTAAGGCTGCAGTGCGGCGCGGGTCCTGAACTTGCCCGAACACTCGACCACCACCTCAACGCCCGTGTCGGCCCAGGGGGCGTCGGTGGGCGATGCGTGGTCGCTGAACGAGATCGCGCTGCCGTCGATGTTGATCGTGTTGTCGGCGTGCGTGACTTCGTGGGGCCATTGGCCGTGGACCGTGTCGAACTTGAGCAGGTGGGCCGCGGTAGGGGGGCCGCCCTGGACTTCGTTGATGTGTGCGATGTCGAGGGCCGGGTTGCCCCATGCGGCGCGGAGGCCGAGCCGGCCCATCCGCCCAAATCCATTGATCCCGATCCGTGTTGCCATGTGCATCTCTTTTATATTTGGACAAGCGAATATATTCGGCGAAAAAATCAGCAGCACCGTCCATCGCCGCAGGTGTCTGCATTCGATCCAAGTCGTTTGCGGTCGGCCTGTAGCTCGGGCACTTCCGACATGCAGCAGCCCAGGCACTCAAGCATTTTCTTGTGGAAGCTGCCGGTCGGTCGGCTGAGGCGGTAGTAGACCCACTGGCCTTGCTTGCGGGTATCGACGAGCCCGGCCCGGCGGAGGTAGGCCAGGTGCCGCGACACCTTGGCCTGCTGCAGGTCGAGCACCTCGATGATGTCGCACACGCACAACTCGCTCCTGCCGCGCAGCAGGTTCATGATGCGCAGCCGGGTACGGTCGGAGAAGGCCTTGAAGACCGTATCGACGTCGGGGAGAGTGGCGACTTTGAGCATATATGCATAAGCATATATTCAGATCGGTAGCAGGTCAAGAGCGATTGCCAAAAGACTTGGGCGATGCGGGCCAGTACCAAAAAACGCCGCAGGCGGGTGCCGGCGGCGTTCACATTGGGTCGATGGGCCGCCGGGATTGGCGACCCGCTTGAAGCTCCCCGACACGTGCCCGCGACGAACCGCTTGGCGGAGGAGGCAGGTGCATTGAAATGCAGGCTGATGCAGGGCGAGGAGCGCGCAGCTCCTGCAGCGTGGTCGTCAAAGCTGATTCGTATCTCAACACGCCTTGACTTGTGTGCCGTATATGATAGTGTTCAACAAACACTAAGGCATCCTATGACACACCTCAACAGCATCTACCGTACCCCGCTGGGGCTTCTGACCGACCTGTACCAACTGACGATGGCCTACGGCTACTGGAAGATGGGCCGTGCTGAGCAGGCGGCCGTTTTCCATCTATTCTTCCGCAAGACGCCCTTCAGGGGTGGATACGCCATCGCGGCAGGGCTATCGCACGCGGTTGAGCTGATGCGTCAGTTCGGGTTTGAGCGGGATGATTTGGACTACCTCGCAGGGCTGTCCGGAAACGATGGGCAGCCACTCTTCGAGCAGGGGTTCCTCGATTTCCTCGCGGGCATCGAGTTTGGATGTGATGTAGATGCGGTGCCGGAGGGAACGGTGGTGTTCCCGCACCAGCCACTCATCCGCATCCGTGGCCCGATCCTGCAGGCACAGATCCTTGAGACGGCGTTGCTCAACATCGTGAACTTCCAGACACTAATCGCAACGAAGGCGGCGCGTGTTTGTGATGCTGCTGATGGTGAGCCGGTGCTGGAGTTCGGGCTTCGGCGGGCACAAGGGATTGATGGTGCACTCGCGGCGAGTCGGGCCGCGTACCTCGGTGGGTGTGCTGCGACATCCAATGTGCTCGCCGGCAAGCTGTTCGGGATCCCGGTCAAAGGGACGCACGCTCACAGCTGGGTGATGTCGTTTGATGCCGAGCCGGAGGCGTTTGAGGCCTACGCACAAGCGATGCCGAACAACTGCGTGTTCCTCGTCGACACCTACGACACGTTGGTCGGCGTCCGTAACGCGATCGCAGCTGGTCAACGACTGCGGGAGCGTGGGCACGAGATGGTCGGGATCCGGCTCGACTCCGGCGACCTGGCTTACCTCAGTATTGAGGCCCGCAAACTGCTGGACAAAGCAGGCTTTCCTGACGCGGTGATCGTTGCGTCGAACGATCTGGATGAGCAAATCATCAAGGATCTCAAGCAGCAGGGTGCGGCGATCGCGGTCTGGGGTGTTGGCACGAAGCTTGTAACAGCGTACGACCAGCCGGCTCTGGGCGGGGTTTACAAACTCGGTGCGATCCGAAATGAAGATGGGGTTTGGAAGCCTCGGGTCAAGCTTTCGGATCAAGCGATCAAGACTTCGATTCCCGGCACGCTACAAGTCCGTCGGTTCGAGGATGAAAAGGGGCTCGTCGGCGACCTGATCTACGACGAGGTCAGCACACCCGAGCCCGGCCGGCAACTGGTAGATCCCGGTGATCCGAACCGGATGAAGCAGATCAAGAGCGATGCGGCTGGGCGTGATCTGCTGGTCCCCATTGCGCGTCGCGGTGTGATGCAGGGCTATAACGACTCGCTCGAAGCAGCACGGGATCGGGCTCGCCGAGGGCTCAGTCGGCTGCACCCTGGTGTCCGCCGGTTTATGAACGCTCATGCTTATCCGGTCGGTCTCGAGCCGGGCCTCCACTTGTTGCGTAGTCAGATGATCCGGGACGCTAGGGCAAACGCCTTGATGACACTGGGGTAGATCAATGAAGACGTTACGGGTTGGTGCGGCATCACTTAATCAGACCCCGCTCGATTGGGATGGCAATGAAGCCAATATCCGAGATGCGATTCGGGCGGCACGTGAACGAGGGATAGGGCTGTTGTGTCTGCCCGAGTTGTGCGTCACGGGCTACGGCTGTGAGGACGCTTTTTTCTCCTCAGCAACACGCCGGATGGCTCGCAGGGTTGTCGAGTCGATCCTGCCGGAAACCAAAGGCATGGCGGTCTGCCTGGGGGTGCCGGTGATGCACCGTGGGGCACTGTTCAACGCGGTCGCATTCATCGTCGACGGTCACGTCATCGGTCTCGTCACGAAACAGCACCTTGCTGGCGATGGCCTGCACTACGAGCCGCGTTGGTTCAAAGCTTGGCCTGCGGGCGGTGTCTCCGTCTTTGACTGGGACGGTGCTGAAGTGCCCCTCGGTGATCTGGTCTTTGATCTCGATGGGGTGCGTATCGGTTTTGAGATCTGCGAAGACGCCTGGGTGGCACACCGTCCCGGCGCTGGCCTCGCAGACCGTGCAGTGGATGTCGTTCTGAACCCGAGTGCAAGCCACTTCGCGTTTGGTAAACAAGCGGTCCGCGAACGACTGGTGATCGATAGCTCCAGGGCCTTTGGTGTCAGTTACCTCTACGCCAACCTGTTAGGTAATGAGGCGGGCCGAGCTATCTACGACGGCGGCTGCATGATTGGGAGTAGTGGCAAGATGGTGGCCAGGGGCGAGCGTCTGCGGTACGCGCGGTTCACTTTGATCGATGCGGTGATCGATATCGATGCTGTACGCGCCCAGCGTGCTCAGCTTGCCAGTCGCATCCCCTCCCCTGAGGTGGATCGCGGGGTGTTCTCGATCGAATGGGCCATTCCTGTGGTCGATCTGGAGCCAGCGGCCGGGGCGGAGCAGGCGGATTGGGAAACTGCTGACGGCCATCAGGAAGAGGAGTTCACGCGGGCCATCGCTCTTGGGTTGTTCGATTACATGCGGAAGAGCCGCTCGGCGGGCTTTGTCGTCTCGCTCAGCGGTGGGGCAGACTCTACCGCGGTGGTATGCCTGGTCCGGTTGATGATGGACTTAGCCATTGCCGAGCTTGGTCTGGATGCGGCGCGAGACCGACTCGGATTGCCCATTTCTGGGCCCGCGGCCGAGGGACAGTTGGTCCGGCGTATCTTGACCACCGCCTATCAAGGCTCACCTCATAGTTCACAAGCCACGCGTGACGCGGCAAGAAGTGTCGCTACGGCGATAGGTGCTAAGCATCATGAGCTGGACATCGAGGGGCTGAACAACCATTACACCGCGATGATTGAGCAGGCGATCGGCCGGCCCCTCGACTGGGGTGCCGACGACATCGCTCTGCAGAACATCCAGGCACGTGTCCGTGCTCCCGGTGTATGGATGTTGGCAAACTTAGAGAACAAGCTTCTGTTAGCGACCAGCAACCGCTCCGAAGCCGCCGTGGGCTATACCACCATGGACGGCGATACATGTGGTGGACTCAGTCCGATCGCCGGTATCGACAAGGCCTTCCTTCGTCGTTGGCTTACTTGGGTTGAAGTGACCGGTCCGGTTGGCATCGGCCCCATCGATGCGGTCGGTGCGGTCAACCGGCTGACTCCCACAGCCGAGTTGAGACCTCAGGACCAGAATCAGACCGATGAAGACGACTTGATGCCCTACGACATCCTTGATGCGATCGAGCACGAGGCGATCGGGCTAAAGCGTTCCCCGGCGGAGGTCCTCGCCGTGATGCTGAGCCAGTTCCCCGATGTTGCCGACCGCATGCCCGCCTGGATCGAACGTTTTTTCACACTCTGGTCCCGCAACCAGTGGAAGCGTGAGCGGTTCGCCCCGAGCTTCCACGTAGACGACAAGAACCTGGACCCCAAGACGTGGTGCCGGTTCCCCATCCTCTCGGGCGGGTTCCGCCGGGAGCTAAGAGAGCTGAAAGCCGGCCTTGGAGGTAGTTAGGGGGCGACAAAATCTCCAGCGTCACGATCGTGCCGCTTGACTTAGTGTTGTATATACACGATACTAAGTGTGCAAATGACATGAAGATTTGAGCCATGACTTACAGCTACGAATATGAACGGCCCGCACTGACTGTCGACATCGTTGTCTTTGCTCTCGACGAGCATGGCCTGCAGGTCATGTTGATCGAGCGTGACCTGGCTCCCTTTGCAGGGCGGTGGGCGATCCCGGGGGGCTTCGTCCGCGTCGATGAGACGCTGGACGAGGCCGCCCGCCGTGAGCTTCAGGAAGAGACCGGGCTGCGAGACATCTATCTCGAGCAGCTCTACACCTTTGGCGATCTCGATCGCGACCCGCGTGAACGTGTGGTGACCGTCGCCTATTACGCCTTGGTCAACCTCCAGGGCCACAATGTGAAGGCCGACACCGATGCCCGCAACGCAGCATGGTTCAACGTCGATGATCTACCCGAGCTGGCTTTCGACCATGGACAGGTTCTCGATGCCGCGTTGGAGCGTCTGCGCGGCAAGGTCCGCTACCAACCGATCGGCTTCGAGCTTTTGCCAAGCAAATTCCCGCTCCGCGACCTGCAGCGCCTGTACGAGATCGTGCTGGACCGCGAGCTGGATAAACGCAACTTCCGCAAGAAGATCCTGAGCATGGACATCCTCGTGGAGCTCAACGAGATCGAGAAGGACGTCTCCCACCGCGCCGCGAAGCTCTACCGCTTCGACAAGAAGAAGTACGACAAGCTGAGCCGCAAGGGGTTTAGCTTCGAGATTTAGTATGAACCGCCAAGACCACATTCTGGGTTGCATCCTCGGCACTGCTGTAGGCGACGCAATCGGCCTGCCTCGTGAAGGGCTGAACGCCCGACGGGCGGAACGGATGTTTGGTGGAGCGCCGTTAGGCCATCGCTTCTTCCGAGGCCGAGGTATGTGCAGCGACGATACCGAGCACACGTTGATGGTTGGCTTGGCGCTACTCGAATCCATGGCTGAACCTGAGATGTTCGCCAAAGCGTTTGCCCGACGACTGCGCTGGTGGTTTGCACGTATCCCTGCCGGGGTGGGCTTTGGCACAGCCAAAGCCTGTATACGCCTCTGGGCCGGTGTACGCCCCGATCGAAGCGGCGTTCGGAGTGCGGGTAACGGCCCGGCGATGCGTAGTGCCATATTGGGTGTTGTCGCGAACGATGAGCGGCACGTTCAGCAGCTCGTGCACGCCTCAACCGCAGTAACGCACTCGGACCCAAGAGCTCATGAAGGTGCGTTCGTGATCGCCAACCTTGCAAATTGGATTGTAACAGACGCCCCGAGGCGTATAGAGCTCGATTCAGCTCTTGTTACCGGTGTTGATGATGCTCAGCTACGCGACAACCTTGTTGTGGCATTGGAAGCCGCACGCGAAGGTGTTTTGCCTTGTGACTTTGTTGAACAGTTTGGGCAACCCAAAGGGGTGAGCGGCTTCGTCAACCATACCGTTCCCGCTGCGGTGTACTGCTGGCTCGCTCATCGCGATTCATTGCGTGACGCGGTCGAGACAGCGGTCTGCCTGGGTGGTGACAGCGATACCGTCGCGGCGATCACCGGGGCGTTGGCCGGAACCGAACTGGGGTCGCAAGCGATCCCTGACGAGTGGTTGAGCAACCTCTGTGAGTGGCCATGCTCGGTTGAATGGATGACCAGACTGGCCGAAGCGCTCGCACAGCAGCAAGCCGGGGGATCACCCGTCATCCCCCAATACTCGGGTGTTCTTGCCTTGATGCGCAATGTGATGTTTACGGCAGTCGTTCTGTCGCACGGATTTCGCAGGCTTTTGCCGCCTTACTGATGGAGCCAGAGTCATGAAAGCCCTCATCCTCGTCGACATCCAGAACGATTTCACCCCCGCGACCCTGAGCAAGCCAGCCGGTGCGCTTGCCGTCCCCGACGGCAACGCCGTGATCGCGGTCGCCAACCGGCTGATGCCGGACTACGGCCTGGTTGTCGCGACGCAGGACTACCACCCGGCGGGGCATCAGTCCTTCGCCTCCGCACACGAAGGTCGGGCGATCGGTGACATCATCGACCTCGGTGGCCTGAACCAAATCCTCTGGCCCGATCACTGCGTGCAGGGCACGCCCGGCGCGGCGCTGTGCGACGAACTGGACCGCACGGGCATCGACGAGGTTGTGGTGAAGGGCACCGATCCGCAGATCGATAGCTACAGCGGCTTTTTTGACAATGGCCCCCCGGAATCCCGCAAGTCCACCGGCCTGGCGGACCTGCTGCGAGAGCGAGGCATCCACGCCGTCGACGTCATGGGCCTGGCAACGGACTACTGCGTGAAGTTCACGGCTTTAGACGCGGTCGGGGAAGGTTTCGACACAACGCTGATCGCCGAGGGCTGCCGAGGCGTTGAGTTGAACGCCGGCGACGTTGAACAGGCGATTCGCAACCTTAAAGAGAACGGAGTGCAGATCCGATGAGCAGAAGTAAACGAAAAACACAGGCTGAAGAAACGCTAGCGATCATCGAACGCGGTGGCTATGAAGTCGGCGGCTTTACAGTCGATATCAGTCACCATAGGCCCGCTTCCAACAGGAGTCTAATAGGGTCGAGTGGTAGCACATGAAGGCGGGGAGCGCTGGGAAGGCGACTCTGCTGCAGTCGATGCAGGTCGACTTGGCCCGGCACCGCGTCGCCCAGTGCCCGTAGCCCGGCCGCCTGATCCGGATCGATGGCGACAGTGACCGGCTGCACGTGCATCACCTATAGGAGATGGGCTATGGACAACAAGGCAATCGATGTTCTCTACGCGGGTCGGTTCATCGAATTGGTCAGCCTCAGCGGCTGGGAGTATGCAAGGCGTTCCAACGCAACAGGAGTGGCTGCGATCCTCCCGGTGCACACCGACGGCCGACTCGTTCTGATTGAGCAGGTTCGGCCGGCGGCAGGGGGGCCGGTCATCGAATGGCCTGCGGGCCTCGTTGGAGACGAGGGCGACGCCGAGTCGCACCTTGACGCCGCCAAGCGTGAACTGCTTGAAGAGACCGGGTACGAGGCGAAAGTCTGGGAGCTGGTCGGCGAGGGAATGTCCTCGGCCGGCCTGACTGACGAAGCCATCGTTTTTTATCTCGCCAAAGACCTTATGCCTTCCACCGAGGGTGGTGGTGTAGGAGGCGAGAACATTACGAAACACGAAATCCTGCCTGACGAATTGACGGGCTGGATTGAAGAGATGAAGCGTGTGGGCAAGAAGTTAGACCTGAAGGTCTACGCCGGCCTGGGCATGCTGAATCAGGATACGAAAGAGGATCAAGATGGATCCTAAGGTTAAATCGGTAAGTAAATCGATGAGTTACGTGCTGCGGCACAACCCTGACGCAATCGGTATCACGCTCGACCCGAACGGTTGGGTTGGTGTTGATGACTTGCTCAGTGCCTTCCAGCGGAATGGCAAGCGGTACACCCGCGAATGCATCGACCGTGCCGTCGCTGAGAACGATAAGCAGCGATTTGAGTTCAGCGAAGATCGGGCTCGCATCCGTGCCCGGCAGGGCCACTCCGTTAGAGTCGATCTGGGCTACGAGCCGGCGGTGCCTCCTGATGTGTTGTTCCATGGCACCGCGACCCGGAACCTGGCCTCAGTACGCGAAAAGGGCCTGCTCAAGATGAACCGCCATCACGTCCACCTCTCGACAAGTAAGGCAACGATGTGGGCAGTCGCGCAGCGGCACGGCAGGCCGGTCATTCTGGAGGTCAACGCCAAGCAGATGCACGCAGACGGCTTCGAGTTCTTCGTCACCGAGAATGAGGTATGGCTCGTCGATGCGGTGCCGCCGATCTACTTGAACCACCCTTTGGGTTGAGCATGAAGCGGTCTGTTCGGTTGGCCATCCAACAGGATCCGAGAGACAAGATGTGGTGATTCGCAAAACACGGCACCTCGTGCCCTTGATATCGATCGGGTCGATGAGCCATGGAGTGGTGCTCAGAGGTGCTTGCCAAAAAACAAGGGCCCGCCGAAGCGAGCCCTTTGTTAAGGCCTGAGGCCCCGGTTCGTACCGGGTACCTTGAAGCTCCCCCGGCTGGACTCGAACCAGCAACCTGCGGATTAACAGTCCGACGCTCTACCGATTGAGCTACAGGGGAATCTTGTTTTTCGAGCCGGAGAGTTTAGCACGATTCGGGCGGGTGGCAAGTGGGGCCGATCGAAAAACGAGGTTGTTGGGTTTTGAGATGCCTAGTCGCGGAGGATGACGACGTCGGCGGGGTCGATGTGGAAGTGGACCTGGTCGCTGGGGCTGGGGGCCTTGCGGGGGCGGGGGTTGAGTTCGACGGCTTTGATGCGGTGGTCGGCGAGGATCAGGCGGTGCTGGGCGAGCGAGCCGAGGTAGATCTGCCGTTCCCACTTGGCGGTGAAGGTGTTGTTGGGGATGCCGCCGGTCGCGGTCTCGGGGTCGAGGAGCTGGATGGCCTCGGGCCGGAGCGAGCAGGTGACGGCCCCGCCCTGGGGGAGGTTGTCGGGGAACGCGGACGATCGGATGTCACCAAAGGGCGTAGTCAGGATGATGTGGTCGCCCTCGGTGCCCTTGACCTCGGCGGGCAGGAAGTTGGTCTCGCCCAGGAAGTCGGCGACGAAACGCGAGTCGGGCCGGCGGTACAGCTCGCCCGGCGGGCCGGACTGGCAGACCCTGCCGTCTTTGAGCACGGCGATGTTGTCGGCCATGCTGAGCGCCTCGTGCTGGTCGTGTGTGACGTAGACGCCGGTGATGCCCGAGTCCTTGCAGATGTCGCGGATGGACTGTCGCATCTCGAGCCTGAGCTTGGCGTCGAGATTGGAGAGCGGCTCGTCGAGCAGGAGGACGGTCGGGCGGATGACCAGTGCGCGGGCGAGTGCGACGCGTTGCTGTTGGCCGCCGGAGAGCTGGTTGATTTTGCGGTCGGCGAGCTTGCCGAGCTGGACGGAGGCGAGCGCCTCGTCGACGCGTTTCTTCATTTCCGGCTTGGAGACCTTGCGGACCTCGAGCCCGAAGCGGACGTTTTGCCGGACGGTCATGTGGGGCCAGAGTGCGTAGCCCTGGAAGACCATGCCGGTGTTGCGTTTGTTGGCGGGGGCGTGGGTGACGTCGGCGTCGCCAAAATGGATCGTGCCCTGGGTCGGCTCGGTGAACCCGGCAAGCATTCGGAGCAGGGTCGTCTTGCCGCAGCCCGACGGGCCTAGCAGGAAGAAGAGGTCGCCCGCGGGGATCGTGAGGTCGATCGCGTCGACGGCGACGGTCGAGCCGAAGTGCTTGCTGAGTTGGCGGATCGTGATCGGGGTCATGGGATGGATAGGGTATCGCCCAGGCGGGGTCGGGTCGAGACGCGGGCAAGGAGATTGCGCGGGTCGGTGTTGCGTCGGACGGTCCGGGGGTGTGTTGGATCCCGGGTTGGCCGGGGTTGTTTGCGCGTTGCTAACGCTTGGGGGCGATGAGGTGCGACAGTCGGCCGGTGGTGGCTGCGCCGCCGTGGGTGACGTCTCGGCGGTGGGAGTAGAAGTCCTTGGCGTCGCGGTAGGTGCAGCGGTCGGTACAGTCGATGGCTTGAGCGCCCAGGGCCTTGAGGCGGGCGGCGGCCGCGGCGGCGAGGTCGATGTGTGGCTTGTGCCCCGGGGGGGTACGGTGGTGGGCGGGGTCGAAGTGCTGGGCGACCTCGGGGCCGACTTCGAAGTGTGCGGCGCTGATGCACGGGCCCACGGCCGCGAGGAAACGGGCGCCGAGCTGATCGGCCGCGCGCTCGATGACGCCGGCGACCAGCCCGCGCCAGCCGGCGTGGATCGCGGCGACGCGCCGTCCATCGGTCGAGACGAGGAAGATCGGCACGCAGTCGGCGGTGACGATGCGTGTCGCGTGGCCCGGTGCGTCGAGCATCACGGCATCGGCTTCGGTGCAGGAAGGGGGGTGCCCGTCCCGGGGCCCGCGAGCGACGGTGCTGCCGTGGACCTGCTTCACGGTGACCCAGGCGTGCTGCGTGAGCCCGATCGCGCCGGCGAGTTGGTCGGCGTCGCCGTGCCGGGTGCCAAAGGCGTGCGGCACGCCCAGGCCGCGCAGCAGCGGGGACTGGTAGGCGATGATGGATTCACCAAGGCGAGTGCGTTCGAGCATGGCGGGGGCGGGGGAAGTGAATAGTGAGCAGTGCACAGTGAACAGCGGGAGAGTGATACGCGGTGTGGAAGACTAGCCCGTTGCGTCTCCGCGCAGGGTCTGGGCGATCGCGGTCTCGGCGAGCTTGATCGTCGCGTGGTCCATGTCGGTCATCGCTTGGTGGAACGTGTCTGCGTCGAGGGATTCATCGTCCGAGTCGATGTAGCGCTGCACCGCAGTAACGTGGTCTTCGATCTCCTGGCGGTAGCCGGGGTCGAGTTCGTCGCCGACACGGTCGAGCTGTTTGCGGATATTGCGGACATCGAGCTTGGCATTGAGCTTGAGGTCGATGAGGCGGTGGCGCTGCATGTCGTCCTTCGCGTGGTCGAAGGCGTCGCGCTCGATGCGGCCGACCTCCTCACGGGTGAGGCCGTGGTGCGGGACGACCTGGATCCGTGCGGCCCGTCCCGAGCGTTGCTCGATCGCGTGGGCGGTGAGTACGCCGTTGGCATCGACCAGGAAGGTGACTTCGAGCTTGGGCAGGCCCGCAGGCATGGGCGGGATGCCGGTGAGTTCGAATTGTCCGAGCAGCCGGCAGTCCTGCACCAGTTCGCGTTCGCCTTGGTAGACGTTGATGGCGACTTTGGTTTGGCCCTCGGCGTGGGTCGAAAACAGCTCGGTCGCCCGCGCGGGGATCGTGCTGTTGGCGGTGATGAGTTTGGCGACCGCGCCGCCCATCGTCTCGATCCCCAGCGATAGCGGGATGACATCGAGCAGCAGCCCGCCGCCCGTGGCGTTGCCCGCGAGGCGTGCGGCCTGGACGCTCGCGCCCAGTGCGACGACCTGGTCGGGGTCGAGCGCGGTGTAGGGGTCACGCTCAAAGTACTGCTCCACCGCGCGGCGGACGGCGGGGATGCGCGTCGAGCCGCCGACCAGGACGACACGGTCGATGTCGCTGGCGTTGAGTTTCGCAGAACGCATTGCGGACTTGCATGCGGCCAGCGTGCGGTCGATCCACGGCGCGATCATCGCTTCAAGCTCGTCTCGTGTGATGACCCGGCGGTACTGGCCCTGGCCCTGGCCCAGGTCGATCTCGATGGTCGCGCTGTCGTCGGTGGAGAGCTTGATCTTGGTCTGCTCGGCGAACTGCCGAAGGGCCTGACGCGTCGCGGGGGGGAAGTCGATATCGGTGCCCAGCTGCTGGGCGATCTCGCGAGTGACCAGGTCGATCAGCATCTGGTCAACATCGTCCCCGCCCAGATGCGTGTCGCCTGCGGTCGCGATGACCTGGTCGATCTGGCCTTGGTCGGTGTGTTGCAGTTTGAGGATCGAGACGTCGAAAGTCCCCCCGCCCAGATCGTAGACGGCGACGGTTTGGGAGGAAGGGGCCGAGGGGTCGAGGGGCCCAGGGGTCGAGGGATCGGAGTCTGGACTGCACGCGGACGGATTAAGTTTAGTGTTGAGCGAGATCGTGCCGGACGCGGTTGGTGTCGCAACACTGGGCCCCTTGGCCCCTTCCCCCAATCCGTACGCGAGCGCCGCGGCGGTCGGCTCGTTGACGATCCGCACGACTTCGAGCCCCGCCAGCCGGCCCGCGTCGCGTGTCGCCTGGCGCTGCGCGTCGTCGAAGTAGGCGGGTACCGTGACCACGGCCCGGCGGACCTCGGTCTTCAGGGCGTGCTGGGCCCACCGCTTGAGCTCGGCCAGCACCATCGCGCTGATCGCCTGCGGGCTGACGATGTGCTCACCGACTTTTACACGCGCAGTGTGCTGCTCGCCTTCGACGACGGCGTAGGGGAGCTGGGCGGCATCTTGCGCGACATCCGATAGGCCTCGGCCCATGAGGCGTTTGGCGCTATGGATGGTGGTGGTCGGGTAGGTCACGGCCGAGCCGCGTGCGGCGACGCCGATCGCGACCGCACGGCCGGTGCCGGGGTCCAGGCGGACGACCGAGGGCAGCGTTGTTTCGCCGTCTGGGCCGGCCAGGATGCGCGGGCCGGCTTCGTCGCACCAGGCGACCAACGAGTTGGTCGTGCCCAGGTCGATGCCGACGATCGGGTCGGCCGGGGGGGGATTGTGGCTGGGGTCGGAAGTCATGGATGGCATCATAGCCACGCGGTCGGGCACCGGGTTGGTGGTGTCGGGGATGTCATGGGGAGTTGGACCTGCACTTGCGTGATTGAATCGTGGGGAAGTGTCGTGTTCTTGCATCAGGTCGGCGCGGTGCGCGATAGAATCCGTGCATGGCCCAGACGGTTGCGGACAACACGCCGACACGGGTGGTCGAACTGGTCGTGAATCTCGACGATACGACGGGTGAGGCGGTCGGCCGCGCGTGTGCGACGCTGCTTGACGCGGGGGCGCTGGATGTCTGGACCACCGCGATCACGATGAAGCACGGTCGGCCTGGCGTGATGCTGAGTCTGCTCGCCGGGGAAGATGAACGCGATCGCTTCGCCCGGCTGATGCTTGAGGCGACGGGCAGCTTCGGTGTGCGTGCTCGGCCGTGGGACCGGGTCGTGCTTGAGCGTGAGCTGATCGAAACACCAACGCGGCTTGGGCCGGTTCGGTTGAAGGTAGGCCGGCTCGATGGGGTGGTGGTCAGCATCAAGCCCGAGTTTGCCGATGTCGAGCGTCTCGCGTCGGCGTCGGGCGTGTCGCTCGGTGAGGCGTTGGCGGCGGCGCAGGCGGAGGCGGATCGCTGGCGTGCGGCGCAGGGGGGGCGGGGCTGATGGAATGGACCGGCGCGATTTTTCTGTTGGGGGTGGTGCTGATCATCATGGCGTTGTTTTCGTGGGGCCGGGCGCGTCGAAAGCAGGCCGGCACCAACGTCACGGCACGCGAACACCTGGAGCGTGCCAAGCAGAAGCAGCATGTGCGTAACGATATGCAGGAGCTGATGGTCGAGATCGAGCAGATGGCGAAGCGTTTGGGGGCGCACCTGGACGCGAAGACGATTCATATTGAGAAGGCGATCCGTGAGGCGGACGAGCGTATCGCGCAGCTCGAGGCGTTGCGTGCGTCTGCGCCGGGCGCGGTGCAGTCTGTGTCTGCGCCGACCCAGACGCCCACACCGCCGGCACGGTCTGATGACGCCGACGCGGCCGAGACGGCCGACGCGTCCTCGGCGGAGGATGCGGGCGAGTTGCCGCCGCCGGCTGACGAGCCGTACACCGACCCGCTGATGGGGCGGGTTTACGCGTTGGCGGATGCAGGCAAGGGCCCCCAGGCGATCGCGCAGGAGCTGCAGGAGCAGGTCGGCAAGGTAGAACTGATCCTCGCGCTGCGGTCGGCCTGACCGGCGGTGTACGGGTCATCCCGGTCGGCGTCGGGGTGGCGGGTATTGCTACAATGCTCTGTCCTGCGGATGCCATCTGCGGGTTTCTTGTTTGGATTGGCCCGCCCCGTGGATGGGGCAATGGAGTGGCACGATGCAGCTACACGGCGCGTTTACAGCTTTGATTACGCCCTTCACCGCCGACGGCTCGGCGGTGGACCACGACCGCCTGCGCGCGAATGTCGATGATCAGATCGCCGGCGGAATCGATGGCGTGGTGCCGACGGGGACGACCGGCGAGTCGCCGACGCTGACGCACGCGGAGCACAACGCGATCATCGCGACGGTGGCGGAGCACGCGGCGGGCCGAGTGAAGGTGATCGCGGGGACGGGCTCGAACTCGACCGCCGAGGCGCTGGCGACGACGAAGCACGCGAAGTCGGTGGGCGTGGACGCGGCGCTGATGGTGAACCCGTACTACAACAAGCCGACGCAGGAGGGCCTGTACCGGCACTTCATGACGATCGCGGACGCGGTCGAGCTGCCGATTGTGCTGTACAACATCCCCGGCCGGACTAACGTGACGATGGAGCCCGCGACGGTCGCGCGTCTTTTTGAACACGCCAACATCGTCGCGATCAAGGAGGCGACCGGCTCGCTCGACATGGCCAGCGAGATCCGTTCGCTGTGCGACATCACGATCCTGTCGGGCGACGACTCGCTGACCCTGCCGTTGATGAGCGTCGGGGCCTCGGGGGTGATCAGCGTGCTGAGCAACCTGATGCCTGCGAAGGTGAAGGCGCTGTGTGATGCGGCGAACGCGGACGACCTGGCCGGGGCACGCAAGCTGCACGGCGAACTGTTCCACCTGTGCAAGGGGCTGCTGACGCTGAGCACAAACCCGATCCCGATCAAGGCCGCGATGCGTATGGCCGGGCTCGACACGGGGACGGTCCGCCTGCCGTTGACCGAGCTGCCCGGGACGGACTGCGGCAAGCTCGAAAAGCTGCTGGTCGGGGCCGGTGTGCTGGACGGCGCGGGGGTGTAACGCGGACTCGACTTTGTAGCGCCGCCCCTCCGGTTGGCGTCGGGTGGGTATGAAAAAACTACTTGCCTGTTGCGTTGGGTGTGGCGCGGTATTGCTGGTGATCGCCGGCCCGGTTCGCGCTCAAAGCCCGGCCGATACCCCCGGCGAACCCAAGCCCGTCGACGTGATCGCCTACTACTACCCGTGGTACCACGGCGGGGACTGGTCGCGGCACCCGTACGTCGGCACGCCCGTGCTCGGGGAGTACGGGACCGACGACCCTGATGCGGCCCGGCTGCACATCGCGTGGTGCGTCGAGGCCGGTATCGACGGGCTGTGCGTCTCGTGGTGGGGCGAGGGCTCGCAGACCGACCAGCACCTGCAGGCGGGCCTGCTCGCGGCCGACAACGCCGACGATATCACGTTTTGCATCTATTACGAGTCGCTCAAACTGGACGGGCTCGACGGCGAGCACGATGTCAGCGTGGACTTTGCCCACCCCGCGGTGATGACGCAGATGATCGAGGACTTCCGCTACCTCAAGGAGACCTACTTTGAGCGGGGCAACTACTACACGATCGACGGTCGGCCGGTCGTTGGGCTGTACGTGACGCGGGTGTTTGTGGGGTTCTCGGCCGAGCACGCGGATCGGCTGCGTGAGGCGGTGGGGGTGGAGGTGTTTCTGATCGGGGACGAGGTGTACTACGGCCCGCAGGATTCGCCCGACACGGCGCGCCATGGGCCGGGCGTGTTTGACGCGGTGTCGGCGTACAACATGCACACCGACCCGCGGATCAATGACGGCGAGCCGGCGTGGGACTACATGCAGCGCGAGGCCTGGCCGGTGTACAGGAACTGGGCACAGGACGAGCGTGTGTGGTTCATGCCCAAGGTGATGCCGAGCTACGAGGATTTCCGCGGACACGATTCGCTGGCGGGCTCGGCTGAGGGCTTTGGGCTGATGCTCGCGTCGGCGGCGGAGATGGCGGCGGGCGACCCGGCGGGTTCGCGTGGCGTGGTGTTCATCACATCGTTCAACGAGTGGTGGGAGGGCAGCACGATCGAGCCGGCGGAGGAATACGGCACAAGCTACCTCGACGCGATCCGGCGTTGGCGGGATGGTGGTGCTGACGAGTAGGGGCGGTTGTCATGGGGCACGGTTAGGGCCAGCCGCACCCGCGCGAGCGTGAGGAGCCAGGCCGTGCCCAGCGCGATGGGGTAGAGGGGGTAGAGCCAACCCAAGTCACGGACCGCCGCGCCGCCGATGACGGCGAGGATGGCCGATGCGCCGCCCGGCGGGTGCAGCGCGTCCAGCAGCCGCATGGTCGCGATCGACAGGGCCACCGCGAGCAGCGCGGCCAGGGGTAAGGATTGTGCCCCCACGAGTTGGTACGCGCCGACGCCGATCGCGGCCGACACGGTGTTGCCCACGATCGCTGGGTAGGGCCGGGCCAACGCACTCTCCGGGCACGCGAGGATAAGCGTCATCGACGCGCCCAGTGAGCCCACGGCCCAGCCTGCGGCCCACGGCTCCCCCAGCGGCGCAAGCGCCCACGCCAAGGCAATCAGCCCAAGCAACGCGACCGCCGCCACGACCAGGTCGATGAGTGCCAATCGGCAGCGTTGTCTGAGCGTCTTCGTCAAGGGGGGTTACGCGTCGGCCTGTGCGGGTTGTGAGGCGGGGTCCTGTTTGGGCCCGAAGAACTCGACGTTGAGCCGGTCCTCATTGACGCCCGCGTGGAGTAGCCCGCCGTAGAGTCCGGTCATGAACGCCGTGGGCCCACACAGGTAGTAGTCGGCATCGAGCCCGGGCAGGAGCGTCTCGATTAGCGTGGTGTCGATGAACCCTTCGCTATCGCAGCGGCCGCCGGAACGGTCGTCGTCGGTTGCCGCGCTGTAGCGGAAGTGGACGGTGGTCCGGCCGTGCCGCTGGGCGATCGCGCGGACCTCGTCGCAGAGGGCGTGGGCGTTGCCGTTTACCGCGCCGTGGATGAAGTAGATGTCCCGTCCCAGCTCGGCTTCCTCGGCCGCGGCGAACATCGCCAGCAGCGGTGTGATCCCCACCCCGCCGGAGAGGAAGACCAGGGGCCGGTGGGTGGTTTTTGCGGTATCGAGATCGAGGAAGAACTCGCCGCACGGCGGGCCGACCTCCAACACATCGCCGACGAGCACCTTGTCATGCAGGTAGTTGGAGACGACGCCCGGCCGCACGTCTTCGGTGCGGGCCGGCTCGCGTTTGACGCTGATGCGGTAGTGCCCTTGGCCCGGCCGGGTCGAGAGTGAATAGTTGCGCATCGTCGTCCCCGTGTCTTCGTTGGGGAGGCGTAGCGTCAGGTACTGCCCGGGCTTCCACGCCGCCAGCTCGCCCCCGTCCTCGGGCTTAAGGTAGAAGGACGTGATGCATTCGCTCTCGGGCTGGATACGGTCGACGATGAAATCGCGGAAGCCCTCCCACCCGTGGTCTTCGCGGTGTTGCTCGTAGATCTCGGCCTCACGGCCGATGAGGATGTCGGCCAGGAAGCCGTACGCCTCGGCCCAGGCGTCGATGATGTCATCGGTCGCCGCGTCGCCCAGGACTTCCATGATCGACGCGAGCAGGTGCTTGCCCACGATCGGGTAGTGCTCGGGCTTGATGTTGAGCGAGACGTGCTTCTGTGCGATCAGTTCCACGGCCGGCCCCAGCGCACCGAGGTTATCGATGTTCTGTGCGTATGCGCAGATCGCGCCGGCCAGTGCCCGCTGCTGCGCCCCGACGTGCTGGTGCGCGGGGTTGAAGAAGGCCCGGACCTGCGGGTCGCCCTCGAACATACGGCGGTAGAAGTGACGGGTGAGCGTCTCGCCGTGCTCGACGAGGATGGGGGCGGTGGCTTTGACGGTTTCGATGGTCTTGGGGCTGAGCATGGGGGCTCCAAAAAGGTATCTTATTTACCGATTAGATTCGGTATCATACATACCGATTTTTGGCGGTCAAGCCATGCCCCGCAGGAGGCCCGATGCACCTCACCACCCACACCGACTACGCACTGCGGCTGCTGATCTATCTGCAGGCCCGGCCCGAGGCGCCGGCGTCCGTGCGTGAGGTGGCGGAGGCGTATGGCATTTCCGCGCACCACCTGGCGAAAGTCGCGCAGACGCTCGCCGGCCTGGGCTGGATCGATAGCCGACGCGGGCGCGGCGGGGGGCTCGCGCTGGGCGAAGGCGCCCCGCAGCTTGGGCTGGGCGAAGTCGTCCGGGCGTTGGAGCCGGATGCGTTGGTCGAGTGCCACGGCGATCGCAGCGCCTGCCCGATCGAGCCGGCGTGCAAGCTCAAAGGTGTGCTGTACGAAGCGCGTGAGGCGTTCTACGCGGCGCTGGACGACTACACCCTCGCCGACCTGGCCAGGCAGCCCAGGAAGCTGACGCGTCTGCTTGTTAGTGTGGGGCCGAGATAGACGGCGGCGGGTGGTTTTTTGCGATTAGGTTGACATGTCAAAATAATTTGATATGATTGGGTGTGATGGCCCGACGGACACGACAACCCGTGCTCCTTGACTTGGAGGTGCTTGAACAGGCGGCGGAGTGTCTGCGCGTGGTCGCGCACCCGCACCGTCTGCGGATGGTTCAGATGATGCTGCACGGCCGATACACCGTCGGGGAGTTGGCTGAGGCGTGTGACATCCAGTCCCACGCGGCATCGACGCACCTTCGGCTGATGCAGCACTGCGGGCTGTTGGGCGCGGAGAAGGAGGGTCGGCGGACCTATTACACCGTGACCGAGCCGCACCTTGCGGACCTGATGGCCTGTGTCGAGGGGCGGTTCGGTTGATTTTTTTTCACCGTAAATATCAAAAGATCGAGATATTTACATAAATAAGGATATCGGCATGAAATGGCAATGTCAGCTCACCCGGCCCGCGTGGTCGCCCTACGTGGTCGGCGTTGGGATCGGCGTTTTGTCGTGGGTCACGTTCGGGTTCATGGATAAGGCCCTGGGCACCTCGACGACAATGGTCCGCGCCGCGGGCGCGGCCGAGGGCCTGGTCGCCCGCGAGCACGTGGAGTCCAATGCCTACTTTGCGAAGTACCTCGTCTCGACAGCGGACAAGATAAACCCCGTGTTCGAGTGGCAGTTTGCGCTGGTGGTGATGCTGATCGCCGGCGCGTTTCTGGCCCGTAAGCTGGGCGGGGTGTCTGCGCCTGCGGCGGTCCCGCCGACCTGGGAGGCGGCGTTTGGCCCCTCGAAAGCTCGGCGGTATCTCGGGGCATTCGTCGGCGGGGTGCTGCTGCTCCTTGGCGCTCGTCTGGCGGGTGGTTGCACGTCGGGCCATGGGATCTCCGGCGGTCTCCAACTCGCGGTGTCGTCCTACCTCTTCATGGCCGGGATGTTCGCGAGTGGGATCGCTGCCGCCATGCTGCTGCTTCGCCGACGCTCTGGGCGATGACACGCCCTGTTTTTCAAACTTCAATCGCACCGATACCCAACGAAAGAAACAACACCATGTATAACCCCTTCTTCGCAGACTGGACCACACTCCTTCTCGGCGGCCTGACCGGGCTGGTCTTCGGCTTCCTCCTACAAAAAGGGAAGGTCACCCGCTACGAGACGATCGTCGGCCAGTTCCTCCTGCGCGACTTCACCGTACTCAAGGTCATGCTCACCGCGATGGCGGTCGGGGCGGTCGGTATCTACGGCATGCTGCAGCTTGGCATGATCGACGGGTTGCACCTCAAGTCGGCGCAGGTCGTCAATAATGTCGCTGGTGGCCTGATTTTTGGCGTCGGCATGGCGGTGCTGGGGTACTGTCCGGGCACGGGCGTCGCGGCGATCGGCGACGGCGCACGCGACGCGGTGCCGGGTGTGTTGGGCATGCTGGTGGGCGCGGCGCTCTTTGCCGAGGTTTCCCCCTGGGTCGGTCGAGTGCTCGCGCCGATCGGTGACTGGGGCAAGATCACCTTCGCCGACGTGACGGGCCTGAGCCCGTGGGTCTTTGTCGCGGTGCTTGTGGCTGGGGCCGTGGCGGTGTTCCTGCTGATGCGCAAGGGCGTCCAGCCGCAGGCCAAGGCGTAGCCCGCGCGGACCGGGTGGTGCGATCGCACGCACGGCCGAGGCTTACGCCATCGCGTAGGTCTTGTCGTAGCTCGCGCCGATCGCGTGGGCGACCTCTTCGTGCGTGACGGTGCCCGCGTGCATGTTGAGCGCTGAGTTGAACTCGGGGTCGCGTTTGAAGAGGTCTTCGTGCGCATCGGCGGCGATGGCGTTCGCGAGCTTGATGGCGTAGGGCTGGGTTGCGTGGGCGAGGGCCTGGGTCGAGGTCCGCGCGACGGCGCCGGGCATGTTCGCGACGCAGTAGTGCACCACGCCGTCGATGATGAAGATCGGGTCTTCGTGTGTGGTGGGTTTGGTCGTCTCGACGCAGCCGCCCTGGTCGACGCCGACGTCGATGATGACGCTGCCGGGCAGCATATCCTTGAGCATGGTCTTGGGGATGAGGACCGGGCAGCGTCCGCCGGGGATGAGGACGGCACCGACGACGAGGTCGCTGGTGGTGGCGTGCTCACGGATCGCGTGGAGGTCGGAGTAGACGGTGTTGACGTTGGCGGGCATGATCTCGTCGAGGTAGCGGAGGCGGTCGAGGTTGACGTCCATGATCGTGACCGACGCGCCCATGCCCGCCGCGACGATCGCCGCCTGCGTCCCCACGACACCACCGCCCAGGATCAGCACCCGCGCGGGCTCCACGCCCGGCACACCGCCCAGCAGGATGCCCCGGCCCTCCATCGGCTTCTCCAGATACTTCGCGCCTTCCTGGATCGCCATCCGGCCCGCGACCTCACTCATCGGCGTCAGCAGCGGCAGCCGGCCCTTGCGGTCGACCAGCGTCTCGTACGCCACGCACGTCGCTTTGGACGCCAGGCACTGCTTGCTTAGCTCAAGATCGGCCGCGAAATGGAAGTAGGTGAACACCACCTGCCCATCGCGCATCATCGCGGTCTCGCCGGGCTGGGGCTCCTTGACCTTGATCACCAGGTCGGCCTTCTCGAAGATCTCGGCCGGGCCCGCGACCATCGTCGCGCCCGCGGCGGTGTACATCTCGTCTTCGTATCCGCTGCCGACGCCCGCGCCTTGCTCGACCAGCACCTGGTAGCCGCGCTTGGTGAACTCTTCGACACCCGCGGGCAGGGTTGAGATGCGGTACTCGTGGCTTTTGATCTCTTTGGGGACACCGATGATCATGGAGTCGTTCCTTCGCAAACGGGTGTGAAAGCCGCGTCAGGCCTAAGGGTTTATGCGGGGTTGGCGGGTATGGTAACACGCAAAATCAGACCGGGAACGGCAAGAAAAACACCGCTGCGCACCGTGACAACCGCAAGGCGCATCCTCCCCCGATCCCGCGCAGAACGCTCGGGCCGCAGCAGGTTTGTGGCTTGATTGCCCGACACCCTTGGCCTACCCTTGTCGCCCACGCCTTGCCGCACCGCGCGGCCGAACTCTCACGCGAGCTCTAAGCGTATGGCTTCTACTTCCTACCTCGCGGTCGACCTTGGCGCCGAGTCCGGCCGTGTCATCGTCGGTATCCTCGACGACGGCCGACTCACGCTGCACGAGGCCCACCGCTTCCTGCACAACCCTGTCGACCTGCCCTCGGGCCTGCACTGGGACCTGACCGGGCTCTGGCACAACATCATCGAAGGCCTCCGCGTCGCGTGCGACTGGTGTAGCGAGCACGGCCACACCCCGAGCTCCGTCGGCGTTGATACCTGGGGTGTCGACTTCGCACTACTTGGCCACGACGGCGAACTGGTCCACATGCCACACGCCTACCGGGACCCACGCAACGACGCGGCGCACGGCAAGCTGCTCGAGGCGCTCGGCAAGGAAAAGCTCTACGACCGCACGGGCATCCAGTTTATGGCGCTCAACACGCTGCCCCAGCTTGTCGCGTCGCACGAGGCGGACCCGGGGCTGCTCGCACGGGCGGACCGCCTGCTGTTCGTGCCGGACCTGCTGCACTACTGGCTGACGGGCGTGGCGAAGGTCGAGGCCACGATCGCGTCGACGAGTCAGATGGTTGATCCACGCGGCGGGGGTTTGGCCTGGGCGACCGATCTGCTTGAGGCGATGGGGCTGCCCACGCAGATGCTCGGCGACATCGTCCCGCCGGGCACCATCATCGGCCCGCTGCGTGACGCGGTGGCCCAGCGCATCGGGGCACCCGGCGGGATGGTGGTCACAGCACCCGCGGCACACGACACCGCCAGCGCGATCGCTGCGGTCCCCGTTGATCTACGCCGTGGCAACTGGTGCTACCTCAGCAGCGGCACCTGGTCCCTGATGGGGGCGGAGCTCGACGCGCCTGTCCTGACCGATGCCGCACGCGACACGCCGTTCACCAACGAGGGCGGGGTCGGCGGCACGATCCGCTTCCTCAAAAACATCATCGGCCTCTGGCTTGTCCAAGAGATTCGGCGGGACTACGAGCACCGAGGCGAAAACTACGACTACCCGACCCTCGCGAAGCTCGCGGAAAACGCCAAGCCGTTCGTGACGCTGCTCGACCCGGGTTACGCGCCGTTCTCCAAGCCGACGGGCATGCTGACGAAGATCGCCGACTACGCGGCGCAGTCTAGCCAGCCCGTGCCCGAGACGCCGGGCGCGTTTGTCCGCGCGGCGCTTGAGTCGTTGGCACTGACGTATCGCCGGACACTGGAGCAACTCGAAGCCGTCCTCGACACGCGCTACGACGTGCTGCATGTTGTCGGCGGGGGCGGGAAGAACGAGCTGCTCAATCGCATGACCGCCGACGCGATTGGCCGGCCCGTCGTCGTCGGGCCTTACGAGGCCACCGCGGCGGGCAACGTGCTGGTGCAGGCGATGGGCGCGGGCGACCTCTCCCACCTCGCCGCGGCCCGCAAGGTGGTCGCCGACAGTTTCGAGCCCGTCCGCTACGCGCCCCAAGAGACCGCTGAGTGGGATGCGGCCTATGCGCGGTTTGGCAGATTGCTCCGCGAGTAACCCCCCCCCAAAGCCGTGGGTTGGTAAAGGGCAGGCATGGGCGGGCCACGGCTTGGAAGATTTTGGCATAATCTGACTAATCTTGGCCGGCGAGCGCCGTGTGGGCCCGCCCCGGATGGTCGACAACTCAGGCAGGAAGGAACCCACCGATGAAGATCGGTTTCAACATGCTCCTCTGGACCGCGAACCTCACCCCCAACGAGGCGCCGCTGCTCAAGATTCTCAAGGATGTCGGGTACGACGGCGTCGAGCTCTTCCTCGGCGACCCGGAACTCAGCAGCTATAAAACCCTCGCCCCGATCCTCAGAGACCATGGCCTCGCCTGCACCACCGTCACCTGCCCGCCGCCGGAAGCGAACCCCGTCAGCGCGGACGCCGGCGAACGCGCCAAGGGACTCGACCACATGAAGTGGGGCATCGACGCGACCGTCGCGCTGGGCGGCGAAATCTTGTGCGGGCCTTTCCATTCCGCCTACGCGGTGTTCTCCGGTAAAGCGCCTACCGCCGACGAGTTCAACTGGTCCGTCGACGTCATGCGTGACGCCGCGAACTACGCCAACCAGGCCGGCATCACCCTCGCGACCGAGCCGATCAACCGATTCGAGACCTACCTGCTCAACACCAGCGCGGATGCCAAGCGTTTCTGCGACCAGGTCAACCACCCCAGCTTCGGCTACCTCTACGACACCCACCACGCCCACATCGAAGAAAAAGACGTCCGCCAGGCCATCACCACCGGCGGCCAATCCATCTACCACGTCCACATCTCCGAAAACGACCGCGGCGCACCGGGGACGGGCCAGGTCGACTGGGACACCAACTTCGCCGCGCTCAAAGAGATCGGCTACGACGGCTGGATGACCATCGAGGCCTTCAGCCCCGACGACCCCGACTTCGCCGGCATGATCCACGTCTTCCGCGAGTACGACCCCAAGGAAGCCATCTACAAGGGCGGCTACGAGTTCATCAAAAAGATGCTCGCAAAGTAAGAAGTCAACACGCACCCAAAGCCCGCGGCTTTGCGGCGAGCGGTAGCGAGCCACAACGCCGCGGGATACACCTGCCCCCACCGACCCAACCCACAGGAGCGAACCCATGCCCAGCGCCAAACTCAACCTCCACAACGCCATGTGGCCCGGCCTCGTCGGCAAAGAAGACGGCACCGACCACCCGCCCATCGCGCTCGACCGCATGCTTGAACTCACCGCCAACGCGGAAGTCAACGGCACCAAGTTTGATGGCGTGGACCTCTTCCTCTTCCACCCGCACACCGACCCCGACGCGGGCGACGACGCGATCAAGGCCATGGCCGACAAAATCGCGGGCTACGGGCTCAATGTCGGCTCGATGGTCGCGCCGGTCTGGCCGGGCACGGTGGGGGACTCGGCGATGGGCAGCGACGAGCAGGTCGCCAAGTTCCTCGACGCGGTGGCCAAGGCCTGCCGCATCGCGAACCTGCTCGATGCGCACGGCGTGCGCAAGGGCGGCGTGATCCGCATCGACTCGGCCGAGTTCGGTGTGGATAAGTGGCGTGAGGACAAGGCCGCCAACACCGCAAGGATCGCCGCGACCTTCAAGCAGGCCGCCGTGATCGCCAAAGACAACGGCCAACGCCTCGCGGCCGAGGGCGAGATCTGCTGGGCCGGGATGCACTCGTGGCGCGATATGCTCGACCTGCTCGAAGCGGTGGGCATGCCCGAAACGCTCGGTTTTCAGGCGGATCTGGCGCACACCTACCTCTACCTCCTGGGCTACAACGCCCCCGAGCACGCGCTGTGGAAAGAAGAGGACGGCGAGCAGGCGTTCTGGGACGCCTATCAAACTATGACCGATGCGCTACGCCCCTGGACCACCGACTTCCACGTCGCGCAGAACGACGGCGAAGTCCACGGCGAAGGCAGCCACGACAAGACCGGCAAGCACTGCCCGGCCGACGACCCCAACGGCAAGCTCGACATCGTCAAGTGCTCGGGCTACTGGCTCGACGGCGCACAAAGCCGCGACATCCGGCACATCTGCTGGGACGGCTGCATGTTCCCCAACGCGCTGCTCGAAGAACAAAGCACCTGGAACACCATCCTCGCGAAGATGATCGAAGTGCGCGACGCGCACGGGTGGTAAACAGATAACGAACCGCCAAGGCGCCAAGAGCGCCAAGGAAGGCGGCGACTCCGAAACTGACCAATCTCCCTGCATTCCTTGGCGTTTTGGCGCCTTGGCGGTTCAATAAAGGAAACACGACAATGGCAAAGAAAGAACTACGGATCGGGCTCGTCGGCTACGGCTTCATGGGCCGGACCCACACCAACGGCTACAAGCGTGTTGGCGATTTCTTCCCCGACCTGGCCTACCGCCCGGTGCTGCAGGCGGTCTGCGGGCGCAACGAAGACAACGCCAAGGCGTTCGCCGAACAGTGGGGCTTTGCGTCCTACGAGACGGACTGGAAGAAGTTGATCGCGCGGGACGATATTGACGCGATCGATATTGTGACGCCCAACGACATGCACAAAGACATCGCGATCGCCGCGGCCGAGGCGGGGAAGATGGTGCTGTGCGAGAAGCCGCTGGCGCGCGATGTCGCGGAGTCGACGCCGATGGTCGAGGCGATCGAGAAGGCGGGGGTGGCCAATACGGTCTGGTACAACTACCGCCGCGTGCCCGCCGTGACGCTTGCGAAGAAGCTGATCGACGAGGGCCGGCTTGGTCGTATCTTCCACTACCGCGCCAACTTCCTGCAGGACTGGACCATCAGCGAAGACCTCCCGCAGGGCGGCGCGGCGCTGTGGCGGCTCGACGCCAAGGCCGCGGGCTCGGGCGTTACCGGCGACCTGCTCGCCCACTGCATCGACACCGCCATGTGGCTCAACGGCGGCATCAAAGACGTCTCCGCTATGACCGAGACCTTCATCAAGCAGCGGGAGCACACCCTCACGGGCAAGGTCGAAGAAGTCACCATCGACGACGCCTGCCTCTTCCACTGCCACTTCGCCAACGGCTCGCTCGGGCTCTTCGAGTCCACCCGCTACGCCCGGGGCCACAAGGCTCTCTACACCTTTGAGATCAATGGCGAACACGCGTCCATCCGCTGGGACCTCCACGACCTGCACCGCCTCGAATACTTCGACCACAACGACGACTCGCTCGTCCGCGGCTGGCACCAGGTTCACATCACCGATGGCGACATGCCCTACATGGATAAGTGGTGGGTGCCCGGGCTGCAGATCGGCTACGAGCACACCTTCGTCCATCAGGTCGCCGACTTCCTCGAGAGTATCGAGAAGGGCACGCCTTGCCGACCGACGTTCCGCGACGCGCTGGAGACCGCGAAGGTCTGCGACGCCGTGCTCAAGAGCGCGAAGGACCGGACCTGGGAAGACACGGGCGTGGACTGGCAGGGGTGATCGGCAAGGGACTCAACGCCAAGACGCCGAGAAAAGCAGAAGACGGATCAGCCACAAAAAGACACAAGAGTCACAAGGTGGATCAATCTAATGATCTGCTTTGTGACTCTTGTGCTTTTTAGTGGCAAACTCCCGTTGTTTTCCTTAGCGCCTTGGCATTAAGAACACAATGAAGCAAGCCTACTCCAGCTCTTTGATGCGTAGGTTGCGGTACCAGATTTCGGAGGGGGGGCCGACGTGGGCCTGGACCATGATAACGCCGGTGAGTGCGGCGATGTCGGCGTCTTGCTCGTGGTAGTCGGAGACGAGCTTGCCGTTGATCCAGACCTGGAGGTGGCCGTCCTGGGCGCGGACGACGAAGTCGTTCCACTCGCCGTGGTTGATATCGTCGTCGATGGAGAAGCCCTCGGGGTGCGAGGTGAGGAGCTGGCTTCGTCGGCCTTCGTCGTAGATGAGGCCCCAGTAGGCCTGTCCCGCGTCGGCCTGATAGCCGATCGCGCCGGTGCCGTCGTCCCGCCGGGCGGAGCGGAATTGGACGCCGCCGTTAGCGCGGTCGCGTGCGCCGAGCATTTTGAGCTCGTAGCGGAGCTCGAAGTTGTAGTACTCGCTGGTCGTTGCGAGGAAGGTGGTGGCGGTGACGTCGCGCTCGAGCGACCCGCCGACGATCGCGCCGTCTTCGATGCGGAACCAGTCGCTCTGTGTCTCCCAGCCGTCGAGCGTCTCGCCGTCGAACAGGGCGGTGAACCCGTCGTCGTCGGTGTCGCTGGCGGTCGCGGTGTTCGTGGTGCAGCCGGTGAGGAGGAGGCCGCAGGTCAGTAGCAGTGTGGCAAGGTGTTTCATGGGCGTATTCTAGTTTGTCCGCGCGGTATCGCCATGCCGAGTGGGTACGGTTCAGGGCCACGGTGTCGCAATGCAGCGTTTTTCAGCCGGGTCGAACGGGCCTAGGACGCAGCCGTCTGCACCGGCGCGGCCGAGACCGCGGGTTGTGGCTTGGTGTGGCGTTGCTTGATCCAGGCGCTGATCGTCTCGCGTTTGCCGGCCCAGCCCGTGGCGGTGCGCTGCTTCAGGAACGCGGCGTAGAGGGCGTTGACGCTGCGCGAGAGCGCGCCCGTCAGGGCGAGGCGTTGCTCGGTGACTTCGCGGTCGGTCTGGGCGTCTTCGATATCGGGCAGCTGCGCGGCCGAGGTGTTGAGCTGGTCGCCCTGCAGCGTGAGCTCCCAGTGGTGCTCGCCGTCGGACAGGAGCAGACCGACCTTGCGCGGCCACTTGCCGGTGCGCAGCGCATCATCGGCCTCGGGCAGCGACGTCGGCTTGTCGCAGCGCAGCGTCTGCTTGCCCCCGATCTCCCAGGCGCAGTCCATGTCCAGGGTCTTCGTGATCGTGACGAACAACTCGCCCATCTCCGTTTCGACGATGCCTTCCTTGACTTCGCAGTGCCACCACAGCCAGGTCAGGAACTCATTGCCCAGGAAGTCCTTGAGGTCGATCGACTTGGTCACCCACGGGCAGATCGGGGTGCCCTTGGGTTGGGGCATCCCGTCGTCTTCCTCGTCGCGCGGGCCGGTCTCGGCCGGGGGCTTGGTGAAGGCGGAGGGCGAGATGTCTTCGTAGTCGCGTGACCGGCCCTGCTCGCTGAGCAGCAGCCCGGCCAGCGTGCCCGACGACAGCGGCTCGAGCTGGATGTTGAACGCCTGCCGCATCAGCCGAACAAGCTGCTCGGTCACGGCGTTGCTTGCGTTGGCGCTGTACACCGTCCCGCCCGGGAGGTCCCACACCATCTGCACGCTCTTGCTCTTACGGAATCGGCCGGCCGCGAGGTCTTCACTCACTTGGCGGCCGGCAAGTTCCTTGGCCTCGCGTTTCTCCTGCTTGCTCGCGAAGCCCGTCGGGCTCGCGCCGGCCGCGGCGGCCTCATTCATCTTCTGATACGCCTTTTTCACTTCGGCCGGGACCTTGTGTGTGTCGATCCGAAGCGAGAACAGGGCGTATCGGCCGTACGCGACTTTCTCAAAGGTGAACTGCGTGTCGAACAGGTGCTCGGCCGTCACGAACCCCGCCTCGACCTCGTCGGGCGCACCGATCTCCGTCTCGCGGAAACGGTGCTCGTGCAGCAGTTCAAGGAACGTCTCGTCCACCGCGGGGGGCGTGTCGCCTGAGACGTGGAAGCGGGCGAAAGAGACTCGGCCGGAGGTGAAGGGCATGGATTGGGCCTGGGGGCTGGGGCCTGGGTCGGCCGAGGGATTGAAGTCGGGGGATATCTTAATCACGCAGGGGGCGCGGGCCGCGCGGGCGTCGCTGTTGACACACTTTCCACAGCGTACGCGACAGGTCTTGGGCGAGGCTTTGTGGCGTAACACACGCTCCGCGCGTTTGGCGTCGGCGTGGTGGTGCGGTTGGGGTGAGTCGTGCGCGGGCGGTGCTACAGGTCGTAGTCGTCGAACTCGTCGTCATAGCCGGCGTCGGTGTACTTCTGTGTCGGGAGGCACTGGATCGCGATTCGGCTGACGATCAGCAGGCCGAAGATGTACGGGACGACGAATGTGTCGCCCTGGACAAAAGAGATCCAGGCGAGCGCGAAGGCGAGTGCGCTGGAGAGGGCGTAGATGCCGGTGCGTATCTCGAAGCCCAGGGGCGTCAGCGGGCCGCGCCCCGTAGGAATCATGACGAGCCAGACGTAGGCGGGGAAGACCGTGCCGTAGAGCAGCAAGAACCCGCGGTAGCCCGCCTCGCCCCAGGAGAGCCCGCCGGTCATGGCCTTGACGGGTAGGTCGTCGATGCGGACCGCGAAGCCCAAGACGATGGCGATGCCGCAGGCACCGATGAGCCAGGGCAGCGAGATCCCGCCGGTGACGCGGTCCTCGAGGGTCTCGCGGGCGTGGATGGTGAGGGTGAACGCCGCCTGGATCGTGAGGTGGACCCCCAGCAGGACCAGCCAGATGCCGGGGAGCACGGCATCGGGGTCGCCCGCGATGAAGGGGAGCAGCTGAGCGCCGTAGCACACGGAGAAGATGATCATGAGGAAGAAGACGACCCCGAAGCCGAAGGCGAAGGCGCTGGGGCCGGCGCTGCCCTGGGTGTTGATGCGGGCGCGGTGGAAGGTGAGGTCGAGGTAGGGGCAAAGTAGGAAGCCGAGCACGGAGCAGGGGATGAAGTAGAGGAAGTCGATGTGGGTGAGGCGGGCGTTGAGGTGCGACCACTGGGCCAGGTCCCACGCCCCCGGGGCGATCGTGCCCCAGACGAAGCAGCCCCACGACAGCAGCGCGACGCCGACGGCGACGTAGAGCATCGCGGTGTTGCGGTTCCGCATGCCCAGCCCGACACAGGCGCCTACCGCCGCGACGATCATCGGCACGGCCGCGAATCCGAAGAGCCCCGTGAACAGCCAGGTGATGACGTACAGGTGGAACGCGATCGTGACGACCGAGAAGTTGTGGCAGGCCACCGCGTGCTTGCGGACGATGTCGGCGGACCAGCTCGGCTTGAACAGGACGGTGCCCATCGCGGCCGCGCCGATCACATTGGGTAAGGCAAACGCGGCCCAGCCCTTGAGCCCGTAGTCACGCAGCAGCAGGGCGGGGAACACCATGCCGATGATCCAGGTCCACGAGCAGCCCAGGAACGCGCCCCAGAGCAGCGCCGCCACGGGACCGCGCTGGTGCGGGTCCTCGGGCGTGGGCTCAAGCGGGTAATCGTCGACCAGGCCATCGTCCTCGAACATGGCGGGGATTGTAGGGGAAGCGGCGGGGTGGGGGTGCGGTGTGCTCTGCGTCCGAGCGACGCCAGCCGATGACTTGGCCTGCGGTAGTCTTGTAGCGAAGCAGGTCCAGCACGACCAGGGCGAAAGCCGCTGACAAACTGAAGCACCCAGTGATGGCTAAGAACATGAACACGCCACTCTCGCTCGGTGTGGCCTTAGTCCCGTCCCAGAGGCCAGGCGACCGCGACGGCGCAGATGAACAGCGCGGCCGCACCGCCCCCGGCGGTGTAAGCCCATGTGTTGGCCCCGGCGATGACGGCCCAGACGCCCAGCCCGATCAGGCCGACCGTGCACAGCAGCGACATCGCGAGCGACGCCCACCGCTGGATCCACCGGTGCTGGACCAGTGCGCCCCAGGCGAACTTTGAGAACAGGAACATGCACACCGCCGCGACGCCCGCCGCGATCCACTGCGTCATCAACAACGCGCCGACCAGCGCCGCCAGCGAAAGCACCGCCGGGAACACCATCCCCAGCCCAAGGCGGGGCGGCGGGAGCTTCTGCACCTGCGCTTGCCTCGCGCGGAGCTTGGCCTTGGGCGCGACGTGGAAGGTCGCGGTGGCTTTGCCGACCTTACGCTCCTTCTGGTCTTTGTGGTGCACCGCCTGGACGACATGCATCTCGACGGTGACGTTGAACTCGAGTTTGTGGCGCTTGAGCTCTTCGATGTCGTCGATGGGCTTGACGCGGTAGATCGCTGGGCCCAAACAGGGCAGGCGGAACTTGTAGTGAAGCTCTTTGCAGACGACCGTGTAGTCGGGGCCGACCTTGTTGAAGATATACATCCCGCCGGCGACTTCGGAGTTGGCGAGGAGGGCGGCCCCGGCCATCGCGTTGTACCAGTTCTTGTTGAACGTGGTGAAGGGGACGACGGCCTCGTACCCGTCGCCGACCTGCCGGCCCAGCTTGATCCCCGAGCGGTAGGCCAAGGGCAGGAAGACCCACGCCAGGAAACGGTGCCAGCGGTTGGACTCGGTCGACTTGAGCGTCAGCCAGTTCTCGAATCGGCGGTACTGCTTGCCAAACCACCCGGTGGGCGGGTCGCCCTGGTTGAGCATGTCGGGGGTGATCACGGGCCGATCGGGCTGTACCGCGGCATCGCTTTCGCCAGCCGATGCCAACGCGTTGCCGCCGTCCGGGATGTGGGTCGCGTCGCCGCTCATGAGCCCCACATTGTAGCGGCCTGTGCAGGCGGGAGTCGTGCGCGCGATGGTTGAAAAAACAGTTTGGCGGGCGACGCGCAGCGTCCCGTGCGTGACCCAATGGCGATGGCGTTCGCGGGACGCGGCGCGTCGCCCGCTAAACGAGATGGTCGGCGGTGCGGGTGGCTCCCGTTTACCGGAACGGGTTGTTCGGGGCGTAGCCGTCGTCGTCTTCGTCATCTTCGCCCGTCGTGTCCGACAGCCCCGCGTCTTCGCGCTCCTCGATCCATGCCTGCTGGATCGCTTCCAGGATCTGCTCGTTTACCGACTGCCCGGGCTCGGGTGCAAAGCCCTCAAGCCCCTCGACCAGCTTGCGCAGGTCGGTGAATTTGATCGCAGTGGGGTCCACCCCGCCGTGGTGCTCGGTGAGCTGATACGCGATCTCGTCGATGTCGGTCCAGGAGAATTTCATGGGGATCTGACCGCTATCAAGTTAGTTGCCATACTGATTAAGAACGAGTGTCAAAATGATCCCAGCGACACCAACACTAAACAACATGATGGCTGCTGGCTTCATCCAACCTGAATTCAGGTAGTTGCGCGTTCTTGTCAGGAACAGCCCAATGTACATCAGGATGATACTGCCGCCACCGATTCTTGCGGGTGTGCCTTCAATGATGAGCTCTTTTCCTATACCACGATTGCCAGTGCGAATCTCAGGGATGATCAGATAGCCAGCGAATAGGCCGAATAAGGCATAGATCACAATACTAATCAGAACAACTCCGAGCAGGCACCCAATCAGCGGGTTGGATCGATTGCTCCAATCCGGATCACGTTCTCGAAGAGAATCCTTCATAGATTCCCCTACTGCAGATTCACCGGCATCACCACATACAAAAAGTTCGGCCCGGTCCGCAGCACGCCCGGCTTGTTGGTCGCCTTCATGTCCAGATGCACCTGGTTCTCATCCACGACCTTCAACGCATCAAGCAGGTACGCGGGGTTGAACCCGACCTCGATCGCGTCGCCGGTGTACTCGGGCAGGTCGACCTTGATCTCCGCCTCGCCCATCTCGGGGGCCCGGCTGGTGATGACCAGCTTGCCATTATCAAACGACATCCGCACGCCCTTGCTCTCCTCGTTGGTGAGCAGCCCCGCGCGACGGACGGCCGAGATAAACACGTCCGTCGGGATCGTCGCCTTCTTGTCGCCGTCCTTGGGGATGACATCCTTGTACGGCGGGAAGTTGCCCTCGACCAGGTTGCACGCGAGCACGGCCTCGTCAGTCGCGAAGAGGATCTGGCTGTCCTGCACCTTGACCTTCACGGTCTGCTCGGCATCGTCGAAGAGGCGAAGCAGGAGGTTGAGGGCCTTGGTCGGGATGATGGCCGACCGGTCGGTATCGAGTAGGGACTTGCACTTGCCCTTGGCCAATGCGAGTCGGTGGCCGTCGGTCGCGACGACGGTGAGGTCCTTGTTGTGTCGTTCGAGCAGGACGCCGTTGATCGCGTAGCGGGAGTTCTCGCGTGCGGTGGCGAAGATGGTCATGGCGATGAGTCGGTGCAGGTCTGCGGCCGAGACCTCGAAGTCCGGGTCCTCCGGGAAGGCGGGCGCATCGGGGAAGTCCTTGGCCGGGTAGCCCAGGAGCTTGAAGCGGGAGTCCTGGCCGACGATCTGGGTCTGGTCGTCTTTGGTCGTGATCGTGAGGGTCGGGTCGGTGGACTCTCGGACGATCT
This sequence comes from Phycisphaerales bacterium JB063, assembly GCA_044439905.1. Lineage (GTDB taxonomy): Bacteria > Planctomycetota > Phycisphaerae > Phycisphaerales > Phycisphaeraceae > JAHQVV01. Next base: position 11,832 of record JBITAC010000040.1, on the reverse strand, counting down.
GCTGGAGTTTGTCGGCGGGGATGAGCGCTTCGCCGGACTCCGAGACCTCGACACGCGGGGTGGAGAGGTGGATGGAGACCTCGGTGTCGGTGGCGGTCAGCGTCAGTGCGTCGTCCTTGGCGGAGAGCTTGACGCAGGTGAGGACGGGCTTGGGGGTGCGTGAGACGACGACGCCGCCCACGAGGTTGAGCGATTCGACCAGGGCCCCACGATCACAGATAACCTTCATCAGACACGTTCCTTCGTTGGTTTTGAGACCGCGTAAGGTACCCCTGAGCGGGCGGCGCAGCAAAGGGGTGGGGCGGTTTGGGCCCGGGAGTCAAGCCCCAGACGGGAGGGCGTCAATCCTTCCACACCCTGTCCACGGCCCGGCGGGGGGAACGCTTGTGCCGGGCCGGGGGTTTGCTACACTATTGGGCTCGGATTTCCCCGCTGGGGAGGCCCGTGTGTCCGATTGTTGACCCCCGCACCGACGAAGGAGCCGGCCATGCCGAAGCTCAAGACCCACAAAGGCATCGCCAAGCGCATCAAAGTCACCGCCAACGGCAAGCTTAAGGCAGGCAAACGCGGGCGACGCCACCGCAACAGCCACATGTCCGGCGACACGATGCGCTCGCTCAACCAGAAGAAGCTCATCCACAAGCACAAGCTGCGCCAGCTCGAGCGCATCATGGGCACCCGCCTGCACATCGCGGAAGACGTGACCGCCAAGAGCGCGAAGAGCGACGACTAAACCCCCCGGCCGCGACGCGCGGCCGATGAATCGATCACCGCGGCTGGGGCCGACAAGCGAGCGGGTTGTATTCCCACTCCCCCCTGATCGCACTACACAGGAGCCGAGCTATGCCTCGTGCACAGAAAGGCGCCGCCCGGCGTCAGTCCAAAGTCCGCTGGTTCAAGAAAGCCAAGGGCAACCGCGGCGCCCGCCGTACCCAGTGGCGTCGTGTCAAGGAAGCCGTCGTCCGTGGCGGCGTCTACCAGTACGAGCACCGCCGACTGATCAAGCGTGACTACCGCCGACTGTGGATCACCCGCATCAGCGCCGCCTGCAAGATGCGCGGCATGAACTACAGCCGGTTCATCAACGGCCTGAAGCTCGCCAGCATCGACCTCAACCGCAAGATGCTCAGCGAGATCGCCATCCACGACCCCGAGGCCTTCGACGCCATCGCCGAGCAGGCCAAGCAGGCCCTCGCCTCGGACAAGCAGGCCGCCTGAGTCTGTTCCAGAAAATCAAAACACAAAAGCCCACGCTCGTTGAGCGCGGGCTTTTTTTTGTTGTGGTTGCGACTGATCGGCGCGGGTCAGATCGAGATGTCGTACTCAGGGGTGAGCTGCGCGAAGGCGTCTTCGTTGATCGACAGCCCCATGCCCGGGGCTTGCGGCGCGGTCGCGTAGCCCGCCTGGACCTGGTAGCCGTCGGTTGTGAGCACATCGGTCGACAGCGGATCACGCTCAGCGAGGTAGAAGTTGGGCAGGGCGTGCCCGACCTGGACCTGCATGTAGAAACCGATCAGCGAGCCCCAGTTGTGCGGCGCGACCACGGCCCGCCGGTCGCCCGCCATCCGTGCCATCCGACGGACATCCTCAAACCCCAGCGATTTCATGTCGCACTGGTACACGTCGATCGCGCCCGCGTCGAGGTAGGGCCCAAGCTCGTCGAGGTTATGGATGTTCTCGCCGTCCGCGATCAGTGTGCCCAGGTTCATCTGCCGGTACGACTCCTTGAGCGCGAGGTACTTCTCGACGTTCTCGGGGAAGACTTCCTCGGTAAAGTCGATCTCCAGGTGCCCGACTTCATCCATCAGCCGAAGCAGCCGGGGCAGGTCATACCCGTTGTTCGCGTCGATGCCGATGTGGATGTCGCGTCCGCCGTGCTCACGGATGATGGAGAGTACCTCGACGTCCCGCCGATCGCCCTGGGCCCGGTCCATCCATTTGTGGCCTCGGCCGATCTTCACCTTGAACGTCCGATGCCCCGCGTCGATCCCCATATCGATCTCTTCACGCAGCCGATCCTGCCAGTGGTCCGCGTACTGGGGCAGCAGGTCCATGAAGTAGATCGACCCGTCGTAGACCCGGACGTCGGGCTGGTGGTGGTCGCTGAGTAGCGCATGTACCGGCTTGCCGACCGCCTTGCCCGCGAGGTCCCAGAGCCCCATGGAGAACCGGCCAAGCGGGCTGCGCATCGCGTTGGACTCGGCGTCGTAAAAATCGGTGAGCTTGCGGCCAAGCAGTTGCTGATAAAGCTCCCGCTCGCCGCCCCACGAGGTACCCAGCGCCTCGATGCCGGCGTCGGTGTAGATGCGGGCCATCATGTCCGAGGAACTGTCGCCATGGATGTCGAGTTGCGCGTTCCGCCCGGCGAGCTTGCTTCGTGTAGTGGGCAGGCGGAAGCTGACGATGCGGGTGATCGTGATGTCGTCGGGCAGGTCCGCCGCCCAGGCCGGCGCCGCCGCCCGCGCGATCGCGGGGCGAAGCCCCATCGGCACGGCTGCCGCCATCGCCCCCGCGCCGGTGAGTTTGAGAAAATGACGTCGGTCCATAGTGAACTCCCTGTGTGCGTGTGTGTGGAATGGACCGCTGGGCCCACCGTGTATCCGCCGCCCGAGCGAGAATCTGTCCAGCCGGCGGTGTCCGCCTATACTGGCCCTCATGAACCAGCATACACACGACGAAGACATGCACCGCGACATCGCACTCTCACGCGAGACCTGGCGGCTGTTCCGCATCCTCTCCGAGTTCGTCGAGGGATTTGACGTCATGTCCGGCGTCGGCGCAGGCATCACCGTCTTCGGCTCCGCCCGTACCAAGCCCGGCGAAAAGTACTACGAAGAAGCCGTCGAATGCGGCCGAAAAATCTGCGAAAAACACTATGCCGTCATCACCGGCGGCGGGCCGGGCATCATGGAAGCCGCCAACAAAGGCGCACACGAGTGCGGCGGCCGAAGCGTCGGGCTCAACATCGACCTCCCCTTCGAGCAGATCCCCAACCCCTACCAGACCCACAAACTCGACTTCCGCTACTTCTTCGTCCGCAAGGTCATGTTCCTCAAGTACTCCTGCGGGTTCATCATCTTCCCCGGCGGGTTTGGCACGATGGACGAGTGCTTCGAGACCCTCACCCTCATGCAGACCATGAAGATCCACCCGTTCCCCATGGTCCTCATCGGCCACGACTTCTGGGACGGGCTGGTCGACTGGATGAAGGAAACCCTGGCCGAGAAGTTCGAGACGATCAGCCCCAAGGACCTCGACCTGTTCACGGTGACCGACGATGTCGATGAAGCCATCAAGATCATCGACGACTACTTCGAGCCCACCAAGTGGAAGACCCAGGTCCGCCCCTCCATGCCCGGCCCCACGCTGGAGACGGCGCACCTGGAGAAGGAACTGGAAAAGCACAAGAAGGGGTAGGGCGAGTTGCGTGTGACAGGCATTCTTGCCTGTCACAGGTCGCGCAAGAACCGGTGCCACATCGCGGAGCTACGGGCTGTTTTCATCGGCACCCTCGTTGTACCGCACATCACTCTGCGAAGTAGCACCCATGAAACGTCCTCGAACTTTCTGGGCTGTGTATCCGATTTCCGTTGCGCGATGACGGGTAGGAATGCCTGTCCTACTGTCGAGTCAATACGCCCGGTACACCACCGCGCCGGGGTAGTAGAAGTTGAGGATGGCGATGGGGTCGTAGCCGTGCTGGGCCATGCCCTGGGCACCCCACTGGCACATGCCGACGCCGTGGCCGTAGCCCCGGCCGGTGAACGTGACGCTCTGGGGGGTGACGTGGACCTCGACGTGGCTGGAGAAGAGTGTGTACTGCGCGCCCTCCGGATCGCCGGGCACGGCGAAGTTCGCGGCCTGGCGGAGCTGCTCGGCGTGCAGCTCATAGCGGCGGTTGTGGCCGTCGGTGACGGCGAATCGGGCGGGTCGGCCCACACGGTTGTGGGCGATGGTCTGGATGTCGCGGACCCCGCCCGTCATGCCGCGGATCGGGTGCTCGTTCGCCGAGCCCCAGCGCACCATCGCCGCCATCAGCCGGGCGTTGGGGTACGTCACCGGGCCCCAGCGGAACTTCTCGGATTGCTGCGCCCATCCGCCGTGCTCCCGCCCGCGTAGCGGCGCGAGGTCATCGACCTTCTCGGGGAACACCGCGGCCGCGTCCTGCCCCGTCCCGCCCGAGCAGCTCGAGTAGAACGCCGGCAGCACACGGTTATCAAAGACCAGCACCAGCCCACGCGTCGCCTGCACCGCCGAACGCGCCTTGTCGCTCGCGTCCAGGCCGAGGTACGCCTGGCTCGCCTGCCCGGCCTCCAGGTCGTAGTGGCTCGCCCGGCGGTGGGGCAGGTTCATCTCCCAGATCGCATAGCTCCGCGCGGCGATCGCCTGCGCACGGTACGCCTTCTCGTCCCAGCTCGCATACAGCTCACGCGACAGCACGCCCGGCAGGTAACGCTCCATCCCCACATGGTTCACCACATCGATCCGGCCGGTTGCTCGGCCCGAGTCGTCCACCACCGCGACCAGCGCGATCGCGTCCGGGTACCGCGTCGAGTCGACCTGGACCGTGCCGCTGGTGGAGGTGACGAGCAATGCGCCCAGGCCCCAGCGCACGCTCTGGCCTCGCCCGTCGGTGATGACAAAACCGCTGCGGTCGTGGTGGATCGACAGCGGCCCGGCAAAGGCGCTCGCCCGCGACGCGACGGGCTGCTCGCCCGAGGGGCCGACCGTGAGTTGGCCGGCGGAGGCGAGCTGGACCTGCGTCGCGCTGCGCACGATCCTGACGCGGACGCCCGGCTCGCCGCGTAGCGCGTTGACGGGGAGCCCGCGTCGTGCGGTCGCCGCATCGACCCCGACGATCGGCCGGGTGGTCACGCCGTCGCGTGTTCCGCCGCGCGAGGCCGACTTGCAGCCCGCGAGGCCGGCGAGCAGCAGCAGGGCGAACGTGAAGGTTGCGAGTGTGCGGGCGTGGCTTGCCATCCTTGGCTCCGGCGGGGCGCGTGGGTCAGGGCGTCATTGTACGCCGTGCCCCGGCCCGGCCGGCGCGGTGATGCAAAAAACCGCCGCGGGCTTGTCGGCCCCGCGGCGGCGCTGCTTTTGTCCCACCTTGTCCCGCTCGCTAAGCGACCCTGGGGCCGCCCGGTTGTTTCTGCATCGCTGGCATGCCGCGCGCCGCCCGATGGGCGTTGGCTAAACGGTTGCTTGCTTGAATGAAGCCCACCGAGTCACCAGGCGCGGTGTTCGGCCGAGTCGTTGGCGTGGATATCGCCGGTGGTTTCGTCGTAGTACCACGCGCTGGTGCCGACGGCGCCGTCGCCGATGGGGATGGTGTCGGTGAAGGGGTTTCGAGGGATGCCGGGCAGGTAGGGGCCGTAGGGGTAGCCGGCGGTGCCGATGGCGGCGGTGTTGCCGTGCTCGTCGCTGGAGAGTGTCATCTGGTCGATGAAGTTGGCGAGCGTCGGGGGTTCGCCGTTGTGGTGGACCTTGTAGAGCGCGATCTGCTCGCGGAAGCGGAAGACATCCTGCTTGAGCGCGGATTCCTTGGAGGACTCGGCGGCGGTTGTGAACTGCGGGATCACGATCGCGGCGAGGATGCCGAGGATCACGACGACGATGAGGATCTCGACCAGTGTAAACGCGCGGGCGGCGTGGCCTTGATCGGGGTGCGGACGAAGGGGTCGGCGGCGTGGCATGGGTAAGCTCCGTGTGGCCTCGCGGGGTGGTTGCAGCGGGTGGGCGGTCGGCCGCCGGGGCCCGTGCGATTGAGTCGGGGGGTCTTGTGTCGTATCGGCGGGTGCGGGCAGGGGCTGAATCCCGGACCGCGCGGAATCTCGCGTTCGCGCGGGCAAAGCGCGGTGATAACGGCTGGGCGAGTTGGCTGTGCACGGCACCGTGTCGAGCGCGGGTATCATGCGGGTTATGACGACTGCATGGACGCAAGCCCGCTGGATCCGCGAGGACGCCGAGGACACCAGCCCAACGAACGACACGCAAGACGCCGCCCCCCCAGGCAGCCGACCGCTCATCGCCCAGCTCCTCGCCGCCCGCGGCATCGTCGGCCGCGAGGCCACCCACCGATTCCTCAACCCCAAGCTCACCGACCTGCACGACCCCGCCCAGTTGCCCGGCTGTGTCCGCGCTGCGCAGCGACTCAGGCAGGCCGTAGACGCACACCAGCCCATCGTGATTTACGGCGACTACGACGTCGACGGCGTCACCGCCTCCGCGATCCTGTACCACACCCTCAAGCTCGCCGGCGCAGTGGTCCACACCTACGTCCCGCACCGGCTTGATGAGGGCTATGGCCTGAACGAAGACGCGATCCGATCCATCGCTTCGATGTTCGATACGAATCATGCTGCCGAGCAGACGGATATCAACACCGCGGCTACGCACAATGATTCGGACGTCGCACATCTAACTTCGAACATCCCTCTGGTCGTGTCCGTTGACTGCGGCATCACCGCGACCGGCCCCGCAAGCGTCGCACGCGAGATGGGGATCGACCTCATCATCACCGACCACCACCAGTTCGATGCCGACGACCTGCCCGAGGCGCACACGCTGGTCCACCCGGGGCTGGCGAATGAAGATTTGAGATTGAAGATTTCAGATTGTGGGAACGAAGCCGCCCCAATCGAAAATCTGAAATCTGAAATCGTCAATGAACACCTCTGCGGCGCGGGGGTGGCATACAAACTCGCCTGGCAGTTTGCGCGTGAGTTCTCCGGGTGTGCCGCGACGCAAACGAAGCCGGCCGGCAAGCTGCCCGACGAGTTTCGCGGGCTGCTGATGGACCTGCTCGCGCTGGCCGCGCTGGGCACCGTCGCCGACGTCGTCCCGCTTGTCGGCGAGAACCGGATCATCACCTGCTTCGGCCTGTCGCGCATCAAAAAGACGGGGATCGCAGGCCTCAACGCGTTGATCGAGGCGTCCAACCTCGCGGGCGAAAAGATCGATAGCTACCACGTCGGGTTCGTGCTCGGGCCCCGGCTCAACGCCTGCGGGCGCATGGGCCACGCCCGTGAGGCGGTCGAGCTGCTGACCACCGCGCAGGGCGAGCGTGCGAAAGACCTGGCGGAAGAACTGCACCACACCAATGAGCAGCGGCGCGCAACGGAGAAGCGGATCGTCGATGCCGCGGTGGAGCAGGTCACGCAGCAGGGCTACGACGCGGCCGACCATCGTGCGATTGTCGTCGCCGGCGAGGGCTGGCACCCGGGCGTGGTTGGTATCGTCGCGAGTCGGCTGGTGGACCGGTTCCACAGGCCGGCGGTAGTGCTGGGTATCGACCCACAGACCGGTGAGGCCAAGGGGTCGGCCCGGAGTGTGGACGGGGTGAGCATCCACGCCGCGCTTTCGGCTTGCAGCGGCCACCTGATGAAGTTCGGTGGGCACGCGATGGCGGCGGGGCTGACGATGGAGGCGGACAAACTGGATGCTTTCCGCGGGGCGTTGGTCACGGAGGTCAATACCATGCTCCGTGCCGAGGACCTGTGCGGCTCGGTGCGCATCGACGCGGCGGTGGGATTGACGCAGTGCGATGTGGCGCTGTTTGAGGATGTGCAGCGTCTTGCGCCGTTTGGCCGAAGCAACCCCAAGCCGCGTCTGATCGCGGAGCGTGTGACGCTGGCGCGTGCCGCGCAGCGCATGGGCGCGGCGGGCAAACACCTATCGCTACAACTGCGTCAAGGCGGCGCATCGATCCGCGCCGTCGCGTGGAACCGGGGTGACTTGGCCGACGACCTGCCCGCGGGCGTGTCGGTGGATGTGGTGTTCCAGCCGAGCATTAACACCTGGCAAGGCCGGCGCAGCGCGGAGTTGAGCGTCGTTGATTTACGTTTGGTTTGAGGGGGTTGTGAGTCAATCCGCACCTTCGCTGCGCTCAGGTACGGCTTACTGCTCAGAACAACGTTGCATGGAGGAAGCCGTACCTGAGTTCAGCGAAGGTGCGGAACAAGTCCGCTACGCCCTCCAATGCTCTCCCCACACCACAGCTTGCGGGTGGGATTTTACGGACCAGGTCCAGTCGCCCTCAGTTCGATGCCGAAGGATGTACGCATAGACCCGTCGATGGTGGTCAGGGGTATCCACCTCGATCGGCTTGCCCCCGGACGCCCATATTTTCCCGGGCAGCGCGTGACCTACTTGGTGAGACGCCGCTTGCTTGAGTTGGCCAGCGATGCGTTTGGCAGCGTCATAATCGTTGGGGATTTCGATCAACAGATGCGCATGGGTCGCACCTACACTGATCGCGAGGACTTGATGGTGCAGTTTCCTGGCTTTGTTGAGGATCGCTTCGCCGATAGCGGGGTAAATCGCATCGGGGATACATACGGCTGGTGTGGACTGGGCCTGTTGGTAGGCATGCAGTTTTGCGTGCTCACCTTGCGGTGGTGGGTTTTTGTAGTCGCCCGAACTGTGGAGGCGGTGCTTGCGTGAGCGGAAGCCGCGTGGGTCGCCGTGGAGCCAACTGCCATGCGTATGCAGGACCAAGTGGTACCAGCGTTTACCGGGCGCAGGCATGTTTGAATTCCGAGTATCCGCACCTTCACTGCGCTCGGGTACGGCCTAGTTTTTCGAACAATCCGAAAAAACCTCAAAGCCGTCCCTGAGTGAAACGAAGGTGCGGATCAGCCCGAAGAATCCCATCACCGGTTCGCGACGAACTTATAGATTTGTCCGTCGAACGAGCAGATGTACACCTCGCCGTCGCGGTCTTCGCCAAAGGAGGCGGGGCGGTGGACCTGTCCCAGCTCGATTTGCTGGCGGACGCGTCGGCCGTCGAACTGGAGCATCCAGAGGTTGCCGCGTTCGTAGTCGCCGTAGAGGTAGTAGCCCTCGATCTGCGGGATCTGTGTGCCCCGGTAGACGTAGCCGCCGGTGATCGACAGGGCTTCGCTGCGGGGGTGTTCGACAAGCGGGTCGACGAGCAGGCCCGTGTCGTCGGTGCGGTCGTTGGCGTCGAAGTCGTGTCGGCCTTCGCGGATGCGCCAGCCGTAGTTGTAGCCGCGGCGGATGATATTGATCTCTTCCCATGCGCCCTGCCCGACGTCGCCGGCCCAGAGCGTGCCGTCCTCGCGGTCGAAGCTGAAACGCCATACGTTACGCAGGCCGTACGCCCAGATCTCGGGCCGAGCGCCCTCGGTATCGATAAACGGGTTGTCCTCGGGGATCGCGTAGTTGGTGCCGCGTGCCTCGTCGACGTGATCGACATCGATGCGGAGGATCTTGGCGAGCAGGGTGCTGAGGTCCTGGCCGGCCTTGAGCGTATCACCGCCCGCGCCGCCGTCGCCCAGCGAGATGTACAGGTAGCCGTCGGGCCCGAAGTCGATCATCCCGCCGTTGTGGTTCCAGAACGGCTGGCGTTGTTCGAGGACGACCTCTTCCGATTCGGGGTCGAGGGTCTGGCCGTCGTCCATCATGGTGAAACGCGAGAGCACGTTACGCTTGGGGTTCGCGGCGGAGTAGTGCAGGAAGACCTGGCCGTTCTCGGCAAAGTCGGGGTGGAATGCGACGCCGAGCAGGCCTTCCTCGTTTTCCCCGCGGTGCCCTGGCGCGATGGTGATGTCGCGCAGGTCGATCATGACGTGCATGTCGCGCTGCCGGGCGTCGGCGTCGTTGTTGAAAATGTAGACCCGGCCGGACTGCTCGGCGACGACGATGCGGTCGGTGCCGTCGCCGGGGTGGCACAGGTACAGCGGGCGTTCAAAGCGCAGGTGCTCGAACGCGACGCCGGTGGTCACCGCCTGCTGCGCAGCGATCGGGGCGGCGGACAGGAGGGCAAACAGGCAGGCCAGTAAGAGACGGGTCATTTCATCGCTCCGTGAGAGAGGCAGGGGCAGCTAAGGGACGGCTATTCTAGCCGAGTGTTTCAGGGCGGGTCCATGCGGGGTGGAGAGGCAACCCAAAACGCCCACGGGTCGAAACCCGTGGGCGTTGCGGTGTGCGGCTGGATGGGGTGGTTTTAGTCGAAGTCGCCCAGCACCATCTCGTCGACGCTCTTGCCGGCCGGGAGCATGGGGTAGACGTGCTCGTGCTTCTCGACGAGGCATTCGAGCACGGCCGGGCCGGGATGGGCGAGGAACTCGGTCATGATCTGCGGGAGGTCGGCCTTCTTCGTGCAGCGGAAGGCCTTGCAGTGCATCGCCTCGACAAGCTTGCAGAAGTCGGGGTTGTGCATCTCGGTGTGGCTGTAGCGCTCTTTGTAGAAGAGGTCCTGCCACTGCTTGACCATGCCCTGGAAGTCGTTGTTGAGCAGGATGGTCTTGGCGTTGATTTTGTACTGTGCGGCGGTGGTCATCTCCATCGCGGTCATGGAGAAGCTGCCGTCGCCGTCGATGTTGATGACCTGCAGCGGGGCTCGGCCTTCGCGTTTGGCGAGCAGGTTTTCGCCGAGCTGCCCGCCGACGGACGCCGGCACGCCGTAGCCCATCGTCCCGAGCCCGCCCGAGGTGAACCACCGGCGGGGGTGGATGTACTGGTAAAACTGCGCCGCCCACATCTGGTGCTGGCCCACGCCGGTCGTGATGATCGCTTCGCCCTGGGTCTGCTTGCTGAGCTCTTCGATCACGGCCTGCGGCTTGAGGTGGAACTCGCGTTCGTCGTCTTTGTAGCGGAAGGGGGCTTCCTTCTTCCACGCGAGGATCTGGTCGAACCACTCGGCACGGTCGCGGTGCTCGAGCAGGGGCATGAGCAGCTCGAGGTTCTTGCGGGCGTCGCCCTCGACGGGGATGGTCGCGGGGACGGACTTGTTGATGTTCTCGGGGGCGATGTCAAAGTGGATGATGCCGCCTTCGCCGCGGCGCTCGGCCGCGCGGGCCGCGGGTGCGAAGCGTTTGAGGTCGCCGGTGATGCGGTCGTCGAATCGCGCGCCGATGGAGATGATGCAGTCGGCGTCGCGCATGGCCCAGTTGGCGTAGGCGCTGCCGTGCATCCCGAGCATGTGCAGGGCATGGGGGTCGCGTTCGTCAAATGCGCCCAGGGCCTGGAGCGTGGTGGTCACGGGGACGTTGGCCTTCTTCGCACACGCGCGGAGGGTCTCGCTTGCGCCGGACGCGACACAGCCCTGGCCGACGTAGAACACGGGGCGTTTGGCGTTGTTGATCATGTCCGCGACGCGCTGGATCTCGTTGGAGGTGCCCAGCTCGCGGACGTGGTAGCCGGGCGTGTAGGGCTCGGCGTAGCAGGGCTTTTTGAGTGTCGCCGCGGTGACGTCCTTGGGCAGGTCGACGAACACGGGGCCGGGCCGGCCCGACATCGCGACCATGAAGGCGGTGTTGATCGCGCGGGGCAGGTCCTCGACGCGTTTGACCAGGGTGTTCCATTTCGTGCAGGGCCGGGTGATGCCGGTCATGTCGGCTTCCTGGAAAGCGTCCGACCCGATCGCGCCGGTGGCGACCTGTCCGGCGAAGACGATGAGGGGCGTGCCGTCCATCAGCGCGTCCTGCATCGGCGTGACCGTGTTGGTCGCGCCGGGGCCGCTGGTCACCAGCACGACGCCCACCTTGCCCGACGCCCGGGCGTAGCCCTCGGCCATGTGCCCGGCGCCCTGTTCGTGGCGGGTGAGGATGAACTGGAAGTGCTCGGATTCGTGGATCGCGTCGAACACCGGCAGGATCGCGCCGCCGGGGTACCCGAAGATGACCTCCACGCCGTGGTCGCGCATCAGCTCGTGGAAGATCTGGGCGCCGGTCAGGCCCACGAACCGGTCGGTCGGCTCGCCGTGGCCCTGGGTGGGGATGGTTTCGGCGTTGAGGTTGTTGCTGTTGAATTGCATGGCGAAGGTTCCGTGTCTCTCTGCTGACAGCCGGCCGGTTCGCGGCAGGGGCG
>JBITAC010000039.1:0-8565 GCA_044439905.1 Phycisphaerales bacterium JB063 | reverse complement strand
GCGAGGCCGGGCACGCCTTCGAGGATGCAGTGGCCCTTCGCGAAGATGGAGACGAGCAATTGCTCGATGACGTCGTCTTGTCCGACGATGACCTTGCCGATCTGTTCGCGTACGTTGTCGTAGGCGGTTTTGAGCTTGTTGAGGTCCTCGAGGTCGGGGGCGGTGTTCGCCGAGTGGGCGTCGTTGGGTTGGTCGGTCAAGGCGAGTCTCCGGTGTGATGTCACCGTTGATACGGTGCATATTTTGCATGGGTTCGGGCGGGGGAAAAGTTTGTTGCGACGCGCGTCGTGATTCGTTCGTGCGTTTGTTTGTTGGACGCTTTAGCGTTGGTAGATGGGCAGGTACTTGTAGGGCAGTTGGAGGATGGTGAGCGCTAGTGCGGTGCCGTAGACCGGCCCGACGCCGTCGCCGTTCCATGCGCCTTGGCCGCCCTGGCCTTGCATGTTGATGAGCTGGTCGCGTGCGGCGGGGAAATAGGCGTCCCAGTAGTCGTCGCCTGCTTGATAGAAGGCTTGTGCGGCGTAGTAGTGGCCGTAGTAATCGTGCCCGCCGTGCTTGCTCCAGGATTTGTCGTTGCCGTCGAGGCAGTAGGACTTAAAGACATATTTGAGGCAGGCCTCGGCCATCTCGGATTCGTAGTCGCCGGCGGCGTACAGGCACGGCAGTGCCGCGGCGGAAATGGGCAGGCGTGTGCTGTTGCCGGAGTTGAATGAGTAGCGGATGCCGCCGTCGGGTGTGCGGCACATCTCGAGGTACTGGATCGATTTTTCGATCACGTCTTCGGGCACGACGAAGCCGGCGTTGTGTGCGGCACGCAGGGCCTGGAGCTGGGTCACGGTGACCGAGCCTTCGTCGCCCGAGTTGGGGGTGTACATCCAGCCGCCCAGCGGCGACTGCGCGCGGTCGGTCAGGATGATGCCCTTCTGGATGATGATCCGCATCTGTTCGCGGACGCGTTCGTCGCTTTCCATGTCGTAGGCACAAGCCAAGAACATCAGCGAGAACCCGTGGGGGTACATCGTTCGGCCATTCTCCGCGCCCGCCGCGATGATGCCGGTTTCCGGGTTCGCCTGACGCATGATGTAGCGGACGGCCTTGCGGACGTTTTCGGCGTAGGGGCCCCGGCTGGTCGTGTTGCCACCGGCGAGGAACGCCATGCCCGCGAGCGAGGTCATCGACACGGGGTACGTCACGCCGTCCTGTGTCGTGGTCCAGCTGCCGTCGTTGCTCTGCGTGCGTGCGAGGTACTCGAGCCCCTTCTCGATGGCACGCTGGGTCTGCTGCGTGAAGTGGGTGGGCATGATGTTGCCATCCTCGTCAAAGACGACCTCGACTTCGCGTGCGCCCTCGGCGTCGTCGGCTGCGCCCTCGGCGGGGGGCGGGGCGTCGTCTTGTGCCGGCGCGAGTTGCGGAGCCGTCAGCAGGCCGAGGACTGCGAGGAGTGCCATCCATAGCGGGAGTTGGTTGTGGTGCTTCATGCGTGGTTCCCCAAAGGCGATTGGGTGGGCGTTAGCGGGCGGTCATTGCGGTGGCGCGGGCCGGCGCGACGGGGCGCGATACGCGCGGCGGTTGTGACGAATCAGTCCTGAGTTAGTTTCCCGGTGCGATGTCTTCGGTGTCGAACTGCGGGGCGGCCTGGGTGGGCACATCGAAGACGGTGATGTCACGCAGGGTGACACAGATGATCTTATCCCCGGCGGTGATGAGACGCCCGCCGCTGCCTCGGAGGTAGCGGTTCTCGAAGGCGCTGAGTGTTTCGCCGCTCTCGAGCGACAGGGCGTATAGCTTGTCTTTACCCATCACGTAGAGCGCGTCGCCGGCGAGCAGGCCTGCGCCGATGCGTGGCCCCTCGATCTGGCTCGCGTTCCAGTTGAGCGGGTCGTACGAGTTGAGGGGGAAAGCGCGGACGGCCTGGTCCATGATGTAGAGGTGTTCGCGGTCGGCGGCGATCAGCTCACCGTTAGCCGGGACTTCGTAGTCCCACAGCGGCTGGCCGGCTTCGGGGTCGATGGCGTAGACGCGGGCGCTGCGGGCTTCTTTGGCGTAGAGCACGCCGTCGACCAGGACGATCGCGCCCGGCCCCTGCGCATTCGCGCTGGGCGGCTGGACGATGTAGTAGGGCTGCTGGTTGCCGCCCTCGGGGACCTGGAGCCGAACCGCCCAGGCGACTTCGCCCGCGCCGGTATCGACGCCGAGGACCGCGCCGTTGTTGGTGAGGACGTAGAGGTTTCGGCCTTGCATGAGCATGGTCGGGTGGGGCATCCAGACAGACTGCGCATTGGGGCTGACGCGTAGGTCGGCCTCGCCCAGGGGGAGCGACCACTGGGGCTGCCCGCTCAGGGTGTCGATGCGGTAGAGCGTCAGGGTGCGGTTGTTGCCGCCGGGCAGCTGCGCGTCGCCGCCGGCACGGGCCGCGGCCAGGGCGGGGTCGTTGAGATTGCTGGGGCCGACGCTGTGCGCGATGGCGTAGATTTCGCCGTTGACCACGATCGGCTGGCCGCAGAAGCTTTGCCCGCGCCACGCCGGGACTTGGGCGGTGTTCCACGCGACTCTGCCGGTGGTTTTGTCGTAGGCCGTGAGGGTGAAACGGTCGGTTTGCCGGTTGTTGGCACCGCCCGAGGACTGGACCAAGACGTGCTGGTCGGTCAGCGCGATCTTGTACCCGCGCGGATTGCCGGCCGGGGTGCTCATGCGCTGGCCCATACTGGCGGCGGCATCGACGAATCGGCCGGTGCGCCAAAGCAGCTTGCCGGTCTCAAGGTCCATCGCAAAAACGACACCTTGCCAGTGGGCGTAGACCGCGCGGTCGTCCACGGCGGTGGGGGGGACCAGCTCGCGCAGGTCGGTCGGCCCGTAGTACCGGTTGTTGCTGTTGAAGCTGTCGAGGATGTCCTTGGTGGCATCGTCGACGAAGGTCATCTGCCACACCGGGTCGGCCCCGTCCGCCGGCAGCGCGGCGGGCACGCGTGGATCGCTCTCGTGGGTCACGCGGGTGCCCGGCTCCGGGGCGTTGCCCAGCACCGTCCGCAGCGCCGCCGCGGCGTCGGGCTGACCCCCGCCGTACGCGACACCACGCCCGGCAAAACGCAGCGCGACCTGCTCGGCCAGGGCATGCGCATCATCCGCACGCCCGGCTCGGTGCAGGGCCAGGACACGCTTGTACTGCAGGTCTACCTCGGCAATCGATGAGCCCGGGTGCTGGTGGAGGATCGCCTCCCAGCACGCCTGCGCCGGGGCGAACTGGCCCCGCTCGAAGTAAAGGTCGCCCAACAGGTCCGCCGCGCGGTCACCCACAGACGTCATGAAGAACAGCTCGTAGATGGCCTGCGCCTGCTGGAGTTGCTCGTCACTCCCGGGCCGAGGATGGGCCAGGCAGCGTGCCAGCATCTCGCGGGCCTGCGCGTCGTAAAAAAGCTGGAACGCGCGTCGCCCCTCCGGCGGTAGTTCGCGCAGGCGTTCTTGGATCGACCGACGGACCGGCACATAGACCGACGACTCCCCCAGCGGGGCCATCACATACCGCGCCGCCTCGGTGAGTTCGATCAGACTGCGAAACGCCTTCTCCCACTCGCCCGCGTCCAGGTTTTCGTGGAAGCGGTTGAGCAGGTCGTCGAGCAGGTCGCCGTTCTCCCCGCGCATAAACGAGAAGCCCGGCTTGGCGTCTTCACCCAGCACATCGTCGAGCGTCTCGGTTCCATCGACAATCTCAAAGCCCTCAACCAACTCGACGCCATCGACCTGTAACTCTTCAAACTGCTGGGCTTGGGCGCGGGGTCCGGCCGCGCCGACCATGCAGGCACCCGCGAGCAGGCAGCCCACCAGGCCGACGGGGTAGCGTATCGAGGAGTGGTCGCGTCGAAAGTCTGGCAGCATGAAGAAACCCCTTGGTAGCACCGGCCACGCGGCGGTTCGGGCCTTAGTGTACCCGGCGCAACCGACACCCCCGGGCATGCACCCTTTATAAGACGCATCAGAATACGATTTGTTCGTGAAAGATCGGCCGGCAAATCGACTTTCGTTGGCGGGCCACGGCAGACGGCGTTGCTTGCATAAGCAAAACGACTTCCCGGGTTTCACTGGACAAAATCGCGCGTATGATGTTCAATATTGAATACGCTCACCGGCTCAGCCGGCTTGGGGCGTCTGATCGTCGGCATCGTCGGCGGGAATCAGACGGTCTACGCCTGGGCCAACCCGCAGCCCCTGCGGGTAGGCCGCCCTCGGCGGTCGAGCGGATCGGGCGAAAAACGCCCGTTTTTTCACCGCTAAGCGGAGACCTCAGTCATGATGCTTTTCGGATTCGCTGCTAACCGTGCATCGGCCCCCGGGCCTGAACACGCGCCGCCCCAGCCCGAGCTCGATGAGGAGTTTGACGACGAGGAATCCGTCGGGGACGAGATCAGCGATACCCTCATGGCCCTGATGCCCTGGGGGATCTCGATCCTCTTCCACGTCGCCCTGGTGGTCGCCGCGTTCTTCTTCGTCTGGCAGATCATCATGACCGAGGAGCCCGAGCCGCCCGTCATCCCCGACGCCGCGTTCTCCGAGACGCCCGGCTCGCCCGACCCCATCGAGACCGTCGACGAGCAGACCTCTGACGCCCCGCCCACGGTCCCGACCATCGACCCGACCACCAACCCGCCCAGCCCGGTCATGAACGTGACCGATATCCAGAGTCTGAGCGTCGGCGCGACCACTGCCGGCGGCACGCCCGGCTCCTCGTTTACCAGCGGCAACGGCACGGGGACCTTCGGCACCAACGTCTTTGGCAACGGCGGCACTGCCCGAAACATCGCCTTCATCGTCGACGCCTCGGGCTCCATGGTCGACACCATGCCCCTGGTCATCAACGAGCTCAAACGCGTCATCAACGAGCTCGACCCCGCCCAGAAGTTCACCATCATCTTCTTCAACGCCGAAGGCGTCCACGAAGTCCCCGGGCCCACGGGCCGCACGAACCTTCGGCCGGCGACGGTCGAATTCAAGCAGATGGCGTCTAACTGGATCACCCTGGATAACCACAATATCGAGCCCAACGGCCGGGGGTCGGTCAATGCGATCCCTGCGATCGAGCTCGCCCTCAAGTACCAGCCCCAGCTCGTCTTCCTGCTCTCGGACAACCTTACCGGCGGCGGGCAGGGGGCGACCACACACGAGATCTTCCAGTCCGACGTGATGCGTGCGATCGAGCGTGCCAACGACCACACGCCGCCCGCGAAGATCAACTGCATCCAGTTCATCTACCGTGACCCGCTGCTCAACGCCGGGCTGCGTGGCACGCTTGAACGGATCGCCGAGGAGACCGATGGCGTGTACAAGTTCCTGAGCGAACGCGACCTGAACCTCCGCTGATCGACCCGCCGGCGAAGGCCGGCCCGCCCCTGACACACCCCGCGGCCCAGGCGGCCGCCGACGGAGACGCCGATGCCCCAACGACCGCAGGACGACCGCTCGATGCCACGCCTTGGGCGGTGGATGCTGCTGGCGGTAATCGTGCTTGGCGTGTTCGCCGCCCCGCTCGCCTCGGCGGACGAGCTGATGCGGAACGGCCAGTGGCAGTCGGTGACGTTCGTCGGCGTCGAAGACGGGGCGCTCGTCTACCGTAACAACGTGGGCGGGCAGAACACCGTCGCGCTGGGGGATGTCGAGTCGCTCAAGATCGACGATGAAGAAGACTTCTTCGAAGCGCTCGAGGCGTTCAAGGGCGAGGACTACCGCCGATCCCAGCGGATGTTCGCGGAGATCACCGAACAGACACGCCTTGAGTGGGTCCGTCATTTTGCCCAGTACTTCCTCGTCCAGTCGCTCGACCAACGCAACGAGCCGGTCGAAGCCGCGACGGTTTATGCCGAGATCGCCCGGACCGGTGGGGACCCGTTTTTCCTCTCGGCCCCGCCGATGTTGTCGCTCGAAGCGTTGAGCGACGACGAGCGGGCCCGCATCCGTGAAGAGGTGATGGACGTTCTGGAAGACACCCGGGGCCAGACCCGCCAACGGTTGCAGGCCTACCTCGTTGCGGTGCTGGGTGAAGACGCGATGCCCGACCTCGCGCCGGTCGAGCCCGACCCGCGCGATGCCACGCGGGCCGAGCGTTCGCAGTCGGCCGTGATCCTGCCCGAGGCGTTGTGGGAGATCCTTGAGCAGGAGGACTTCGACGACGAGAAGTGGGAAGGGCTTGCGTTGCTACGAGAAGGCCAGTACGAAGAAGCGATCGAGGCGATCACCCCCTGGCTCGACAGCCGGGGCGACATGCCCGAGAAGCTCTTTGTGCTCGCGCGGGCCCAGCTCGCGATCGCGGACGCCTCAGGCGAGCGTGACGACTACCTCGACGCCGGGCTGACTTTTGCCCGCATCGTCTTCCACTACGAAAACCTCGGCACGCCGCTGCTCGCGCCGTCGCGACTCGAGCTTGCCTACGTACACCGGCTCATCGGCCGAGAGGACCTCTACGACAAGCTGCTTAACCAGAGCGACCTGTTCCTCTCCTTTGCCGACGACCCCGAAACCTACCCCCAGTACTACCAGCGCTACTACCAGATCATCGGCGAACCCTTGCCCCAGGCCGAGGATGACGAGTAGCCCCTAACACCATTAGCCCCCAGCCGCCCCGCGTGTTTTGCGACGCCGGGGCTGACCTTGCCCGGGCTCGGCCTTGTGCCCGGCGACAACCCAGCAACCTTAGACGTTTGATCCGGTTGCACACGACGTCCCGCCTGCCGCCCGAGGGTGAAGGCGGGCCACGCCGAGGCAGCCACCGGTCCAGGCACCGCCCGCGACCGGCTTGGTTTAGGATACGTACCCCAGGCCCGAACAACTCCCCCTGATCACCCCTTACAGGACCGCCCACCGATGCGCACGACTTTGATGAAGACCACCTTTGCCCTGGCTGGGGCGATCGCGATGCCGATCGTTACGCTCGCTCAGGACGCTGCCGCCACGCCCGCCGCAGGTGCCGCCGCAGACGCAGCCGCTTCCGCCGGTGAGACCCAGAGTTGGTTCAAGGCGTTCTTCTGGCCCGATGGCCCGATCCTAGGCAACCTCATCATCATGCTCCTCCTTTTGATGTCCGCCACCGTCATGGGTTTCTCGCTCATGCTGATCTTCAAGTACCGGCGAAACCAGGTCCTGCCAGAAGAAACGCGTGACGAGATCGAAGCATTGCTTGCCGAGAAGAAATATCGCGAGGCGATCGAGTTTTCGCAGGACGACGAGTCCTACCTGGGCCAGGTCGTCAGCGCTGCGCTCAGCGAAGCCAGCAACGGCTACGCCGCGATGGAACGCGCTGTCGAAGAGGCCGGCGACGCGCAGGCCGTCAAGATCCTCCGGCCCATCGAGTACCTCAACGTCATGGGCAATATCGCTCCCATGATCGGGCTGTTTGGCACGGTCTTCGGCATGATCGTCGCATTCCAGGCATTGGTCAGTTCCGGCGGCAGCGCCGACCCCACCGAGCTGGCCGGCGGTATCTCCACCGCGCTGGTCACCACCTTCTGGGGCCTGATCGTTGCGATCCCCGCGCTCTCGGCCTACTCGCTCATCCGCAACAAGATTGATGCGCACTGTGCCGAGGGCATCCTCATCGTCGAAGAGCTCATCGCCCCATTCAAGCCCAGCGGCAAGAAGAAGTCGCGGTCTGATCGGCCTCGCGCAACACCTAAGCCCGAATAATCAGGGCTTCGTTTCGTATCAAAGCCGACGGGCCACTGAAGTGGCCTCGGCCAAGGCCTAAGCGCGTCAGACCCAAGCGAGTACCACGATGGCATCGAATGTCACAAAACGCGGCCCCGTCAAGCCGGCCCTGAATATCACGCCGTTGATCGACGTGGTGTTCCTGCTGATCGTGTTCTTCCTGCTGGTGAACAACATCGTCACCGACGAGAACCCGAATATGAAGCTGCCCGAAGTCGACAAGCCCGAGACGATCCAGGTCGTCTCGGAGAATCGGCTGATCATCAGCGTCCTGCCCGAGGAAGAGTGGGAGGGCGAGCCCGGCCCGGGCAGCCCCGTCGACCAGGTCCTGCAGCGCGGCGGCAAAGCAAAGGCCATCTCGCTGGGCGGTGCCACCTACCCGATGGACGACCCCGAGCAGATCCAGGCGTTCCGCGACGCGCTCGTCGCCGCGATCCAGCGCCGCCACCCACGCGGGGACCTGCGATTCCTCTTCCGGGTCGATGCCACGATCTACTACCGCGAGGTGCTTCCGGTGATGGCGATCATGCTCGAAGCGATGTTTGAGTGCGGCCTCGAAAAGGGCGAGACCCTGATCGACATCGTCGCGTACATGCCGGATTGATTCAGGATTTTCGAAGTCGAAGGGCCAAGGCAATTGGCTTGAAGAGATAAAACGGACACCACCATGGCCGACGAAAACGACATCATGCCCCCCGACGCGGACGAAGAGGTCCAGGTCGTACACCACACCTCGCAGCGCAAGAAACGCCGGGTCAACGACGGCGAGATGGAGCTCCAGCTCACCTCGATGATCGACGTCATCTTCCAGCTGCTGATCTACTTCGTCATCACCGCCAACTTCACGATCGACGAAGGCACGCTAGATCGGAAGAG
>JBITAC010000038.1:0-15703 GCA_044439905.1 Phycisphaerales bacterium JB063 | reverse complement strand
GAGGCCTTGACCTTCATCGGGCCCGCGTGCTTCTTCATCAACGCGACCGCCTCGACGCTCGCGCCGCCGGCGGGGTGGAAGCCGGTCGAGGTCTTCACAAAATCGCAGCCCGACTCCTGCGCTGCCGTGCAGGCCGTGACGACCCGCCGCTCAAAGGCCGCGTCGTCCGCATCCTTCCGCAGCGCCGCCGACTCGATGATGACCTTGACAATGACGCTCGGCAACACGCTCCGCACCGCCTTGACCAGCTCGCTGTACTCCGCCTTCGCGGCCTTGACATCCTCATCGAGCAGGTGCGGCAGGTGCGCGACAAAGTCCACCTCGTCCGCGCCGTCCTTGACCAGCGACACCGCCTCGATCGCCTTGACCATCGGCTTCATCGCCCCCAGCGGGAACCCCGCGACACCGCAGGTCTTGACCGCCGAGTCGGCCAGCTTGGCGCGGACGTCTTTTATGTAGCAGCCGTTGACGCAGACCGACGCGAAGCCGTGCGTGAGCGCTTCGTCGCACAGCGCCAGCACATCGTCGCGCGTCGCCTCGGCCTTGAGGATGGTGTGGTCGATGAGGGGGGCAAAGTTCATGCGGGGATTGTAGCAGTAGGGGCTAGGGTCTAAGGTCTAAGGGCTAAGGGCTAGGGTCGGAAAAGAAGCAGACCCTAGCCCTTAGCCCCTAGCCCCTCTCCCACCCGCGCGAAGAACGTCGACAGCGCCGCGTGGTAGGTCTCGGGGTCGATGCCGACCAGATCGATATGGCCGCCGCCTTCGATGGAGACGAACGTGCCGTCGGGTGCGCCTTGGGCGAGTTCTTCGCCCTCGTGGTGTGGGCAGATCGGGTCGTGCGTGCCGTGGATGACAAGCAGGGGGCACTTGATTTGCCGGGCGAAGTGGAGCCGATCGAACCCGGGGAGCCAGCCGCGCAGGAGGTAGAAGCCGGCGACGGGGTAGATGAACATCCAGGCGGGCACGCGGTAGCGTTTCATGCGGGCGCGGATGGGCGAGTCCCAGCGTCGGTAGGGGCCGTCGGCGATGAGGCCCGCGAATCGGTCGTGGAGCCCCGCGGCCTTGATGGCGATCTGGGCCCCCATCGAGTGCCCGAAGAGGACGGGCTTGTTGCGGGTGAGTGCGTCGGGCAGCCCGTCGAGGACGGCCAGCAGGTCGCCGATTTCGCGTTGGCCAAACTGCATCCACGGCGCGGTGCATTCGCCGTGCGCGGGCCAGTCGAAGACGACGAGGTGGCTGGCGTAGGGCGCGAGTTTTTTGGCGCGGATGAGTGAGCCAAAGCGTGCGTCGCGGTGGCCGTGGAGGATGATGACGGCGGGGCCTTCGGGCAATCCACCTTTGACGATCCAGCCCGGTGAGGTATGTCCGCCGCCGGGGCCGGGCAGGTTGAACTGGACGGCTTCGCCCTCGAGCCCGAGGTCGCTGGGGTCGGTGGGGTTGCCCATCGCGAGCGCGACGGCGAAGGTCTTTCGGCGGGGGCGGTGGATGTAGAGCAGCAGGCCGGCGGAACCGATCAGCGAGATCAGCACAAACGCGACGGCGAAGAGGGTGAGCAACTCGGGCATGGGGGCCGTAGGATACTGGCGTCGGATCGTGTGTGGTGCCGTGGGTGGATACTTGATGCAGGAGACGGGTGATGTACCGTTTTGATGCCTGGCTGGATGTCGCGCTTGAACAGGCGCAGAAGAGCTACGACGAGGGCGGCCTGCCGATCGGCGCGGCGCTCGTAGACCCCTCCCAGCCGACGCTGGCTTCGCAGGTCATCGCGGTGGGGCACAACCGCCGGGTGCAGGACGGCGACCCGACATCGCACGGCGAGACCGACTGCCTGCGCAACGCGGGTCGGCGGCGTGACTGGCACAAACTCACGCTCGTGACCACGCTGAGCCCGTGCATCATGTGCAGCGGCACGGCACTGCTCTACCGCATCCCGCGCATCGTCATCGGCGAGAGCGAGAACTACCTCGGGGCCGAGGACCTGCTTGAACAACGCGGCGTCGAACTCGTGCACCGCGAGCACGCGGGGTGCAAGGCGTTGATGGCCAAGTTCATCGCAGAAAAGCCCGACCTGTGGAACGAAGACATCGGGGTCTAGGCGGCCGTTTCCTGTTTCACCGAGCGCCCCACGGGTGGCGGGGCAGTCACCGCGCAGCCCGACACACGCCCGTTGGGCGCTGGGCTAAACGGCGGTGGGTAGCGCGTCGAAGAACGACCGCAGCGCCGCGCGCTCGGCCGCGGGGTCGAAGAGGGCGCGTCGCGATTCGCAGCGCTGCGTGAGGTCGTTACGCAACGCGTCGTCGGTTTCGAGCCGGCGCATCAGCGTGGCGAGTGCGCGTGTGTCGCCGATGTCGAACAGGCCGGGGTAGTCCTCGCCCAGCAGGCCCACGGCGCAGGCGGTTCGGGAGCTCAGGACAGGCCGACCCGCGACGATCGATTCGCCGATGACGTTCGCGCCGCCCTCAAGCAGCGACGACAGCACCATGCCCCGGCTGCGCAGCAGCGTCTGCTCAACGCCCGCGCGGTCCTGCTCGCCCAGCCAGCGGTAGCGTGGGTTCTCGATGGCCTCGCGTTTGGCGCGTGTGTCGTACTCGGGCGTCAGCGCCTTGCCCGCGTGCACGACACGGACGCGCGAGCTTGCGGGTAGCAGGCGGGACGCCTCGGCCGCGCGCATCGGGTCTTTCACATCACGCAGGTGCCCCAGCACGCAGAGGTCGAAGTGGTCGGGGTCTTGCGCGATGTCGTGTTGCTCGACCGTCGCCGACTGCACGATGACCGTCGCCTTGCCGTGGAACCGCTCGGGCAGGGCACGCTCGGCCCCGGGGTGGAGCAGGATCAGCGCATCGGCGAGGTCGAGTGTGGCGTAGTGATCGGGGTTAGCGGGCAGGTCGCGGTAGAGGTCCGTGCCGGTCATGCAGACGACGAGGGTGATGCGGTCGCCGTGCGCGGCGCGGAGGGCGTGGATGGTGTCGCGTGACTTGTATCCGTTGAGGACGACGGCGGTGTCGCCCGGCTGGACGGGTGCCGCGTCGTCGGCGGGCGCGACGTCGTGGCCGGTGTCGCGCAGGAGGCCGGCCCAGCGGTCGCGGGTCGCGGTCATGCCGTTACGGCTGGCGGTGAGTCGGGGCAGTGCGAAGCGGATGGGCATGGGGTGTCGGGGCTAGGGTCTAATCGAAAAACAACCACTCATCGACTTCAATCAGTTGAGGCCGTCTGTACCACAGGATATGCCCCTTTTCGAGTTCTGCCCCTAGCCCCTAGTGCCTTAGACCCTAGCCCTTCGACCCTACCCCTCAGGCCAGCCTCTTGACGTGCCGCCACCAGTTATGTATGTTTACACATACGAAACCGAGTTCCACCCCCGGTGAGCCCGTTATGGCCCGTCCGAACCGATCCAAAGAAAAGCGTGCCGAGCTGCTGCCGATCGTGGCGACGGCGTTCAGCGAGCTGGGCTACCGCAAGGCGACGACCAAGGCGCTCGCCGCACGGTGCGGGGTGCAGGAGAACATCCTATACCGGCTGTGGGCGGACAAGAAGGCGATGTTTGTCGCGTCGATCGACTACCTGTTTGACGCGACGATGCAGCACTGGCAGGCGATCATCGATGAGGCGGCTGCGGACGGCGGGGCGGGGGGCACGGCCGCGGAGCGCCTGCTCGCGTACGACGCGGCGCACCGGGGCGAGTCGGGTTTTTACCGCATCACCTTTGCCGCGTTGAGCGAGACAGACGACCCCGACGTCCGTGCGGCGCTTCGGCGGATGTACCGCAACTTTACGGGCGTGATCGAGTCGCAGGTCGAGGGCCACCGCGCGGCCGATGGGCGGCCGGTCGAAGACCTGCTGCCCGGGGCGGTCACGGCCTGGGCGGTCCTGGGGGTCGCGACGGCGGCGGACATCGGGCGTGAGACCGGGCTGTTGAGCGCGGCGAAGCGTAAGAAGTTGGTCGCGCTGGCGGGGCGGTGCCTGCTTGAGGGCGGGTAGCGCGGTGGGGTGTGGGTTGGTGGTGTGTGCTTGTGTTTGATCAGCGTGAGAGGTGCCCGGCGTTTTTTTGGATTGAAATGTAAGTAAAAACTTACTTTGGAGATGCTCATGCCTGAATTTCTCGCGGTTTGCATCATTATTGTGTTGCTCATGTTGGCGGCCGTGGTCTGGGGGGTGGCGACGGTGTCTTCGCTGACGGGCCGGCTCTCGGCGACGCAGGGCCAACTCAAGACGCTCGAGCGGCAGCACACGCGTCGGCTGGATGTGCTGTCGGGCCGGGTGGGTCGGTTGGAGTCGTTCGTGGCTGCCTCGCCCTCGCCGATGCCTGCCCCGCGGGCGGAGGTCGATGCGGTGGCGCCGTTGGCCGATGTGCCTGAGCCCGAGGAATTGACACAGCCGAGTGAAGCGATATCGGCGGAGGCGGAGGCCGACGTTGCGGATGCGGAGGAGTTGCCTAAGCCCGAGGAGGTTAACGCGTCGCTTGAGGCGTTTCGCCGAGCGAAGGACACCGCGCGTGCTGAGGAAGAGGCAGGTTCCCCCGCCGAAGCACCGCAAGAAGAGGGGGAGGCGTTGGAGGTATTGCGGCCGGTCGCCATGGCGAAGACCGAGCGCTCTGAAACAGATCGTGGACGGCCGACGGCCGACAGGAATGTCCGTCCAGCGGTTCGCGCTGTTGCACCGACGGCCCGTGCGGGTCTTTCCGGGCTGAGCTTCGAGCAGCTGCTGGGCGGCAAGGTGTTTGTCTGGCTGGGCGCGATCGCGTTGGTGCTGACCGGCGCGTTTCTGCTGAAGTACGGCTACGACAACTACACGATCTCTCCGCTTGCACGTGTTGTCCTGGCGGGGGTGTTTGGCGGTGCGATGATCGGCGGGGCGTTCTGGCTTCGCCAACGGTCGGCGGGGATCGCGGAGGCGTTGTGCGGCGCGGGGGTCGCGGTGTTGTTCGGCACGGTCTACGCCGGCCACAATCTGTATGGGCTGATTTCGCCGGGCTGGGGCTACACGCTGCTGGTGCTGATCACGGCCGGGGCGGTGGTGCTTTCGCTGCGGTTTGGTCGGCCGGTGGCGCTGCTGGGGCTGGTCGGTGGGTTTGCCCTGCCGCCGTTGCTTGGGGCGCAGACGCCCGGTCGGCCGGCGATGGTGGTGTACCTGCTTGCGTTGGAGCTGGGTGTGCTGGCGGTGACGCGGAAGCGTGGGTGGGTGGGGATCAGTGCGCTCACGCTGCTGGGCTCGGTCGTCTGGGCGCTGGGCTACACGCTGCTCGGTGGCGGCGCGATGGACCGCGGGGTGACGGCGTTGCTGTTGATGTCGACGGCGGTGGTGTTTGTGCTCAACGCGACGTTTGCGCAGCAGCGCGGGGGCGAGCGTGATGCATCGAAAGTTCGGCAGACACTATGGCTCGCGCTGGGTGCGGTGGGGTCGGCGGCGGCCCTGCTGTCGCTGCTTGTCGTGCGCAACGGGTACACGGCTCAGGACATGGCGATGCTCTGGGTGATGACGGCGGGGGCGCTGGTGCTTGCCCGGCTGAGCGCGAAGTACATGCCGATCGCCTGGGTGACTTGCGGCTTGAGCGCGGTGGTCGTGCTGGGTGCGGGGGTGTCGGTGTGGTGGGGCGGCTGGGGTTTGCAGTGGCCGAGCAGTTGGCGCGTGCTGATGGTTGGGGCGTTGGCGTTTGGTTTGTTGTTTGGGCTAGGGGGCTATGCCGGGCAGTGGTGGCCGACGCGTCGGCGTGGGTTTGTATTGATGTCGGCGTTGGCGGGGCCTGTGTTTTTAGTGATCGCGGTGGTGGGGCGCGGGCAGCTTCTGGGGCTGCGGGAGCACTGGTGGCCTTGGTCGCTGGGCGTGTCGCTTGCGTACGCGCTCGCGGCCTGGCCGCTGGTGTGGCGGGGCATCCTGCGGCCTGGGGCGTGCGAGGGGGCGCGGCGCGCGGACGATACCTGGGCCGCTTCGGCGTACGGGCTGGCGTCGGTCGGGCTCGCGGCGCTCGCGATCGTGCAGGGCTTGAGCCACCCGTGGCTCGCGCTGGGGTGGGCGGGGCTTGGCGCGTTGTCGGCGGTCGTGGGCTGGCGACTTCGGCTTGGGGTGTTGATGCACGCCTCGGTCGCGCTCGCGGCGTTGTCGGCGGTGTTGCTGGTGGTGCCCGGGCCCTTCATGGTCGAGGTGTCGGGCACCGTCGTGTTCAACCGCTTGCTGATTGTGTACGGCCTCGCGTCGCTGGCGTATGGGGTCGTTGCGTATGCGCTGCACCGTGCGGGGCAGGGCGAGGTCGGCCGATTGCTGCAGGCGCTCGCGTTCGCGACGCTCGCGCTGGGGTGTGTGGTGCTGGTTCGGCACGGGTTCCACCCCGGGGACTTCACGGCCCAGTCGGTGCGGATGTACGAGTGGCCGACGTACGCTGTGGTGCTGATGGGGCTCGGGCTTGGCGCGTGGCAGGCCGCCCGTCGGTTCGGGCTGACGATGGTCGGCTTGGTCGCGTCGTACGCGGGCATGCTGGGCGCGGCGCTGTCCTTGGCCGGGCCTGTCCTGTTTGGCAATCCGTTGGCCTACAGCGGTGCGGGGGGCGGGTCGCTCGCGGCGGGGATGGTGTATCTCTACGTCCTGCCGGCGGTGGGTGTTTACCTGCTCGCGTGCGGGTTCGAGCGGGAAGGCGAGCGCGATGTCGCCTTCGCGTTGCGTGTGGGGTCGGTCGTGTTGGGCAGTGTGTTTGTGCTGATGCAGGTGCGCAACGGCTTCAACTGGAGCGACCTGCACCGCGCGGGCGTCGGGTTTTACGAGCGAGGGACCTACGGGCTTGCGCTGCTGGGGCTTGGCTGGGGCCTGTTCAGCTACGCCCGGGTGTTGGGCTCGGGGTTTGCGAAGCGTGCGGGCCGGGCGGTCGCCGCGGTGGGGATGGGGGCGTCGCTGGGCATCATGCTGGCGGTGGGCAATCCGCTGCTGGATGTCTCGGTGGTTGGCGGGCCCGGGTTCGCGTTGGCCCTGTGCTATGCGTATCTGTTGCCCGCGGTGTTGGGTTGGCTGTATGCGCGGGCGATTGACCCCGAGGCCGAGTCACGTGTGGGCCGGCTGCTTCGGCTCGGGGCGGTCGTGTTGGTGACGGCCTGTGTCGGGCTGCAGGTGCGCAACGGCTTCCACCTCGCCGATCTGCACACGCTCGACATCACACGCTACGAGTGGGCGACCTACGGGCTGGCGTGGATGGCGCTGGGGGTCGTGTTCGCGTGGGCGCGACGCGGGCTTGGCGATCCGGGCCTGCTCCGGTGGGCGGGGTGGTGTGTCGCGCTGTTGGGGCTGGGGACGGCGATGGTAGGCACGCTGCTGTTCGACAACCCGCTGTGGACCCGGGCGGGCGTCGGCACGCTGCCGATCCTCAACGGGCTTTGGTACCTGTATGGCCCGTCGATCGTCGCGCTGGCGGTGCTCGCGCGTCGGCTGCGCACTCGGGGCCTGCGCGCAGAGGCGCACGCGGTTGGTGGCGGCGCGATCGCGCTCGGGTTTTTCCTGCTATCGCTGTTGGTGCGGCAGGGCTTCAGCGGTGACGGCGTGCTCCTGCTCAACGCCCTGCCCAGCGGCAGCGAGTGGTACGCCTACTCCCTGGCGTGGGTCGTGCTCGGCGTGCTGCTGCTGGCCGCGGGGGTCGTTACCGGTCTCGACACGCTGCGGTACGGCTCGCTCGCGGTCATGCTCATCGCGGTAGGCAAGGTCTTTGCGCTCGACACGGCGCAGCTCGCGGGGCTGCTGCGTGTCTTCAGCTTCCTGGGCCTGGGCGTCACGCTGCTGCTGCTGGGCTACACCTACCAGCGATTCGTTTTCCGAAGGCCCACGCCCAGTGACGAAACGATCGCAGAGCCGGCCCCACTTGATTGACAGGGTGAGACACCCAAGGAGCTAACGATGAGACCGCTTGCCTTGCTTTCCGTCCTTTTGCTTGTTCTGTCTGGGTGCTTGGGTTGTGCGGCGCGGCCGAGGGGGTTGGGGGTGGCGCAGGGGGATGCTGCGGATCTGCCCGCGCATCGGCTGACCGTGGTGATCGCGATGAGTGCGGTGCCGCTGGGCATCACGGGCCATACGGGTGTCGCGATCGACCAGGACTACTGGGACTTTGGCCCGCGACGCGTCGCGAGGAAGCAGCGTTTGCAGGGGCTGGGTTCGCCGGCAGGCCCGTGGTGGGACGATCCCGAGCAGGCGGGCCGTGCTGACTACACACTCGCGCAGGTCTTGGATGCGTTACCTGAGCGGGTGCATCCCGATGGCAGCGTGGTCGTGATCTTTTCCGCTGACATCAACGAGGACGAGGCGCACAAGCTCCGCGCCTATTGGGAGCGGACCTACGACGCGATGGCGGAGGACGGCATCCGGTATGAGTTGACACACCGGCAGTGTTCGAGCGTGGGGTGCCATAGCTTGGGCGGTGTCGCGGGGCTGCCGGGGTTTATGAACCTGACGCCCGACCCGACGGACCTGCCGCCGCAGCTGCGTGTGATGACGCCGACGCTGCTGGCGGGGTATCTTCGGCTGAACATGCACCACACGGCCGGGCCCGATGCGGGTGAGCGAGCGGCGGTGGCGTGGTTCCGTGTGTGTGACGGCGTGCTTACCCCGCTGGGCCCGGCGGATCGCTGAGGCGTTGGGTGGTGCGTGACGAATGGTTCTGCGCGACTCTTGCCGCTGGGTCTGGTAAACTGTGGGATTCTGCCGATCGCGCGGCCGTGCTTGTGTCGCGGTATGCCTGGCGACCTATCGCAACCCTTCCTCCTGCCCAGAGAGCACCCATGCCCTCCGATATCGAACTTGCCACCTCGCCCGCCGATGCCCCCGTGGAGCCGCCGGCACCGGCATCGCCCGGGCCCGCGCCGACCCGGCGGTTTGCGTTGCCCGCGATCAGCCGGGAGGGCCTGGAGTCCTACTTCCCACGGAACCCGCGGGCCGACATCCTCTCGGGGATCACCGTCGCGCTCGCGCTGGTCCCCGAGGCCGTCGCCTTCGCGATCATCGCCGATGTCCCCCCCATGATCGGCCTCTACAGCGCCTTCATGATCGGGCTGCTGACCAGCATCTTCGGCGGCCGGCCGGGCATGATCTCCGGCGCGACCGGTGCGATGGCTGTGGTCGTCGTCGCGCTGGTCATTGAGCACGGTATCGAGTACCTCTTCGCCGCCGTCGTCCTGTGCGGGCTCATCCAGATCGGCGTCGGTATCTGTCGGCTCGGTAAGCTTATCCGCATGGTGCCCCACCCCGTCATGCTCGGCTTCGTCAACGGGCTCGCCATCGTCATCGGCATGGCGCAGCTCGGCAGCTTCAAGGACAACGACGGCCAATGGTTCAGCGGGCCGACCATCCTGGTCATGGCGATCCTCGTCCTGCTCACCATGGCCATCATCCACTTCCTGCCCAAGCTCACCAAGGCCATCCCGTCCTCGCTCGCCGCGATCGTCACCGTGTCGGGTATCGCCATCGTCGGCCTGCCGCTGCTCGGCCTGCAGACGCCGGATGTCTCCGGTATGGCCGGGGAAATCAAGGGCGGCCTCGTCGAACTCATCACCCCCGCGATCTTCCCCCCCGACATGTTCACACTCGGCGGGGCGTGGGCGACCTTCATGATCGTCCTCCCCTACGCCGTCATCCTCGCAGGCGTCGGGCTGGTCGAGTCGCTTATGACCATGTCGCTGATCGACGAGATGACCGAGACCCGCGGCCGGGGCAACCGCGAGTGCGTCGGCCAGGGCGTCGCCAACGTCGCCTGCGGGTTCTTCGGCGGGATGGGCGGGTGCGCCATGATCGGCCAGTCGCTCATCAACGTGAACTCCGGCGGACGCAACCGGCTCTCGGGCATCGTCGCCGCGCTCATGCTCCTCGCCTTCATCCTCTTCCTCGGGCCCTGGATCGGCATGATCCCCATGGCCGCGCTCGTCGGCGTCATGTTTATGGTCGTCATCGGCACCTTCGAGTGGGCCTCGCTCAAGATGTTCCGTCGCATGCCCAAGGCCGACATGTTCGTCATGGTCACCGTCGTCTTGATCACCGTCTTCCTCCACAACCTTGCGCTGGCCGTGCTCGTCGGCGTCATCGTCGCCGCGCTGGTCTTCGCCTGGCAGCACGCGACGCACATGGGCGCCGACATCAAGCTCAACGAGCACGGCTCGAAGGTCTACCAGCTCCACGGCCCGCTGTTCTTTGCCTCCGTCGAGTCCTTCAAGCAGCTCTTCAAGCCGACCGCCGACCCCCAGGACGTCGTCATCGACTTCTACTACACCCGCGTCTACGACCAGTCCGGCCTCGAAGCCATCAACGCCGTCGCCGAGAAGTACCGCGCCCAGGGCAAACGCCTGCACCTGGTCCACCTCAGCGAAGAATGCGCCAAGCTCCTGGACAAGGCGGGCGACCTGGTCGAGGTCAACATCAGCGAAGACCCGCACTACCACGTCGCGACCGACCGCCTGGGGTAGCCCGCGCGGGACGCTGCGCGTCGCCCAGCAAACGTGATATCTTCTCGGCCTCCACTTTTCCCCGCGTGAAACCCATGCCCACCACCACCCACCGCATCCATAACTTCTCCGCCGGCCCATGCACCCTCCCGCTCGAAGTGCTCGAGCAGGTCGCCGCCGACCTCCCCAGCTATCAGGGCGACGGGCTCTCTTTGATCGAGATGAGCCACCGCAGCAAGACGGTCGTCGGGATCTTCGAAGAAGCCCAGCAGCTTATCCGCGAGTTGCTCGCCGTGCCCGACGACATGCACATCCTGTTCCTCGGCGGGGGCGCGACGCTGCAGTCGGGCATGATCCCGATGAACCTGCTGCACGGCGGGAAGTCGGCCGATTACATCCACTCCGGCGCGTGGGCGAAAAAGTCCATCGCGGACGCGAAGCAGGTCGGGCGGGTCAACGTCGTCTTCGACGGCGCCGACAGCAGCTACACCACCCTCCCCGACCCCGCCGCCGTAAAGGCCAGCGACGACGCGGTCTACCTCCACCTCACCAGCAACGAGACCATCGGCGGGCTGCAGTGGAAGGACTTCCCGGTGATCGAGAAGCCCATCGTCGCCGACATGTCCAGCGACATCATGAGCCAGCCGATCGACTTCGCGAAGTTCGGCATCGTCTACGCCGGGGCGCAGAAGAACATCGGCCCCGCGGGCTGCGGCCTGGTCATCATCCGCCAGTCCATGGTGGATCAGTGCCCGGGCGATCTGGTGAACTACCTCAACTACGCGAACCACGTGAAGGGCGAGAGCATGGCCAACACCCCGCCGGTGTTCCAGGTCTACGTCATCAAGCTCGTGATGGAGTGGCTCAAGGCCAAGGGCGGCATCGCGTGGGCCAAGGACATGGCCGACCAACGCAGCGGTCTGATCTACGACGCGGTCAACGCGAACAGCGGGTTCTACACCTGCCCGGTCGATGAACGCTACCGCTCCACGATGAATGTGGTGTTCACGACCCCGAGCGCCGACCTCGACGCGAAGTTTGTCGAGGAAGCATCCGCCAACGGCATGTCCGGCCTCAAGGGCCACCGCAGCGTCGGCGGCTGCCGCGCGAGCATCTACAACGCCATGCCGATCGAAGGCGCCAAAGCGCTCGCCGACTTCATGGCCGACTTTGCGCAGCGCAACGGGTAGACGCTGAACCGCAGAGACGCAGAGTGCGCGGAGGGAATCAATAACCACCGATGCACACCGATGCACACGGATACATGGGCAATGCTATGCCTATCGGTGTAAATCCGTGTGCATCGGTGGTTTCATGATTGTCTTGTGTCTTCCTCCGCGTTCTCTGCGCCTCTGCGGTTTCAATCCCCGCCCCCGATCGCGCCATACACCGCGTCCACATCGTTGACGAACGTCACCATCGCCAGGTGTTTGGGCTTCGCGAAACCGTGGTCGACGAAGTGCTGGAACAGGGTGACGAGTGGGTCGTAGAAGCCGTCGGGGTTGACGACGATAAGCGGGCGGTCGGTGTAGTTGAGGATCTTGAGCACCAAAATCTCGGCCAACTCTTCGAGCGTACCGAACCCGCCGGGCAGGACGACGAAGGCGTCGGCCTTGTCGTCCATGATCTGCTTACGCTCGCGCATCGTCTGGGTGACGATCAGCTCGTCGGCGTTGTGGTAGGCGACCTCGGCCTGGGTGAGCGACTCGGGGATGACGCCGACGACCTTGCCGCCGTGTTCATGGACCGCGCGGGCGCAGTCGCCCATGAGCCCGACGCTGCCCCCGCCGTAGACCAGCCGGTCGCCGTGCTCGGCGATGAGTTGTCCCAGCCGTTTGGCCGGGGCGCGGAACGCGGGGTCGATGTGGTCCGAGGACGAGCAGTAGACGCAGATGGATTTCATAGCTTGGCTGGGCGGGGGTGGGGGGCGTGTTGCCGGCACCGGGCGCGGGCGTGCCCCATGCTAACGCCCCGTGCTGGGCCGGGCATCTGCGGCCCGCAGCGCCCGCGTAAACGCGCCAGGCGTTACAGGCCGCGGTCCCGGTGGGGCAATCGGGCTTGACGCGGTCGGGGCTCTGCCGTGTCGGTCGATAACGCTATCGGGCAATGCCCCCGGAGCCACGTGATGTCAGAAGAACCCAGCCCATCCAACAGTAAGAACCCCAGGCGCCGGCGGCGTCGACGCATCATGAGTGTGCTCGGCCTGCTGATCCTCGTCGGCGGTGTCGTGCTCGTCTTCGCGTTGCGCACCCCGCCCAAGGTCTGGCGTGAGCACCAGGCGTACCTGTCGCAGACCACCCCCGAGCAACGCGCAGCCGTGTCGCAGGGCGTGATCGATAAGCTCGAACAACTCGCCGAAGCAGTCGACCCGGCCGACGCGTTGGCGCAGGCACGCCGCCACGGCGGCGCAAACCCAAACGCACGGATTGCATTTGAAGAGCTCGACGGGATCGACCCCGAGTCGACCCACATCGACCGCATTGTTGAGATCGACCTGACCAACGCGGAGCTGTCTGCGTTGGTCGCGACGTGGTTCACGGCCTGGGCCGAGCAGCGCGGGTTTGTGGTGCCCGACTGGCTGGAGCGTCCGGTGGTCGGAGCGTTTGATGGCGAGCTGTCGATGGCGTTCGCGGTGTCGTACGACGGCTGGAGCCAGGTGATCGGCGGGCCGGTGAAGCTGACGTTCCGTGACCACGGGATGGCGGAGGGGTCGGTGCCGAAGGTGACGGTCGGTTCGCTGCCCGTTCCGGCGCATGAGGTCGGTGAGGCCTTGGCCGGCGAAGAGGGGGGCGCATCGGATGATGCCGCACAGGCCGTGGGCGACTGGGCCCAGCAGCTTGAGTCGTTTGAGTTTCGCCCGGTGCTTGAGCTGGCGCACCGCCGACGCGCGCGGGTGATCGCCATGACGGTCGGCGACGGCACGGTATCGCTCACGGTGCGTCTGCAGGACCATCAGACCTACAGGCAGCACAACACCGCCCTGGCTGCGGGGCTTACCGATGTGCTGGGCAGCCCGTCCGCCTTCGCCGACGTCCCAACCCAAACCGACTAGCCGCGTCGCGGGTGGGTATGCTGTCGCCAACGCAGGGCCGGAGCGTCAGCATGGATCAGGACAGCGAGACAAGCAGCCCGTCGCAAGATGCAGAAGCTCGGCCCAAAGCCCCTGCGCCTACCGTGTCGAACATCTCGGTAGGTCTGATGATCTCGGGGATCGTTGCTTTTCTCGTACTGTTGAATGCGGTGTCCCTGCTGGCGCGGTTCGACTGGCGGTGGGACTTACTGACACACTTCAGGTTCCAGTACCTCGTGGTTTTTGCGGTCGCGACGCCCTCGCTATGGCTGTTGCGCTGGCGGCGTATGGCCATGATTGCGATGGCCGGTCTGCTGCTCAATGCGTGGTTTGTCTTGCCGATCTACTTGCCCAGTAGCGACACACGCCGCGCGGCCGAGTTGCAGGCAGACGCCCAAGCCCCGTCACTCATGGTGCTGCATTTCAACGTCCATACGTCGAACGCACGCAAGCAAGACGTCGCAGCGATGATCCAAACCAGCGGGGCAGATGTAGTGTTTTTGCAGGAGATCAACCGGGCGTGGGTCGATGCGTTGGACGCAGAGCTTGCGGGCTACGAGTCGGTCTTGATCGATCCGCGGAGCGACAATTTCGGGATCGGCATGTGGTTGCGCGCGGGCAGCGTAGTGACGGTACGCCAAGCCCGGCTGGTCGATGTTTCTGATGGGCGTGCGCAGGTCAATGCGATCGACGCGACGCTTGAGGTGAGCGGTGGGGCGTCCGTCCGTATCCTGGCGATGCACACATTGCCGCCGTTGAGTGGGGATTATGCTTCGGCCCGCGATGCGCAGTTGGCGGGGGCTGGGGCGGTCGCGCAATCGACGCAGGGCCCGTTTGTGCTGATCGGTGACTTGAACGCGACGCCGTGGTCGGCGAGCTACCGGCGGCTGGTGAAAGCGGGCGGCCTGACCGATTCGCTTCGCGGCCGGGCGGGTTGGCCGACCCACGCGCCGGGGGCGAGTTGGCCGGCCGGTCTGGTGTCGCTGGGCATGATCCCGATCGACCACTGCCTGACGGCCGGCGGTGCGGTGGTCGTCGAGCGTCGGCTGGGGGATGCGACGGGGTCGGACCATCAGCCGATGATGGTCGAGGTCGGGCTCGTGGATTGACTTGTTGGCTTCGCGATGCGGTTTGGGATGGGGAATCTGCCGGGTTCGATCTCGTCCGCTTGCTTCTACCGCCGACGGCGCTACAGTGGTTCGCTTGGCCGACGATTCTCCCGCAAAACCCGCGACCGCCGATGCCGGCTCGGAGGCCCCGCAGGCCTCGACCGCGGCGCTGATCCTGCGCCTGGTGAAACTCAGCTGGGCCTACAAGCGCGGGGTGCTCACCATCGTCATCCTGCAGATGCTCCTGCTCGCGCTGACCCTCAGCGGGCTGGGGCTCATCGGGCTCGGGCTCGACGTGATGGGCGAGGCGATCGGCGCGGGCGACAAGCCGCCACGCTGGCCCTTTGGGTTTGAGCCCCCCGGGGGCTGGTCGCCGATGCAGCGTGTGCTCGTGATCGCGGCCGCGGTGTTCGTGGTGGCCTCGGTGCGGTTCGCGCTGGATCGGCAGTCGTGGATCAGCAAGGCCGTGCTCGTCCGCGACATCGTCGTCGACCTGCGCAAAGAGGTCTACGACAAGATGCAGCGGCTGAGCTTCCGCTTCTTCGACGCCAACGAGTCGGGCTCGATCATCAACCGCGTGACGGGCGATGTCCAGGCGGTCCGCCGATTCATCGACGGCGTGATGATCGAGGTGGTCATGCTCGTCATCTCGCTCGCGTTTTTCCTCGGCTACATGCTGAGCATCCACGTCAAACTCACCCTCGCCTGCCTCGCGACGACGCCCGTGCTCTGGGTCTTGACCGCGATGTTCTCCAAGATCGTGCGCCCGGCCTACCGCAAGAACCGCGAGCTGTTCGACAAGGCCGTCCTCGTCCTCTCCGAAAACGCGCAGGGGGTCCACGTGGTCAAGGGTTTCGCGTTGCAGGAGCGTGAGCGTGAAAAATTCAAACGCGCTAACGACGAAGTCGCGGACCAGCACCGCTGGGTGTTTGGCCGGGTCGCGCTGTTTGTCCCGACCGTCGGCGTGATCACTTCGATCAACCTGCTGGTCCTGCTGGTCTACGGCGGCTGGCTGTACATCCACGACCCGGGGTTTTCCTTCGGCTCGGGGCTGTTCGTTTTTGCGGGTCTTTTGCAGCAGTTTTCGAGCCAGGTCGGCAACCTCGCCCAGATCGCCAACGCGGT